>CAZPOS010000319.1:0-5130 GCA_964588065.1 uncultured Reyranella sp.
TCCTCGGACCAGCCATAGGCCGCGTCCTCGCCGAATTTCTCCACGAAGCGCTGGGTTTTGTACGGCTGCGTCTCGTTGCGCCGCCGGTCGTAGGCCTCGATCTTTTCCTTGAGCCCGGTCTCATCGTAGCGGTCGCGGTGAATCGACACGTCGAGCCCGAGGCGCGGGCTCATGACGCCTTCGAAGGACGGCCAGCCGACCCCAAGTCCGGCTACCGGGAAGACATGCCGAGGCAGGCCCAGCACCTCGGAGACCCTTGCCGCCTGGTTGCGGATCTGGCTGATCGGACAGGTCCCCAGCCCGACCCGGTCGGCGGCGGCGATGAAAGTGGCGAGCACGATGCCGGCGTCGACGGCGGCATTGAAGAACGAGTCGAGATGGTCGTTCACGAACGGCCGCCCGCGCCAGTCGAACAGCAGCCGATGCCGCCGGTTGTTGCCGCAGAAGACCAGGAGCGCCGGACCGGCGGCGGCCCAGGGGTTCTCCGGGATCAGGGCCTGCAGCTTCTCGCGCTGATCCTTGTCGGTGACGACCACGATGTCGGCCTGCTGCAGGTCGCTCTTAGACGGCGCGGACAGGGCCACCGCGCAGAGCGTGTCGAGCAGCGCCGGGTCGAGCGGCCTGTCGGAATAGCGCCGCACGACGCGGCGGTTGGCCATCTCGGCCAGGACCTCGACCCCTTTCGGGGCCTCCGACAGAGCGGGCGCGGAACCGAACCGCGCCTTCAGCACCGACTTCAGACGATCCAGCACGGCAACTCCTAACGACCGAAGATGTTTGGCAGGGGAATCGGAATATTGGGGATGATCGAACGCTGCTGTCCCGGCAGGACCTGCTCCAGCTGCTGCAACTGCTGCGCGCCCGGGAGCGTGCTCGCCATGCCGGGCGGATCCTTGGCGGAGCCGCGCGTGACGTTGAGCGCCGGCGACGACATCGAGCCGCGCGCGGTCGTGATCAAGTACGGGGCCGAGCTGTCCTCCGCGATGTAGAAATTCACCGTCGTATCGGTGGTCGATGCCGCGAGGTTGGTCCGCGTGGAGATCCGGGCCGTGGCGCGATTGCCCTGGACGCTGAGCCCCTTGTCCGTCAGCACGCCCCCCGCGAAATCGACGTGGCCCGCGATCGGGCTGTCATGGTTCACGAAGCGGTTCAACACCAGCGAGATCGCGTTCAGCATGCTGGTGGGCGACATGCCGCGCTGGCCGACGGCGCCCAGCACGTTGCCCAGGGTCTGGTCGATCACCGTGCTGGCCGCGCCGGCCGCCATCGATCCCAGCATCTGCAGCGCCCGGTCGGCCCCGATGAAGACGTGCCCGCTCAGCTGGGCGCCGCCCGCCATCGAAGCCCTGATCTGGTCCGCGGTCGTACCGGCGCCGCGCACGGTGATGCCGTTGGCGTTCAGCTTGCCGTCGACCGTGACCTTGATGGCGCTGCCGAACTGGTTGGAGCCGGAGGTGCTGCGCAGCATCTCGCCCAGGATGATACTGTTGGCATCGCCCTTGAAGTCGACGGAGAGCGCCGGCCGGGTGGCATTGACCGTGCCCGCGAGCGCGAGAGAACCGCCATAGAGCGAGCCCTTGAAGTGCTGGACCGTCAGCACGCCATCCTTCAGCGATGCGGACAGGTCGGCATTGCCGATGCGCAGCGGCGAACTGACCAGCGTGCCGGCCACCAGCTTCAGCGAGCCATCGATGCTGCGCAGCGGCGCCGTGTCGATGGGCTTGGCGGCCGCCGCACCGCGCGCGGCCGGTCTTGCCGGCGCGCCGCCGCTGCCGCCGATCCGGTCGAGGTCGAGAACGCTCGCCCTCAGGTCGGCATTGATGGTGGTGCGGCCGGTCAGGCGGGCATCGATCGACCCGTCCACCGCCTGGCCGTTCAGCACCAGGGTGCCCTTGTAGGCGGCCGACTGCGGCGCCCCCTTCGAGGCCCCCGGCAGGGCCAGCGTCCCGTTCGCCTTCACGCTCTGGCCCATGGCGTTGACGTTGACGTCGCGCAGCGTGAGCTGCTCGGCCGTCCCGGCGACGCCGCCGCTCGCGCTCACCGCGCCGAGATCGGCCGGCCCGGTGGTGCCGGCGACCTTCAGCACGCGGCTCATGTCGGGTGCCTCGAAATTGAAGGCGATGTCGGCCCGCGGCTGTGGCGCCGAATAGTTGGCGAGGGTGCCGCGCACGGCAAGACGGGCGCCGCCCAGGTTCGACACCTTGACGTCGTTCAGCCGCAACGTGCTCCCCTGCAGCGCCACGTCGACATCGACGCCCTGGATCGTCTCCTTGTTGTAGATGAGCCTGGCCACCCTGGCCTTGAGGCCGACCGAAGGGCCGGCAGCGGCCGGCCCCCTGGCGGGAGCCGCGGCGCCGGAGGCGGCAGCGGCTGGTTTCTGCCGCGTCGGAACGAGGAAGGAATCGAGATCGAGCGTGTCGATGTTCACGCTGGTCACGATCGACAATGGCACCGTGAAGTTGACCGTCACCCCGCCATTGCCCTTGAGATCGTCGAGCTCGAAGACGGCATCGCTCACCTGCACGTTGCCGCCGGTCGAGGACATGCGGCCGCGCAGGCTGAGCTTCTGCAGCTTCGAGGGCGGCACCGACGACAGGTCGACGGCGAGCCAGGACAGCGTCTCGCGCAGCTTGGGCCCGACCAGGCTGAACTGGCCGGTGACGCCGGGACGCGCCGCATCGCCCGTCAGCGTCGACTGCGCCTGCAGGACCATGTCGCCGGGCAGCGTGGCGGTGAGCTTCGGCACCGCGACGGCGCCGCCCTTGGCGTCGATCTCGACCACCACGTTGCGCACCGGCTGCTTGTTGTAGATCACCTCGCCGACCTCGAAGGCGACCTTGGCGGTGAGGTCGCCCAGGAAGCTCTGCGACGTCGCCGCCGGCGCACCGGTCGAGGGCGCAGCGGGAGCAGCCGGACTCGCCGCGGCCGCGGGCTGCTGCAGAGCGGCCAGCCAGCGGTCGAGGTCGAGCTTCGGCACGGCGAGCCTGCCTTCGACGGCCAGCCTGGGCTTGAGAATGACCGACAGCGAGCCCGAGCCGTTGTCCTGACCCAGGGCGATCTTGAAATCGCGGGCGGCGAATGCCGTTTGCGAAACGTCGACCGCTCCGTCGAAGCTGAACTTGCCGGCGAGCAAGGCCGGCAATGCCGGCGCGGGCTGCCCCGCCAGCGTCACCAGCGTGCCCACGAAGGTGGTGAGGGAGTCGGCCGAGGCCGAAGCCATGCCGGAAATCTTCGCGGCCGCACCGAGCTCGCTCAGCGCGCCCTTGAAGCCGAGCTTGCCGCCGCCGGCCTGCAGTGCCAGGTCGGCGGTGTGGCCGTTGGCGCCTCGCGCGCCGACCGCGAGATCGAGCCTGAGCGGCGCGCCGTTGATCGAGGCATCGCCGGCCAGCGAATAGGGACCGTCGATCGAGCCGACCGAGGCTGCGAAGTTCGCCTTCTCGGCGACGACCGACACGCCGGCCTTGGAATCGCTGAAGATCAGCGTGCCATTGTCGATGGTGAGGCGCCCCAGCGAAAGGGGTCGCGGCGCGCTGGGCTTGGGAGCGGCAGGCTTCGCTTCGGCGACCGACGGCGCGAACTCCCAGTTCGGCTTACCCTCGGCGTTGATCTCCAGCACGATCTTCGGTTCGACGAGCGTCACCTCGCTCACTTCGATGTTGCCGCCCAGCAGCGCGAGCAGCGACGGCTTCACGGTGACCGACTTCACCTCGACCATGTTGGCGTTCTTGGAACCGGCCGCATTAAAGAACTTCACGCCGGTCATGCTGACGGTCGGCGTCGGGAAGATCGAGAGCGAGATCGGTCCGTCGATCACCAAGTCGCGGCCGGTAGCCGTCTTCACCTGCGAGACGATCAGCGGCTTGTAGGAATTGACGTCGATGAGGGCAGGCAAGGCCACGAGGGCTACGACCAGCAGCGCGACGATGCCGCCGCCGCCGATCAGGAGACGCTTGCGGGTTGTTGGTGTCATGGCAGGGCTCCCCGGTCCGGCGAGGCGAGACTAGCGCATCGACTGCAGGCACGGCATAGAGAAATCCATGGCCGAGATCGTCAACCTGCGACGCGCCCGCAAGGACAAGGCAAGACGCGATCGCGAAGCGGAAGCGGACGCGAACCGCCGCCGCTTCGGCCGCACGTTGGCTCAAAAAGAAGCGGACAGAGACGCCACGGAGCGCGCCACGCGCCTGATCGACGGAAAGCGGCTCGAA
Organism: uncultured Reyranella sp.; assembly: GCA_964588065.1. Lineage (GTDB taxonomy): Bacteria > Pseudomonadota > Alphaproteobacteria > Reyranellales > Reyranellaceae > Reyranella. The sequence continues at coordinate 4,209 of CAZPOS010000319.1, forward strand.
CCCGAGAAGGATTAGCACTCACTTAGCCGGGCGATTGAGCGCCAGACGATCGAAGAACGTACGCGTGGTTTCGTCGGCGCCCGGCCCCGCCACGGCACGCACGTTGGTGAGTTCGAGTCGGCGGCCGCTTTCGGCGTCGATCAGGACGGGTTCGAGCGGCCGGTTGTCGGCGCGATCCACCAGTTCCATCGGCTTGCCGCCGCGCGCGGCCGCCCCGTAGCGGTCGCCCCACTGCTTGAGCCCGACGATCACGGTAAAGAGGGCGGCGCCCTTCTCGGTGAGACGGTACTCGTGGCGCAGCGGACGCTGACGATAGGCGCTCTTGCGGAAGATGCCGGCCTCCACGAGCTTCTTCAGCCGCGCCGTCAGCACGTTGCGGGCTATGCCGAGATTCTCCTGGAAGTCGTCGAAGCGGCGCACGCCGTAAAACGCATCGCGCACGATGAGGAGTGTCCAGGGCTCGCCGACGACGTCGAGCGCCGAGGCGATCGAACAATTCATCTGCTCATAGGAAGTGCGCCGCATCTCGAAAGTATAGGGCGGCAGGCGTGGGGCGCAATCTTGGCCCGTCCACCATCGCCCTCAAAAGCAGAACGCCCGGGTCTCTCGACCCGGGCGCCCTTGGTGTGTCTCTGAGGTTCAGTCGGCTAGTCGCGCGACTGGCCCATGAAGCTCATCAGGAACTGGAACAGGTTCACGAAGTCCAGGTACAGGCTGAGCGCGCCGAACACGGCGATCTTCTCGACCATCTCCGTACCCCAGGCCTCGGAATACTGCTCCTTGATCTTCTGGGTGTCGTAGGCGATCAGGCCCGAGAAGATCAGGACGCCGGCGGCGGAGATGATGAAGCTCATCGTTCCCGACGGCCAGATCATGTTGACGATACCGGCCAAGATCAGGCCGATCACGCCCATGAACAGGA
>CAZPOS010000320.1:0-5119 GCA_964588065.1 uncultured Reyranella sp.
TGGAATCACCAATGCAGTGAATTCTAAAGACAAAGATTCACAAACTCTGAGGAGGCCGCCTCGCGGCCGTCTCGAAGGATGGGCAACAGGCGGGCTGCCCACACCCGCGCGCAACATTCTTGCGCGAACGGTTATCATCTACAGGGTGCGACATCCATTTCGACTGTTTCGTTTATTTCGGATATTTCGAATATTGGCCGACTCTGCCGCGGCTCCACCGACCTGACGAGCCCCTCCTGCTGATCATCGATACAGCTAAGCCATTGATTACACTGAGTAAACCGCGCCGCACCGACCGCCCATGCCCCAGGGCGACGAAAGCGGCGCGCCGAGCCGATGGCTCGCCGGTACGCGCAACGACCAGCCGGCGCAAGGCCAGTCCGGCCGCACCATCCGGCCCCCGACAGACCGACCACCCACCGCGCGCGCTCAAGGATAGCGAGGTCCCAACCTCGGCGGCAAGCGCGTCCGCTGGCTCGACACGCCGCACGTGCCGCACAACTGGGACGCCGGCCTGATCTACGAGGAGACGACCGGCACGCTGTTCAGCAGCGACCTCTTCACCCAGACCGGCCCCGCCGACCCCACCACCGAAAGCGACACCGTCGCCCCCGCCCTCGCGGTCGCCGAGCGCCTGCCGTTCATGCCGTCGACGCAGATGGCCGTGCCGACCTTACGAAGGCTGGCCGCGCTGAAGCCGACGACGATCGCGCTGATGCACGGACCGACGTTCAAGGGCGATGGGGCAAAGGCGTTGGAGGGGTTGGCGGAGCACATGCCAAGTAGAGAAGCCTAAGCACCTCGAGCATCATAAGCCAGCTTGAGTAATTCCTTTAGCGCCCCAGATTCTTCTTTGACATCGACAGCCGTCAATCGAAGCCTGTACTGCCGCCAAGTAAGGGAATACGTGAGCTGCTCGAAATCAGCTTCGTTGAATTTTGCGTCATTCTCTTCAGTTTTCGGCAACTTGAAGTTAACGATGATGTTGTTTCGCCTCGGGACAAGCTCGATGAAATTATATGGTCTGCCGTCCCGCGTTAGACCGATGTAGCCTTTGTTGTATTTCAACGCCAACGTCGGATCGAACGTCCTAGCAATCTGAAGAACATCGTCAGCAAGCGAGACCGTTTCCTCGCTAGCTTTACTCACCCATGCCGGCTTGTCGCTGGGAACTGAAATCGCCTCCTCGTCTTCATCAATCACGCCGCGACGAAGCTCATCCATCACAGTAGTAAAAACGAGAGTTACAACGTCACCCACCTTAATCGCCTGCATCTGAATAGCGATGAACGGCATTGTCCCGTTGAAGAGAGAAATCACGTTGAGAAATCGGCTGGTGATGTCTTCGGCGATCAACACCGCACAATGATCGTATTGCGGATAGCGCTTACGCTCTATGTCCCAATACTCGATGGTCCTAATGATATGCGTTTCATCGGTAGCGCCAAGCTGCAACTCAACTTGATAACGCCTGTTGGCCTCAACGTCTCGCAGAAGCAAATCCAGTCGCCCTGCTCGGGGCTGAATACGCTCTTGCGCCAGGAGATCAACATCCCCGAGACCAACTATCGAAGGATCTTCGGCGATCAGCGCTTGAACCCACTTCTCTGTGTAGTCCGGATGGCTTTCTAGCCAGATTCGCTCGTGCTTGGCATATGGAATAGGCAAGACCTTGCTCCCCCGCTTGTTCAGATCAATCCACCACAATGTTAAAGCTTAATGTGCCGGTATTGCTCCGCTTCCCTCATCAACCACTCCAGCACCTCGACTCCAAAATGGATGTCGACGTATGACGGCTTTTCAGTCGGCACCTGCGCCGCCGTGTCAAAGTTCTCTCCGTTCATCGGCGGAAGCACAGACAACAGAATGAGCCAGTGCGTCTTCCAAATCTCAGCAGGTATAACGACGCGCGGCTCATTCCTTGTGACTGAAGGCACGGATGTGCTTCTACGGCCGTAGACCTTCACTCGTCCGTTCGCCGCTGCTTCGCGCAGACCAATCTGAAGCCTGTTCACGTCAATACTTTTTGAATCGAAGCGCCATCCGTGCTTCTCAGCCGCCGCCAGAAACTCATTAACGGAGATCATGTGCGCGCTAGTCGGAGATATTCGCGGCCACTCCTTCTCGATGGACGCTCGGCTTACAGTGAGATCCACATATGGAGTTGGATTGTCCCGTCTATTGTCGTCGTCCGGGTCTGTAGCCGCCTCAATGATTGTCTCGCGTTCAGTAGCAAAGATGTACCGCACAGAATCAAAATCCATGCGCTTCCAGTGCTCAGGCGGTATGTTCTCTCGTGGTTTGTATGAGCTTCCGAGCATACCAAAGGGCTGCTCGCGCCCTCGAATAATGATCGTTCCGTCGCGTGCCTTCTGGCGTAAATCACGAAAGATGGTCAGCCTGGCGTCTGTCGACTTAGTGTCGTGCCCATGCATCGGAATTCCTATACGTTCGGCGATCAATTCGAACGCGTCTTGCATATTAATTTCGTCATCGGATGCAGGTGCAACACTTGGCGGAATTGCAAATATAGGCGTCATCCGATGCGGTACGTCATGCGTCTTGGGCCGGTGTAGCAGGATCATCGCGGCAACCATGAAGGTCATTGCCGCCGCTATGATCAGTCCCCACCCCAAGGCGGGGCTATTGGCAAGAACGACCGGAAGACCAGCCGCAAGAAGACCGAGGCCGGCCGCATTCCACCAGCCTGCTCTTCCCCAAGGTCGCTTCTTTCCGTCATCCATCATACCAACTTACCACACATACAACTTATGATGCGTGGCTTGCTTTCGCTGCCCATCAAACACCTTTGCTATGGGTGCCGTGTAGGCGAATGGAGAGCAGCGAGGACGTCGATCGAGTCTACAATGGCCGAGTCAACCAACAGGAGCCCCTCATGGACTACCACCCCCTCGGAAACACCGGCCTCACCGTCTCCGTCGCCGGGCTCGGCTGCGGCGGCAACAGCCGGCTGGGGCTGGGGCGCGGGGCGAGTTTGGAGGAGTGCGTGGGGGTCGCGCGGGCGGCGATCGATCTGGGGGTGAACTTCCTCGACACGGCCGAGGTCTACGGGACCGAGGAGATCGTGGGCGCGGCGGTGAAGGCCTATGACCGCGACAATCTCGTGATCTCGACCAAGGCGCTGTTCAAGGCCGAGGACACGGCGGAGACGGTGACGCGGAAGGTCGAGGCGTCGCTGAAGCGGCTCGGGCTCGACCATGTCGACGTGTTCCATTTCCACGCGGTCGGTCCCGCGGCCTACGAGCATCATCGCGACGTGCTGGCGCCGGCGCTGCTGCGGCTCAAGGAGCAGGGCAAGGTGCGCCATGTCGGCCTCACCGAGACGGGGCCGCGCGATCCGGAGCAGGCGATGCTCGCGCGCGCCGCCCTTGAGGCGCCGTGGGAGGTCATCATGCTGGCCTACAGCCTGGTGAACCAGGGCGCGCGCTCCAAGGTGTTTCCGGTGACGCGGCGGCGCGGCATCGGCACGCTGCAACTGGTGGAAGCGCCGGCTGCTGCGGCATGCGGTGGTGGCCGACGGCGACCCGCTCGACTTCCTCGTGCGCGAGGGCGGCGCGGCCAGCATCACCGATGCGGCCTATCGCTATGCGCGCCACGAGGAGGGCGCCGACGTCATCCTGTTCGGCACCGGCAACCGGGCGCATGTGAAGGCCAACATCGAATCGATCCTGCGGCCGCCTTTGCCCGCGCCGGTGATCGAGCGGCTGCACCGGACGTTCGGGCATCTGAGCGGGGTGGGGCTCGATCTGCCGGGGCCGGTGAAGGCTTAGTGATCTTCCAGTACCGACCTCACCCTGAGGAGCGGCCGCAGGCCGCGTCTCGAAGGGTCGGCACGCGCACCTCGCCTGTTGCCCATCCTTCGAGACGCCCGCCTGCGGCGGGCTCCTCGGGATGAGGTTTGGGGGCGGTGTGGATGCGGACCGTGCGTGCGTAGGCGGCCCCCTCACCCCGGGAAGTACACGACCTCGAGCTTGAGACCGTCGGGATCGGCCAGGAAGACCGCGTGATAGCCGGCGCCGTATTGCGGGTAGTCGGCCGGCGGATCGAGGATGGTGGCGCCGTGCTGCTTCATCAGCGCATGGGCGGCGGCGACGTCGGCGCGGTCGGCGGCGCGGAAGGCGAGATGATGGAGACCGGCGGTGGTGCGGTCGTGCGGGCGGTCCGAGCGGGCGGCGCGCAGGGCGAAGCCGGCCAGCAGCCTTCCCTCGGGCGCCAGGTCCCAGACATGCAGCGCCGCCTCCTGCTTCACGCGGCGATAGCCGAGGAAGGAGAGCAGCGCGTCGTAGAACGGCGCCGAGACCGCGAGGTCGCGCACGGTGAGGTCGATGTGGTGCACGATGCCGCGCATGAATGGCTCCGTCCGGGGAGCCTTATCAAAGGCCCGGCGGCCGCGAAGTTCCCTCAGTCCCCTTCTCGGACCACGAAGCGCGCCTGGCGGACTTCCTCGGCCGACCAGCCGTCGGCCTGCATGCGGGCGCGGGCGCGGTCGATGTAGTCCTGCTCGAAGATCGGGGCGTGCACGAAGCCCAGCGCGATCGAATAGGAGCGGAGATATTCGTCGCGCAGGAAGACGTCGATGAGCTTGGTCGGCACGACGGAGCTAATGCCAGACCATAGTGAACCTATTTTGAAGGTGCGCACCGGCCGGGGGAGACTGCGCGCCCAAGGAGGAGCAGAACCATGTCGACCGAGACCGGAACCGTCCGCCTGCACCGCGTGCTGACCGCCCCGCCCGAGCGCATCTACCGCGCCTTCCTCGACGCCGACGCGATGGCCAAGTGGCTGCCGCCGCACGGCTTCACCGGCAAGGTGCACTCGATGGATGCGCGCGAGGGCGGCGGCTATCGCATGAGCTTCACCAACTTCTCGTCGGGCAACAGCCATTCCTTCGGCGGCACCTTCGTCGAGCTGGTGCCCAACGAGCGCATCCGCCACACCGACAAATTCGACGATCCCAACCTGCCCGGCGAGATGCAGACCACGATCGTCCTCCGCAAGGTGATGGTCGGCACCGAGATCGACATCGTGCAGGAGGGCATCCCCGCGGTGATCCCGACCGAGGCGTGTTACCTCGGCTGGCAGGAATCGCTGACCCTGC
>CAZPOS010000321.1:0-5117 GCA_964588065.1 uncultured Reyranella sp.
GGTCAGCTGCCGGACGATTGGGAAGACCGCGAGCAGACGCTGTTCCGCGCCACCCAGTTTGGCGACGAGGTCGATCGGCCGCTCAAGAAGTCGGACGGCAGCTGGACCTACTTCGCCAACGACATCGCCTATCACCACGACAAGTACCGGCGCGGCTTCGCCGACATGATCGACGTCTGGGGCGCCGACCATGGCGGCTACGTCAAGCGCATGAAGGCGGCGGTCAGCGCCATCACCGAAAAGCAGGGCGAGCTCGACGTGAAGCTCTGCCAGCTGGTGCGCGTGATGCGCAACGGTGAGCTCGTTCGCATGTCCAAGCGTGCCGGCACCTTCGTGACCCTGCGCGACCTGCTCGACGAGGTCGGGCCCGACGTGGTGCGCTTCACCATGCTCACGCGCAAGAACGATGCGCCGTTCGACTTCGACCTGGTGAAGGCCACCGAACAGTCACGCGACAACCCGGTCTGGTATGTTCAGTATGGCCACGCGCGGACCCGCTCGGTGATGCGCCAGGCGGCGGCCGCTGGTGTCGCGACCGACGGTCTCGACGGCGTGCCGCTCGACCGGCTGTCGGATGCCGGCGAACTCGCGCTGATCCGGATGATCGCCCAGTGGCCGCGTCAGGTCGAGGCGGCGGCCGTGGCGCACGAGCCGCACCGTATCGCCTTCTACCTCTACGACCTGGCCGCTGCCTTCCACTCCCACTGGAACCGGGGAAGGGAAGAGCCGGGCCTGCGCTTCGTGATCGAAGGCGACTCCGATCTCACGCGGGCGCGTCTGGCATTGGTACAGGGAATCGGATTTGTGATAGGATCAGGTTTAAAGGTCTTCGGCGTAACGCCCGTCGATGAAATGAGATAACAAATGCATGTTCGCCGGTCCCCCTCCGGCGACGGACCAACGATCTACCGGCCCAACGAGTCGGTAGCTGTGCGGCTCGATCCTCCGCCTCGGCCCGTCGCGCATGAACCCGATTCGATCCCCCCGCCGCCGCGGGACTCGCTTCTCATGCGGGTCAATCGCCGGCGCGGCCAGATCCTCACCGTGATGGTCTCGATCGCGGCCGTCGCGAGCTTCGGCTCGGTGGTCTGGTGGGCGCACAACCAGGACGTCAAGGCGGGCGGCCGCGGGCTGGAACCGCTGGTCGTCCAGGCGCCGACGACGCCGGCCCGTGTCAAGCCGGAGAATGCCGGCGGTCTCGTGCCGCCCAACCAGGACAAGGAAGTCTTCAACCGAATCTCGCCCGGCACCGTGCCGACGCAGCCCGAGAAGCTGCTGCCGGTCGCCGTGACGCCGAAGCTGCCCGCCAACGGGCTGCCGTTGCCGGCTGCGCCGAGGGAAACAGAGACCGCGGCCACCCCCGGGACGACGAAGACGCCGACGCCGCTGCAACCGGCCTCGACCAGCGCCGCGCCGGCCGTCACCGAACCGAAGGTGCCCGCCAATCCGCCGAACATGCAGCCGGCGAACAACACGCCGACGACGACCGAGAGCGGCCCCAGCATCGCCAGCCTGATCGAGAACATGTCCGGCCCCACCGGTGGCTGGCGCATTCAGGTGGCGTCCGTGAAGAACGAGGACGTCGCCAAGTCGACCTGGGCGCGCCTGCAGAGCGCGCACGGCGAGCAGCTCGCGAACCTGCGCATGCAGGCGGTCCGTGTCGACCTCGGCGATCGCGGCGTCTGGTATCGCGTGCAGGCGGGCCCGCTTGACGAGAAGCAGGCCCATTCCGTCTGTGCCTCGCTGAAGGCCCGCAAGACCGACTGCGTCTCGGTCCCGCCCGCCCGCTGAGACCCCGATGAGGTCTCTCCCATGAGCCGCCCGCGCGCCCTCATCCTGGGATGCGCCGGGACCGAGCTGTCGTCGGAGGAGCGCGCCTTCTTCCGCGACGCCGATCCGCTGGGCTTCATCCTGTTCGCCCGCAACGTCGGCACGGTCGATGGCACCCGCCGCCTGGTCGACGACCTGCGCTCCTGCGTGGCGCGCGGCGAGGCGCCGGTGCTGATCGACCAGGAAGGCGGACGGGTCGCCCGGCTGCGCCCGCCGCAGTGGCGCAAGGCGCCGCCCGCCCGGTTGCTGGGAGACCTCTATGCCCGCAATCCCGATGCCGGGCTCGAGGCGACGAAGCTCAATTCGCGGCTGCTGGCGGCCGACGTGGCTGGAATTGGCTGCGACGTCGATTGTCTGCCGGTGCTCGACATCGCCTTTCCCGAGACCCATGCCGTGATCGGCGACCGTGCCTATGCCGACCGGCCCGAACCGGTCGCGGCGCTGGGTCGGGCCGCGGCCGAGGGGCTGATGGCCGAGGGCGTGATGCCGGTCATCAAGCACATTCCCGGGCACGGAAGGGCCACGGTCGACAGCCACGAGGCGCTGCCGCGGGTCACGGCCTCGCGCGCCGAACTGGAGCGCACCGATTTCGTACCGTTCAAGCTGCTGTCGGACCTGCCTTGGGCGATGACCGGCCACCTCCTGTTCGAGGCGATCGATCCCGAGGCCTGCATCACGGTTTCTGCCGGCGCCGTGCAGGATGTGATCCGGTCGCATATCGGCTTCGACGGGCTGCTGCTGTCGGACGACCTCTCGATGCAGGCGCTGGGCGGGTCGCTGGGCGACCGGGCGGCGCGGGCGCTGGCGGCCGGCTGCGACATTGCCCTGCACTGCAACGGCCGGATGGCCGAAATGGTCGAGATCGCCGGGCGCACCGGGCCGATGACGGAGCGCGCGCATCGACGTTTCCTCGACGGCCGAGGCTTCCTCTCCCGCCATCGCGATCCGGCCGGCGCCCGCGGGCTGGCCGAAGCCGCCCGCCGCCTCGCCGAACTCCTCCCGGAATGGGGATAAGGCTCGGCCAAATCCTGTGGCGGCAGGCGCTTCCGCTGACTAAACCGGGACAGCATGACCGAACCCGCCAGCCCGCCCCCCGAGGAGGCGTCCGCCGCCGACGGCGCCGCAGCGCCGGCTGACGCGACCCCGGCCGCGCCCGAGGCGCCGGCTGCGACGGGCGACGCCTTTGCGGCGACCGGACCCGACGTGATCGCGCCAGGCGAGGGCGAGCTGATCGTCAATCTCGAGGGCTTCGAGGGTCCGCTCGACCTGCTGCTGAATCTGGCGCGCGACCAGAAGGTGGACCTGCGCAAGATCTCGATGGTGGCGCTGGTCGACCAGTATCTCGCCCACATCCACCAGGCCCGGCGCATGCGGCTGGAGCTGGCGGCCGACTATCTCGTGATGGCGGCATGGCTCGCCTACCTGAAGTCGCGCCTTCTGCTGCCCGAGCCGCCGGCCGGCGAGGAGCCGTCGGGCCAGGAAATGGCCGACGCGCTGCAATGGCAGCTGCGGCGCCTCGAGGCGATGCAGGAGGCCGGTGCGCGCCTCATGGCGCGGCCGCAGCTCGGCCGGGACATCTTCTCGCGCGGCCAGCCCGAAGGCATCGTCGTCGTGCGCCGTGCGGTGTGGGACGTGAAGCTCTACGATCTGCTGAGCGCCTATGGCACGCAGGTCAGGCCGAAGGACGCCGACACCTACCAGATCAAGCCGATGGAGTTCTTCTCGGTCGAGGAGGCGGCGGAGCGGCTGGGCCGGATGCTCGGCATCGCCATCGACTGGCAGTCGCTGGAAGCGTTCCTGCCGGCCGGGCTCACCGATCCGGCGCGCCGCCGCTCGGCGATCGCCGCGACCTTCGTGGCCGGCCTCCAGCTCGCCAAAGACGGCCAGATCGAGCTGCGCCAGACCGAGCGCTTCGGCCCCATCCATCTGCGTAGACGTACCGAGCAACCGTGACGGTCCCCGACATGTCAGACATCGAGAAAGCCACCTCCGAGGTCGATGACCTCGACAGCCCCGCGCTCGCCGCCGAACAGGCCGCCGCAAAGGACGAGGCGGACAAGGACGACGACCCAAAGAAAGAGGATGACGCCGTCGAGGAGGACGAATCCGACGATGACGGTGATTCGGACGATGACGACGAATCCGATGACGACGATTCCGACGATGAGGAAGAAGACGACGAGGACGAGGACGAGGACGAGGAAGACGGCGACGACGACGATTCGGACGACGAGGAAGAAGACGACGAGGATGACGACGCCGACGAATCGGACGATGAGGAAGACGATGACGACGAGGATGGCGGAGAGGTCGGCGACGAAAAGCCGTCGAAGGCTTATTCCGGAGAGGAGAGCGCGGTAGCGGACGCGCCAGTCGAGAGAGGATCGGTCGAGGGCGGATCGGTCGAGGATGCGCCGGTCGAGGCCGTCGTTGCCGAGGCCGTCGCCGCCGTGTCGATCGCGACGGTGGCCGCAGAGGCTTCAGGCGAGGTGACGGACGTCGTCTCGCCCGACCATGCCCAGCATCTGCGCCTGCTCGAAGCGCTGATCTTCGCCGGCGCCCAGGCACTCGGGGAGAAGGAGCTGGCCGAGCGCCTGCCCAACGATGCCGACGTGAAGCGCCTGCTGGCCGATCTCGCCGAACTGTATGCGGCGCGGGGCGTCAATCTCGTCCAGGTGGCGGGCGGCTATGCGTTCCGGACCGCGCCGGACTTGTCCGAAAAGCTCAAGATCGAGAAGCCGGTGACGCGCAAACTGTCGCGGGCCTCGGTCGAGACGCTGGCGATCATCGCCTACCACCAGCCCGTGACGCGCGCCGAAATCGAGCAGGTCCGCGGCGTGGGCTTGAGCAAGGGCACGCTCGACCTGCTGTTCGAACAGAATTGGATCAAGCCGATGGGCCGCCGCCGGGCACCGGGCAAGCCGGTGACCTGGGGCACGACGGACTTTTTTCTCGAACATTTCGGCCTGCCGAGCCTCGACGACCTGCCGGGCCATGAGGAACTGAAGGCGGCCGGGCTTCTGGACGCCCGTTCGCAGCCCCCCATATTCCGGCCCGACGAGCCCGATCTGCCGCTCGAACCGACGGAGGACGAGGCGGACGAGCCCCTCGCCGTCGAGGAAAGCCCTGCGCAGACCGGGCGCTGACGCCCCAGAACCACCTTATTCGACAGGTTGCCGGGGCTTCGTGGCGGGTGCCATAATCGGCGCACGTAAATCGACACGCCGATTGCAATCGATCTTGGGAGCATTGTGAAATGGGAAGCTTCAGCATTTGGCACTGGCTGA
>CAZPOS010000322.1:0-5067 GCA_964588065.1 uncultured Reyranella sp.
GACTGGGCCTGCCCTTCGACGTGGCTGCCCCCGCGGTGGACGAGACACCGCGGCCGGACGAAGCCCCGCGCGCGCTGGCACTGCGCCTGGCGCTGGCCAAGGCGCGCGCCGTGGCCGGCCTGCATCCGCGGGCCATCGTGATCGGCTCCGACCAAGTGGCAGACCTGGACGGCGAGCCGCTGGGCAAGCCCGGCAACCACGAACGCGCCACCGTCCAGTTGCGCCGCATGCGCGGCAAGACCGTGGTGTTTCACACCGCCGTGGCGGTGGTCTGCCAGGACTGCGGCTTCGAGCAGGTGGACCTGGCGCGGCTCGCCGGCGAATACGGTCTGGCCGTCGATCCCGACGCGCGCATCGCGGACCTGTCGGTGGGCGAACAGCAGAGGGTCGAGATCCTCAAGGTGCTGCTTCGCGGTGCACGGATCCTCATCCTCGACGAACCGAGCGCGGTGCTCACGCCGCAGGAAACCGACCGGCTGCTCGAGATCCTGCGCGTGCTGCGCGATCGCGGCGTCACGGTCGTGCTGATCACCCACAAGCTGCGCGAGATCCTGGCCGTCACGGACAAGGTGATCGTCATGCGCCGCGGCGAGGTGGTGGCGGAGCGGCGCACGGCGGAGACGCGGGCCGAGGAACTCGCCGAGCTGATGGTCGGCCGGCAGGTGCGCTTCGACCTCGACAAGGCGCCGGCCCGGCAGGGCGAGACGAGGCTCGCCGCGCGCCACCTGTCGCTGGTCGATGGGCGCGGCGTGCGCCTGCTCGACGATATCTCGCTCGAGGTCAAGGCGGGGGAGATCGTCGGCGTCGCCGGGGTTTCCGGCAACGGACAGACCGAGTTGCTGCAGGTCCTGTCCGGCATTCGGCGCCCGACGGGCGGCGAGATGGACGTCTGCGGGCGTACGGTGGACGCCGCCCATCCAGTCGATCCGGCCGAGATGCGGGCGCTGGGAGTCGCCCATGTGCCGGAAGACCGTCTGCGGCAGGGGCTGGTGCCGGCCTTCCTCGCCTCGGAGACCTCGATCCTCGGCTACCAGGATCGCGAGCCCTTCTGCCACAACTATCTCATGGACGGTCCCGCGGTCGGCCGATACTGCGCCGATCTCATGGAACGCTTCGACGTGCGGCCGCGCACCCCGGGCCTGCGTTCGTCGAACTTCTCCGGCGGCAACCAGCAGAAGCTGATCCTGGCGCGCGAGATGGCGCGCAATCCCAAGCTCTTGCTGGTGGGGCAGCCGACGCGCGGCGTCGACATCGGCGCCATCGAATTCATCCGCCGCGAACTGGTCAGAAGCCGTGACGCCGGCTGCGCGGTGCTGGTCGTATCGGTCGAGCTGGAAGAGATCCTGTCGCTGGCCGACCGTATCCTGGTGATGTTCGCCGGGCGCATCGTGGGCGAGGTCGCCGGGGGCGAGGCGGACGAGCGCACCCTGGGACTGATGATGGCGGGTGCGCGGGCGGCATGAGCGCGGCGCGCCGTCCGTTGCCGGGCTGGGTCGAGATCGGCGTGATGCCGCTGGCCAACATCGCGATGGCGTTCCTGCTCGTCGGGGCCATCGTGGCCGTGATCGGCGTCGATCCCTTCCAGGCACTCAAGCTGCTCGTGCTCGGCGCCGTGGGATCGTCCGAATCGATCGGCTACACGCTCTACTACGCGACCAATTTCATCTTCACCGGCCTCGCCGTCGCTGTGGCCTTCCATGCCGGCCTGTTCAACATCGGCGGCGAAGGGCAGGCCTATATCGGCGGGCTGGGCTGCGGGCTCGCGGTGCTGGCGCTCGACGCCTATCTTCCGGGCCCGCTGATGGTTCCGCTCGCCATCCTCGCCTCGGCGGCCTTCGGTGCGGCCTGGGCCGCCATTCCCGCCTGGATGCAGGCGTGGCGCGGCAGCCACATCGTCATCACCACCATCATGTTCAACTTCGTGGCTTCGGCCCTGATGGTCTACCTGATGGTGAACGTGCTGATCGCGCCGGGCTCGATGACGCCGCAGAGCCGCGGCTTCGCCGCCGCCGCCGCGGTGCCGTCGATGCAGGCCTCGCTGCAATGGATCGGCATCGCGGTCGCGCCGTCGGCGCTCAACCTTTCCTTGCTGCTGGCGCTGGTGGCCTCGATCGGCATCTGGATCTTTCTGTGGCACACGCCATGGGGCTACTCGCTGCGCACCCTGGGCCAGAATCCCGAAGCAGCCCTCTATGCTGGCACCAACCTGAAGCGCATGACGATGTTGGCGATGTGCCTGTCCGGCGCGCTGGCCGGCGGCGTGGCGGTCAACGAACTGCTGGGCGTGCATCACCGTCTCGTCCTCGATTTTGCCGCGGGCTACGGCTTCACCGGCATCGCGGTCGCTCTGATGGGCCGGGGTCATCCGCTGGGCATCGTGCTGGCGGCATTGCTGTTCGGGGCGCTGCAGCAGGGCGGGGCGGAACTCGCTTTCGAGATCCCGAAGATCACCCGCGAGATGGTGGTGGTGATCCAGGGGCTGGTGATCCTGTTCTCGGGCGCGCTCGTCCATCTGCCGCGACCGTGGCTGCAGGCGCTGTTCGCGCGCAAAGGCTGAGATGGAGGAGACGCTCACCCTCATCGTCGCGACGCTCGCCGCCACCCTGCGGGTGGCGACGCCGCTGGTCCTCTGCGCCATGGGCGGACTGTTTTCCGAGAAGAGCGGCATCATCGATGTCGGGCTCGAGGGCAAGATGCTGATGGCGGCTTTCTTCGCCGCGGCGACCGCGTCGCTCACCGGATCGGCCTGGGCAGGCGTCGGGGCCGCGATCCTGGCCGCCGAGGCCCTGGCCCTGCTGCACGGTTTCGCCTGCATCACCCATCGCGGCAACCAAGTGGTCAGCGGCATCGCGATCAACATCCTGGCGATGGGGCTCACGGTGGTGCTGGGCGCGGCCTGGTTCGGCCGCGGCGGCCAGACACCGCCGCTCGCCGCGACGGAAAGGCTCAACCCGATCTTCTTCCCGGTCGCCGGCGACAATGTCCTGGTCTATGGGGCGCTGCTCTCCGTACCCGTCGCCTGGTGGGTGATCGAGCGCACGCGCTTCGGCCTCAGGCTGCGCGCCGTCGGCGAGGTGCCGCTCAAAGGCGGCAAGCTCGTGCTGTTGCTGGCGGTCGATGCCGCCGGCATCTCGGTGGCGTGGCTGCGCTACCGCGCGGTGCTGATCTGCGGCCTGTTCGCCGGCCTCGCCGGTGCCTATCTCTCGATCGCCCAGAATGCCGGGTTCAGCCGCGACATGACGGCGGGGCAGGGCTTCATCGCCCTGGCCGCCATCATCTTCGGGCGCTGGCGGCCGGTGCCTGCCTTCGGCGCTTGCCTGGCCTTCGGCCTGCTCGACGCCATCGCCATCCGGCTGCAGGGCGTGAAGCTGCCCGGGATCGGCGAAGTCCCGGTGCAACTGATCCAGGCTTTGCCCTATCTTCTGACCCTCTTCCTGTTGGCCGGCTTCATCGGCCGCACTGTCGCGCCGAAGGCGGCGGGCGTGCCCTACGAGAAGGAGCATTGAGATGAACGACCTTCTCCACCTGGCGCAGCGCATGATGCTGCGGGCCCACGCGCCGTACTCGAAGTTCCATGTCGGCGCCGCGCTGCGGGCCGAGGACGGCTCGATCCATGGCGGCTGCAACGTCGAGAACGCGGCCTATCCGCAGGGAATTTGCGCCGAGGCAGGCGCCATCGCGGCCCTGGTCGCGGCGGGCCACAAGCGTATCCTCGAATGCGTCGTGGTCGGGCCCGGTCCTGAAGTCATCACGCCCTGCGGCGGCTGCCGGCAGAAGCTGCGCGAGTTCGCGGCCGACGAGGTTCAGGTCCATCTCTGCGGCCCCGACGGGCTGCATCGCACGGTGACCCTGGGGCAGCTCCTGCCGATGTCCTTCGGTCCGCAGCATTTCGCCTGATCGTGAACGACGTTCTCGAGCGAGCCGCCCCGGGCTTTCGACCGAAGGTCGCGCTGATTCTCGGCTCCGGCCTCGGCGGCTTCGCCGAGGACGTCGCGGCGGTCGCCACGATTGCCTACGCCGACCTGCCCGGCTTCCCGCGGCCGACCGTCGGCGGTCATGCCGGCCGGCTGGTTCTGGGCCATGTCGGCAGGACGCCCGTCGCGGTTATGCAGGGCCGGGCGCACTATTACGAGCGCGGCCGGGCCGACGAGATGAGGGGCGCCATCGATGCGTTGGCCGCGCTGGGCTGCGAGACCCTGCTGCAGACCAATGCGGCCGGCAGCCTGCGGCTCGACATGCCACCCGGTTCGGTGATGGCGATCGCCGATCACATCAACTTCACCGGCGTCAACCCGCTGTTCGGGGTGGGAACCGGCGACCGGCGTTTCGTCGACATGGTCGATGCCTACGATCCGGCCTTGCGATCCAGGCTGCAGGAGGCGGCCAAGGCCGCCAACGTCGCCTGCCATGAGGGCGTCTACGTTTTCTTCAGCGGGCCGAGCTTCGAGACCCCGGCCGAGATCCGCGCCGCGCGCGTGCTGGGCGCCGATGCCGTGGGCATGTCGACGGCCCCCGAGACGATCCTGGCGCGCCATGCCGGTCTCAAGGTGGCGGCGCTGTCGCTGATGACGAACTATGCCGCCGGGCTCGTGCCGGGAACGCTCGCCCATGAGCAGACGCTCTCGGTGGCGGCCGCGGCGGCCGACAAGGTGCGGCTCCTGTTGCGCACCTTTCTCGAACGCTGGGACTGACATGCTGCCGCAGGAGATCATTCGCCGGAAGCGCGACGGGCACGAACTGACGCCAGAGGAGATCGCCTTCGTCGTGCGCGGCATCCACGACGGCAGCCTGAGCGAGGGCCAGGTTGCGGCCTTCGCGATGACGGTGTTCTTCCGCGGCATGACCGTGCCTGAAAGGGTAGCGCTGACCCTCGGCCGGCTCGCCGACACCGCTCAGATCGACGTCGTCGCCACGGTGACGCAGCGCATGGATCGGCCGCACTCCAAGTCGTTCATCGGATCAGGCAAGGTCGAGGAGATCTCACTGCTCGCCGAGCACCTCTCGGCGAACCTGGTGATCTTCGATGATGAGCTATCACCAAGTCAGCAGCTCAACCTCGAGACGATG
>CAZPOS010000323.1:0-5063 GCA_964588065.1 uncultured Reyranella sp.
GCGGCATCCGGTTCCACAAGCCCATCGTGATCGGCCATCTCGTCGAGGTGCGGGTTCAGCTTGTACTCGCCGTTGATGTAGCCGACGCGCGCGCCACCGATCGGGCCCATGAAGGGCACGCCCGAGATCGTGAGCGCGGCCGACGTGGCGACCATCGACAGGATGTCGGGATCGTTCTCGAGATCGTGGGCCAGCGTCGTGACCACGACCAGGGTCTCGTTGCGATAGCTCTCGTGGAACAGCGGGCGGATCGGGCGATCGATCAGGCGCGAGGTGAGGATTTCCTTCTCGCTCGGACGGCCCTCACGCTTGAAGAAGCCGCCGGGGATCTTGCCCGCGGCGAAGGCCTTCTCCTGGTAATTCACGGTCAGCGGGAAGAAATCGAGGCCGGGCTTCGGCTTCTTCTCGTACACGACGGCGGCCAGCACGGTGGTGCCGCCGTAGGTGGCCATCACGGCGCCGTCGGCCTGGCGCGCGATCTTGCCGGTCTCGAGCACGAGCTTGCGCCCGGCCCACTCGACTTCCTTGCGAAAGACTTCAAACATCTCATTCATCCTTTCCATCACGGTCGCGCGCCCCCGTTTGGCTGCAACCGCCCACCGGCGCCCTTGCGCCGGCAGGACCGGGTCAGGCCTTTGCTCTCGCCCCTGCCTTCCCGGTTACTGCGAAGTCGCGTCAGCCGGCCGAACTCACGGGGACCGGGCGACGCGACGCGAAAAGGCCCCATCCGAGGATGGGGCCGTGGGGTCAACGACGCAGACCCAGACGCTCGATCAACGTGGCGTAGCGCTGGCTGTCGCGCGACTTGAGATAGTCGAGCAGGCGGCGGCGCTGGCCGACCATCTTGAGCAGACCGCGGCGCGAATGGTGGTCCTTCGCGTGGCCCTTGAAGTGCTCGGTCAGGTTGGAAATACGCTCGCTGAGGATCGCGACCTGGACTTCCGGCGAACCGGTATCGCCCTCGGCCTGGGCATACGTCTTGATCAGCTCCGCCTTGCGGTCGGCTGTAATCGACATCGGTCATCTCCTGAAACTAAAGGTTGAACACGCGCACCGGCTGGAGAGCGACGCCGTCCGAACGGACCAGTGCCACGAGCCTGCTGCCGACCTCAGCGCGTACGAGTGCGCCGGACGGAGGTGCGTCCCGGGTCAAGAGCACCGGCTGGCCTTGGCGCAGCCGGTCCGCTTGGGCTTCCGTCAGGGCCAACGCCGGGATGTCGTCCAGCGCGGTCGCGACGGGAGCCAGGGCCCCGAAGAGCGCGGGAATATGCCCGAGGGCTTCCAGTTTGGAAAGCGAAATGGCCCCCTCCTCCCGGAAGGGTCCCACAACCGTCCGGCGCAGCGCCGAGAGGTGGCCGACGGTGCCGAGCGCCAGGGCGAGGTCACGGCCGAGGGACCGGATATAGGTGCCCTTGCCGCACTGGACCACGAAATCTACGTGATCGGGGTCGGGCCGGCTGACCTGCTCCAGCCGCTCGATGACGACCTGGCGCGGCTTCAGCTCGACCTCCTCGCCGGCCCGGGCGAGATCGTAGGCCCGCTTTCCGTCGATTTTCAGCGCCGAGAAGGCCGGCGGCCTCTGCTCGATCTCGCCTCGGAAGGCCGGTAGCGCGGCCTGGATGGCGGCATCCGTGGGCCGGACGTCGCTGGTCGCGGTGACCTCGCCCTCGGCATCCTCCGTCGAGCGGGCCTCGCCGAAGCGCAGGGTGAACCGATACTCCTTCCGGGCGTCCATGATGAAGGGGACCGTCTTGGTCGCCTCGCCGAGCGCGATCGGCAGGATGCCGCTCGCCAGCGGATCGAGCGTGCCGCCGTGTCCTGCCTTCTGGGCATCGAACAGCCGGCGCACCCTTCCGACCGCCGGCGTCGACCCCAGCCCGACCGGCTTGTCGAGCACGACCCAACCGTCGATCTTCTCGCCCTTTTTCCTGCGCGCCATGGCGGACGGCTTTAAGCCCACAACCCGTTGCGCGCCAGCCGTTGATTCAGGCAGGGTGCATGCATGACATCGAGGCTGCAGTCGGATCGCGTCCGGCAGACGACCCTTTTCGGACTGTTCTTCCTCTCGGGCGCCGCCGCCCTTATCTACCAGACAGCCTGGCACCGGCTTCTCGGCCTCTTCGCCGGTGCCGACACGATCGCCGCTGCGCTCGTCGTGGGCGCCTTCCTGCTGGGCCTCGGCATCGGCAGCCTCGCCGCGGGCCTCTATGCCGATCGGCTGTCGCGCCGCGCGGCCCTGATCGCCTTCACGGTCTGCGAGGTCGGCATCGCAGTCTTCGCCGTGTTCAGCCCCTGGCTCTACTACGATGTGATCTATCGCGAACTGCTGCCGCTCGCCGAATCGCGCGCCGTGATCTTCGCCATCGTGTTCGCAGGCCTGCTGTGGCCGACCTTCCTGATGGGATGCTCGCTGCCGTTCCTTTCCAAGGCGATCGTCAGCCAGATCGCCGGCTCGGCCCGCCTCATCGGCTGGCTCTACGGGCTGAATACACTGGGCGCCGGTGTCGGCGCCTTCATCGGCGGCTGGTACCTGATCGGCACCGTCGGCTTCGACAAGGCTGTCCATGTCGGAGCCGCGATCAATCTGATCGTGGCGGTGGGCGGCCTGTTGCTGGCGCGTGGCCTCGACCTGCAGGGCGGGGCGCCCGCCAGGAAGATCGGCGGCTCCGGGACGGCGGACGGCGTCGTATGGCGCTGGTCGCTGCTGGTCTTCATCAGCGGCTTCCTGATCGTCGCGCTGCAGATCGTCTGGTATCGGCTGATCGGCGTGCTGCTGCAGTCCAACGGTTACAGCTTCTCGCTGGTGCTCACCGTCTTCCTGCTGGGCGATGCGGCAGGGCTGATGGTCGGCGCGCGCGTCATCGACCGCATCGCCGATCCGCGGCGCTTCTTCTTCCTGATGCAGGGTGTCGCGACGGCGCTGGCGCTGGCTGGCGCGTGGTTCGTCTATCTCGGGATCGGCGCGGGGATCCTGCCCGCCACCTTCGTCGACCGCGACATCATGGGGCCAAACACGGCCGATCCGGCGCTGATCCTGCTCCTGCTCGCCATCGTCGTGCTGCCGGCCTCGTTCATCATGGGCTTCTCCTTTCCGGTCGTGCAGAAGGCCGTGCAGCGCGACCTCGACCATCTCGGCAGCCGCGTCGGCTTGGTGCAGCTCGCCAACATCGTCGGCAACAGCATGGGCAGCCTGGTGGCCGGCCTGCTCCTGCTCGATCTCGCGGGCACGGCGGGCACGTTGAAGCTCCTGGTCGCGATCGGCCTCGCCTTCGCCGTCCTGCAGTTCGCGGGGCCGCGCGCGACCCGCTGGGCCTGGCTGCCGGCCGGCGTCCTGGTGGCGGGCCTTCTGTTCTTTCCCGGCGGCGAAACCTTCTGGCGCCGCCTGCATGGGCTCACCACCGAACAGGCGATCGTCGCCGAAGACAAGACCGGCCTCAGCCTGCTCAAGATGTCGGGCCGAGACGAGGGGCGTCTCTACATTCAGGGCCATTCGCAGAGCCGTCTGCCGTTCGACACCGTTCATGCCTATCTCGGCGCCATCGGACCGCTGACCCATGCCTCGCCCCGGCGCGTCCTGGTGATCGGGTCGGGCACAGGCGGCACGCCTTTCGCTGCGGGCCTCAATCCCGGAACGGAGCAGGTGAAGGTGATCGAGATCGTGGCGCCGGTGATCGAGACGCTGAGGAGCTACACCGCCGCCGGCGGCAGGTCGGGGGTCGACGAGCTGCTATCCAGCAAGCGCTTCGACGTAACGGTCGCCGACGGGCGTCACTCGCTGGCCCTCGACCCGGTGCGCTATGACGTGATCGAGGCGGACGCCATCCTTCCCAAGACCGCCCTCTCCGGGCTCCTGAACAGCCGGGAATTCTTCGAACAGGTGCGGACCAAACTGGCGGCGGGCGGACTCTACGTGCAATGGGCGCCGACCGAACGCTCGGTCGCGACATTCCGCTCGGTCTTCCCATACGTGACCATGATCCATCCGGCGATGCTGGGCAGCGACCGGCCGATCCCCTACAGCCGCGAGAGGATCGCTGCCCTGTTGGCGAGGCCCGAGGTGGCGGCGCATCTCGCGGCGGCCCGCATAGACAAGGCCGAGCTGACGAAGTGGTTCGAGGACAAGAAGATCGAGGTGCTGAACGACGGGGCAACGGTGCCCGCATCTTCGCCCAACACGGACCTGTTTCCGCGCGACGAATACTACCTCAATCGTCCTTGATGTCCCGGGCCACGTCGGGCCGGCGCAGCAGGGCGCCGATCCTGTCGGCCTCGTCGAAGGTGCGGTCGATCTCGAACCGGATCTCGGGGGCACTGCGCAGCCCCGCCTTCTCGCTGACGCGGCCGCGGAACCACGGTGCCGCGCGGCGCAGCGCGGCCAGCAGCCGCTCCTTGTCGCCGCCACCCAGCGGCATGACGAAGGCCGTGGCGTTGCGCAGGTCCGGGCTGATGTCGACCGAGGTGACGGTGATCGTGGCTTCGCGCAGATCGGGATCGCGCATGTTGCCGCGCTCGAGAAGATCGGCCAGCAGATGGCGAATCTCCTCGCCGACCCGGAGCTGGCGCTGGCCGGGGGCGCGATGTTCTTTGTCGGACGCGCGACGCCGCGACATGGGTTTCCTCTCGGCTAAGCCTCCCCCGCGAACGGGGGAGGAACCTTGCTACAGCGTCGGCTGGACCTGCTCGACATCGAAGCACTCGACGATGTCGCCGACCTTGATGTCCTCGTAGTTCTCGAAGGCCATGCCGCACTCGAAGCCGTGCTGCACTTCCTTCACCTCGTCCTTGAAGCGACGCAGGCTCTTCAGCGTGCCCTCGTGGATCACGACGTTGTCGCGCAGCAGGCGGACCTTGTTGCCTCGCGTGACCTTGCCGTCGGTGACCATGCAGCCCGCGACGTTGCCGGACTTGGTGACCTTGAAGACTTCGCGGATCTGCGCGTTGCCGACCAGGGTCTCCTTGTAGGTCGGGTCGAGCAGGCCGACCATCAGCGCCTGCATGTCCTCGGTCACCTTGTAGATGATCGAGTAGTAGCGGATGTCGACCTTGTCGCGCTTGGCGATCTC
>CAZPOS010000324.1:0-5019 GCA_964588065.1 uncultured Reyranella sp.
GCATGCAGGGCCTCGGCATTGCCGAGACGGCCTATCAGAGCGCCGTCGCCTATGCGCGCGACCGCCTGCAGGGCCGTTCGCTCACGGGGCCGAAGAACGCAGGCGGCCCGGCCGACCCGATCATCGTGCATCCCGACGTGCGCCGCATGCTCATGATCCAGAAGTCCTTCACCGAAGGTGCGCGCGCGCTCTCGCTGTGGGTCGGAATGCTGATCGACGAGGCGCATTCGCATCCCGACGCCGCGACGCGCGAGGCGGCCGACGATCTCATCCAGATGCTGACGCCGATCATCAAGGCCTACTTCACCGACATGGGCAGCGAGTGCGCCAACCTCGCGGTGCAGACCTGGGGCGGTCACGGCTTCATCCGCGAGAACGGCGTCGAGCAGCTCGTGCGCGACGCGCGCATCACCCAGCTCTACGAAGGCACCAACGGCATCCAGGCGCTCGACCTGGTCGGCCGCAAGCTGCCGATGAAGGGCGGCCGCGCCGCCCAGCGCCTGCTGGGCGAGATCAGCGGCTTCATCGCCCAGCACAAGGCCGACGAGACGATGAAGGAGTTCGTCGAGCCGCTGGAGAAGGCGATGGGCCGCGTGCAGGACTCGGCACTCTTCCTGATGCAGAACGCGATGAAGAACCCGGACGAGGCCGGCGGCGCCGCCACCGACCTGCTGCGCCTGATGGCGCTGACGGCGATGGCCTACATGTGGAACCGCATCGTCGTCGCCGCCCACAAAGGACTGGCGGCTGGCAACGACAACGGCTTCTACGAGGCCAAGATCGCGACCGCGCGCTTCTTCATGGCCCGCGTCCTGCCGCAGACCGTGTCGCTCAATCATCAGATCAAGGCCGGCGCCTCGACCCTGATGGCGCTGCCGGCCGACGCGTTCTGAAGTCGGTCCTCGCCTACGGGACAGCGGCGTTTCTCGAGATCGCCGGCTGCTTCGCCTTCTGGGCCTGGCTGCGGCTCGGTGCCTCGGCCTGGTGGCTGGCGCCGGGCCTCGTCGCGCTCGGCCTGTTCGCGTGGCTGCTGACCTTCATCGAGTCGGACGCGGCGGGCCGCGCCTATGCCGCCTATGGCGGGGTCTACATCGCCGCGACGCTCGTCTGGCTGTGGGCGGTCGAAGGCACGCGGCCCGATCGCTGGGACATCACCGGCGCGCTCGTCTGCCTGATCGGCGCCGGCATCATTCTTTTCGCGCCGCACCGCGCGACGGGGTAACCTCGGACGTCGTTCCATAAACGCCTGAGGAAACTGCCCCATGTCCGCACCGCACGTTCTCGCCGAAGTCAAAGACGGTATCGGCTGGATGACGCTCAACCGGCCCGAATCTCTCAACGCGCTGTCGATGGAGATGCGCGACCTGCTGATCGAGCACAGCGCGAAGTTCGAGAAGGACCCGGCGGTGCGCTGCGTGGTGATCCGCGGCGCCGGCACGCACTTCATGGCGGGCGGCGACATTCGCGGCTTCCACAAGTCGCTGACCGAGGACAAGGAGGCCCATCTCGCGGGCTTCGAAATGCGGGTCGTGAAGGCGCACCAGGCGATCTACCAGATCCGCCGCATGAACAAGCCGGTGCTGGCCTCGGTGCAGGGCGCCGCCGCCGGCTTCGGGCTGTCGCTGATCCTGAACTGCGACCTGGCCATCGCCTCCGACGATTCGTTCTTCACGCTGGCCTATCGCCATATCGGCCTCAGCGCCGATGGCGGTGCGACCTACTTCCTGCCGCGGGTGGTGGGCGAGCGGAAGGCGCTGGAGATCGCGCTGCTGGGCGAACGTTTCTCGGCCCAGGAGGCCAAGGACAACAACATCCTGAACTGGGTCGTGCCGAAGGATCAGCTCGCTGCCGAGACGGAGAAGATGGCGCGCAAGCTGGCCGACGGTCCCACCTTCGCGCTGGGCGTCGCCAAGAAGCTGATCCGCAACTCGTTCGACAACAGCTGGGACGAACACTCGCACCGCGAGGCCGAGGGCCTCGCTGCCTGCGCCGCCACCGAAGACCATTTCGAGGGCCTGAGCGCCTTCCTCGAAAAGCGGAAGGCGAAGTTCAAAGGGCGGTGAGGATGCGGTACGCGATCGCCTGGGTTGTCGGAATGGCCTTCTGCTTCAGCTCGTATGCGGGCTACCCGTATTTGCCGCCCGGTTGGCAAACTTGGATGGTCTTCTTTCCTTACAAGAGTACGGAACTGGGTTCGTCCGGACAGAACACCGTTCGTCAGGTTGCAGCTTTGGCCGTCGACTTCGACACGGACGTCGTGATCGACGCCAACGCCGACGCGGCTGAACCTGACCCTGAAAATCTCTCACGTGCTCGCGGTGAGGCGATCAAGGCAGAGTTTGTAAAACTGGGTGTGCCCGCAGCGCATATTGAAATCAGGGCCCATGGCAACGGAAAACTCATCGTCTGGACGCCGTCGGGCACTGAGGAGCCGCAGAATCGCAACGCTGGATTGATGATTCGCAATTGGCGGCGCAAGGGAACCAGCACCATTGATGCCCTCAACATGCCTGGTTGGTACGCTGACAGCTGCGAACCAGAGCCCAAGCCACCTTCGGGGGCTTATTGCGCGTCGTGGAGCCATATCTACGGCAAGAAGTAGTACGAAAGATGATCGAGGATTATTTCGAAGGCCTCAATACCTTACTCGACAAGCGCAGGCCGGCCTTTAAAGGGAAGTGAGGGCGCGGCCGTTCAGGCCGCCACAGGGACCTCGACCAGCCCGAGATGGCGGGCCATGGGGCGGAAGTCCTTGTCATTGTGCAGCAGCGCCACTTGATTCTGGATGCACCAGGCTCCGATCAACAGGTCGATCGTGGTCCGCACCGTGATGCCGCGCCGTCGTAGCGAGCGAAAGTTGCGCGCTGCCGCGATGGCAATCTCGGTGCCGCCCATCGCGACGATGTCGAAGCGCCGCAGCAGGGCCTCGACATTTCCGGCCGCCTGCTCGTCCTTCAGTCCTTGCAGGATTTCGCAGAGCATGAGATCGCCTACGAGTACCTCCTCGATGCCCAGGATGGTACGGAGACGGTGGACGTGAGGGGCGTGGCGGCCGTTCAGGAAGTCGATCCAGACGCTACTGTCGACGACGATCAAGCGACCTCGCGAGAGGCGCGGCTTCGGCCAAGATCGCCACGCCAGCGGTACTTGCCGAAGGCGGTCGAAACCTCCTGCTGCCGGCGTAGCTTGACCATGAGCCGCAGGGCTTCTTCCACGGTCTGTTTCTTGGTTGCGAACCCAGACGCCTTCTGGGCATCCGCCATCAGCTTCTCGTCGATATCGATATTGGTGCGCATGGTGAACTGCCGCCCGTGTGTATGATCGCACGCTATCATACACACGCAGGATTCGTCATTTTTGCGGCATCACGCCTGCAGCTAAGGGGCCCGCCTCAGCGCCCCTTCCAGTTGGGCTTGCGCTTTTCGGCGAAGGCCTTCGGGCCCTCGACCGTGTCCTCGCTGTGCGCCATGGCGACGAAGGCGGGGTAGGTCTGGTTGCGCATGCCGATCTCGAGCGACGGCTGGTCGAGCGAGCGCATCACGACCTGCTTGGTGGCGCGGATCGACATCGGCGAGCATTCGAGGATCTGGGCGGCCCACTTCCTGGCCGAGGCCATCAGCTCGGCATGGGGCACCACTTCGGTGACGAAGCCCATCTCGTAGCCTTCCCTGGCGCCGACATGGCGGCCGGTCAGCATCATGCCCATCGCCTTCTTGAGCGGGATCATGCGGCTCAGGCGCTGCATGCCGCCGGCGCCGGCGGCCAGGCCGACGCGCGGCTCGGGCAGGGCGAACTTGGCCTGGTCGGAGGCGATGATGATGTCGCAGGCCAGCGCGATCTCGAAGCCGCCGCCCATGGCGATGCCGTTCACGGCGGCGATCACCGGCTTGTCGAGGTCGAACCGGTTGGCGAGGCCACCGAAGCCCTTGGCCGGATGGACCGGGCGCTTGCCGGTCTTGGCCTGGATCTCGGCATGGTACTTGAGGTCGTTGCCGGCGCAGAAGGCCTTGTCGCCGGCGCCGGTGATGATGGCGACCCAGAGGTCCGGATTTGCCTGGAACTCGTCGAACGCCTCGACCATCTCCTGGTTCGCCATGGGGTGGCAGGCGTTGTACACCTCCGGGCGGTTGATCGTGACGATCATCAGGTGGCCGTCGGTCTCGACTTTGCTGTACTGGCCCATGGCGGTGCTCCCTCTTTGTGAACGGCGATTTACCGCCCAAAATGCCACGGTGAAAAGCGGGACGGCGATGACTATTTGCATCGTGAAATGAAACCCACGATCTTCAGAGGTGCCGTCGGCGGTCTGGCCGGGTTGGTGGGCCTGTTCTTGGCCGGCCCCACTTACGCCTCGACGTTAAAGCAGGATCTCCGGATCCCATCGCAGCTCCCACAACCGGTTGTGTTGTCCGCGGAGCGGGATCCAGCGGCCGTCGCTCGGCCGCGCATGGCTCAGGTTGCCGCGACCGACAAGCAGCGACGAAGCCTCAGCGTGGTGGACTCGGCGACTCCGGCCGAAATCGCCGGGAGGTCGTTGAATCCCGGCGCCTCCGATCCCGACGTGCCTTTGCCCCATCCTGGCCTCTCCGGAGAGTTTTCGCAGAGGACCGACGTCGCGAAGCCGTTGGCGGGCCCGACGCCGTTCGGGCGCGGCGAGAGTGGGGGCGGAGTTCTCGGGTTCCGGCTGCCCCTGCCGGCACAACGGGGCCCCGCGGGGCAGTCCACTACATCTAGTAGCCCCTAGACGGCCAGCCTGGGCGCCGGCCGACCGCGTCGGTGGGGCCCGCGACCCTCACTGTTGCGTCCGTGTCACAGGTTTACGGGGAGTCGGCACGGACAAGGCGCTTTGGTTGCACCGCACCAGTGGTGGTGTGTATATTTGCGAACGTTGGCGACACGGACAGCCCGCCGACGACCGAAATACAGTTTCAGTCTGCAAGTATCAGAAACGAGGGGAAGAACTCATGAAGAAGGCTCTTCTGGCGGCCGCCGCCATTGTAGCGCTGCCGGTAGCTGCGC
>CAZPOS010000325.1:0-2409 GCA_964588065.1 uncultured Reyranella sp.
AAACCACGCGCTTCGCTGCGCTCAGGGACGTGCCACGGGCGGGATGGGCAGGATGCAACCTCAGCCGCGGTGTGCGGCCTGGATTGCGGCGATGTCGATCTTTACCATCTGCATCATCGCGTCGAATGCTCGTTTGGCGGCAGCCGGATCGGGATCGGCGATCGCTTTTGTCAGGGCGATCGGCGTGATCTGCCAGGACAATCCCCATTTGTCCTTGCACCAGCCGCAGGCGCTCTCCTGGCCGCCGTTGCCGACGATGGCGTTCCAGTAGCGGTCGGTCTCTTCCTGGTCTTCGGTGGCGATCTGGAACGAGAAGGCCTCGGTCTGCTTGAACGCCGGCCCGCCGTTCAGGCCGAGACAGGGGATGCCGCAGACCGTGAACTGCACGGTCAGCACGTCGCCCTTCTTGCCCGACGGATAGTCGCTCGGTGCGCGATGGACCGCGGTCACCTGACTGTCTGGAAAGGTCGCGGCGTAGAAGCGCGCCGCCGCCTCGGCCTCCTTGTCGAACCAGAGGCAGATCGTGTTCTTTGCGACGGTCATTCCAGCCCTCAGACGTCGAGGATCGGCGCGAAGCCGCCATAGATCATGCGCTTGCCGTCGAACGGCATCTGCTGGTCCTTCATGCGCTGGTCTTCCATCATCCTCTTCCAGCCCTCGTCGCGGACCTCCTTCGAGGGCCACTCGACCCAGGAATAGACGATCCTCTCGTCTTGCGTGGCCTTCACCGCGCCCTTGTAGTCGGTGACCTTGCCGTCGGGCACGGTGTCGCCCCAGGTCTCGACGATGCGGACCGCGCCGTGCTCCTTGAAAACCGACGCGGCCTTCTTCGCCATGTCGAGATAGGCCTGCTTGTTGCCCGCCGGCACCGCCGCGAGGAAGCCGTCGACATAGCCGGTCTTGACGCCACCCTGGCCGCCCTTCGCGCCGGCCTCGTCGAGGATCGGCGTGAAGCCGGCAACGATCATGCGCTGGCCGTCGAAGGGCATGTCCATGTCCTTCATGCGCGGATCGACCATGATCTTCCGATGGGCCGCTTCGGCGACTTCCTTGCTGGGGAATTCGATCCACGAGAACACGACGACTTCGTCGGGCTTCGCCTTCACGGCACCCTTGAAGTCGGTGAGCTTGCCGTCCGGCACGTCGTCGCCCCAGGCCTCGACCTGACGGACGGCGCCGAATTCCTTGGCGATCGGGGAGAAGTCGGCAGCCGCCTTGCGATAGGCCTCCTTCTTGTCGGCCGGCACCGGCAACACAAACCCCTGCACGTAGGCCATCAGTTCCTCCTGCTGGTTGATCTCGGATTGAAAGGTTGATATCAACCTAATAGAGACATGTCAAAGAAGCTGAACGCCTCGTTCGAGACGACGCTGCACGTCTACGACCACTGCCTGTGCTTCGCCGCACAACGCGCCGCGCGCGCGCTGGCGCGCCGCTTCGACGAAGCCTTGTCACCGCTTGGTCTCACCAGCGGACAGTTCTCGCTTCTCACGTCGCTCAATCAACCCGAGCCGCCCTCGATGGGTTCGATCGCCGCCTTGTTGGTCATGGATCGCACCACGCTGACCGCCAATCTGAAGCCGCTCGAGCAGCGCGGGCTGGTGGAGATTGCCGTCGATGAAGCGGATCGCCGCGTGCGACGGCTCATCCTGACGGCGGCCGGTCGCACGGTCCTGCAATCGGCCATGCCAGTGTGGGTCGACGTGCACGGCGAGATCGACCGGCTGCTGCCTGCCGCCGACGGCCGCACCTTGCGCCGCGGCCTGCGGGCGCTGGCCTGACGCTCAGGCGGCGAGCGCGCCGATCCCGGCGGCGGCCAGGGGAAGGGCGACGAGGGCAAAGAGCGTCTGCATCGCCGTGATGCCGGCCATCAACGGCGCGTCGCCGCCAAGCTGGCGCGCCATGATGTAGGCCGAGGAGGCCGTCGGCAGGGCCTGGAACAGAAGCGCCGTGACGAGCGCGGGTCCGGTCAGGCCCGTGAGCCAGGCGACCGCGACCGTCACGACCGGCATCGCCAGGAACTTGATCGCCGAAGAGGTGGCGACCGGCGCGATCCAGCCGCGTACCGACCCGAATTCGAGGGCCGCGCCGACGCAGAGCAGGCCGAGCGGCAGCGACGCCGCGCCGAGCGCCCGCAACGCCGGCTCGATCCCGGCCGGCAGGCTGAGCCCCAGCAGTTGAAAGCCGATGCCCGCGAACGAGCTGAGCACCAGCGGATTGGTCACCAGCTGCCGGGCGATGCCGCGCCCGCTCAGCCGCGCGGCGCCGTGGCGGGCGAAGACCAGCACGCAGAGAATGTTGACGGTCGGCACGATCGCGGCGCTGCACAGCGCCGCCAGCGCGATCCCCTGGGCGCCGAACAGGCCGGCGGCCAGTGTCACGCCGACATAGTTGTTGAAGCGGATGCCG
>CAZPOS010000325.1:2419-4992 GCA_964588065.1 uncultured Reyranella sp.
GGTGAAGGTCGGGCCGTCGACTCGAAGCATCGGGCGCAGCACGACGAGCAGTGCCGCCACGGCGAGGACCGAGAGAATCAGGGTGGTGACGAGCTCGCGCGCCGGCAGCGCCTCGAGCCTGGCGGTGGCGAGACTGTGAAAGAACAGGCACGGCACCAGGACGTAGTAGCTGAGCCGTTCCGCCTGCGGCCAGAATCCTTCGGCGAGGAAGCCGAGGCGCCGCAGCCCGATGCCCAGCAGGATCAACAGCACGATGGGCAGCAGGGCGAGGATCACGTCGGCGCTCATGGGCTCATCTGTACGCCGCCAGAGAACCCCAGCAAAAATTCTGAATACTCAATCGACCGACGACATTTTATCATCGAACGCATGTCGCTTCGCGCCCTCCGCACGCTGCAGGCCATCGCCCGTCACGGATCCTTCGCCGCCGCCGGCAAGGCGGTCGGCCTGACCCAGTCGGCCGTGAGCCTGCAGGTGAAGGCTCTGGAGGAGGAGTTCGGCGCCGCCCTGTTCGATCGCTCGCGCCGCCTGCCGGTGCTGACGGAAGCAGGCCGCATCGTCCTCGCGCGATCCGCCGAGGTGCTCACGCTCTACGACGACATCGCAGCCGCGCTGGGCGACGAACGATCGCTGGCCGGACGACTGCGGGTCGGTGCCGTGCAGACGGCACTGGCCGGCGTCCTGCCCGATGCGCTGGTCGCCCTCAACCGCGCCCATCCGCGCGCCCGGGTCTCGGTGTCGGTCGGCCTGTCGGCGGAGATGGCGGAGAAGGTCGCGGCCGGAGAACTCGATGCGGCGCTGACCACCGAGCCGGTGCGCCCCTATCCGGCCGGCCTCGTCTGGACGCCGCTCTACCAGGACCGGTTCTGGCTGTTCGCCCCGCCCGGCCAGGCACAGCGCAGCGCCCGCGATCTGCTGGCGGAGCTGCCCTTCATCCGGTTCGACAGCAAGGCCTGGGCCGGCCGCGTCATCGACCGCGAGCTGCGGCGCATGCGGGTGGAGGTCCACGAGGAGATGGTGCTCGACAGCCAGGACATTATCCTGCGCATGGTCGAGAAAGGTCTGGGCGTCGCCGTGCTGGCGGTGTCGGACGAAATCTTCGCGGGTCTGAAGCTCACCTGCCTGCCGTTCGGCGAACCGCAGCTGATCCGCAACATCGTGATGCTGGAACGCCAGGACCGCCGGGGCGGCCGTCTCGCCGCGGCGCTGGCGGAGGCCGTGAAGGGCGCGAAGAAAGCCGCCTCGGGAAAGACCCGCAAGCCTAGGCCGCGACGGTCTTCCCCTTGAAGGTGCACAGGTCGTTCACGACGCAGGCGGGACAGAGCGGGGTGCGCGCCTTGCAGGTGTAGCGGCCATGCAGGATCAGCCAGTGATGCGCATGCAGCCTGTACTCCTCCGGCACCCGCTTCAGCAGCTTCAGCTCGACCTGCAGCGGGTTCTTGCCCGGCGCCAGGCCGGTGCGGTTGCCGACCCGGAAGATGTGGGTGTCGACGGCGATGGTCGCCTCGCCATAGGCCACGTTCATCACCACGTTGGCGGTCTTGCGGCCGACGCCCGGCAGGGCCTCCAGCTCCGCGTGGGTGCGCGGCACCTCGCCGCCATGCCGCTCCAGCAGGAGATGGCTCAGCGCGATCACGTTCTTCGCCTTGGTGCGGAACAGGCCGATCGTCTTGATGTGGTCGATCAGCTTCGCCTCGCCCAGCGCCACCATCTGGGCCGGGGTCTTCACGACCTTGAACAGCGGCCCGGTGGCCCGGTTCACCCCGACGTCTGTGGCCTGCGCCGACAGCACGACCGCCACCAGCAACTGGTAGACATTGTCGTATTCAAGCTCCGTCTCGGGCTCCGGCATTGCCTTCTGGAGGCGTGCAAAGAACTCGGGGATGACGGCGGTCTTCATCAGGGCCATATAGCTTCCTACCATGACCGAAGCGCCCGTTCCGGCGGTTCATTTCGCCACCTCGCTGAAGCCCTATCGCAGCCTGTCTGCGGACGGCTTCCGCTTCGTCATGCTGGGCGCCGTGGCCGCGAACCTGGTGATCGGCCTGCCCCTGTTCCTGATGGGCGCCTGGCCGGTCTTCGGGTTCATGGGCCTCGACGTCTTCCTGCTGTGGTGGCTGTTCCAGCGCAGCTATTTCGATGCCCGCCGGACCGAGACGCTGACCCTGACCGACCACGACCTGGTGGTGGTCCGGATCGCGCCCGACGGCGAGCGCGAGGAGCTGCGGCTCGACGCCTACTGGCTGAAGGTCGAGGCCACCGAAGAGCGCCTGGTGGTCACCTCGCGCGGCAACCGCGCCGTCATCGGCCGCTTCCTCGGCCCCGACGAGCGCCTGCGGGTCGCCGACCAGCTCAAGGCCGCCATCGCCGAGATGCGCAGCCCCCGCTACGACCACGCCTGGGATGAGTAGGCCAGAAAAAGCACCTCACCCTGAGGAGCGCTCCGCAGGAGCGCGTCTCGAAGGGTGGGCACGAGCACCGCATCCGTTGCCCATCCTTCGAGACGGTCGCTGCGCGACCTCCTCAGAGTTTGTGAATCTTTGTCTTTAGAATTCACTGCATTGGTGATTCCA
>CAZPOS010000326.1:0-4987 GCA_964588065.1 uncultured Reyranella sp.
CGGCGTGGCGGGCATTTCCACGTGCTTGACGCCGAGCGGCGCCAGCGCGTCGTGAACCGCATTCATGACGGCCGCGGGCGCCGCAATGGCCCCCGCTTCTCCGCATCCCTTCACGCCCAGCGGATTGTGCGGGCACGGGGTGACCTTGTAACCGAGCTTGAACGACGGGAAGTTGTCGGCGCGCGGCATGGTATAGTCCATGAAGGAGCCGCTCAGCAGCTGGCCGGTTTGCTTGTCGTAGACAGCACCCTCGAACAGCGCCTGGCCCACGCCCTGGACGATGCCGCCATGGACCTGGCCCTCGACGATCATCGGGTTGATGATGTTGCCGAAATCGTCGACCGCGGTGTGGGCGACGACTTCGACGATTCCAGTCTCGGGGTCGATCTCGACCTCGCAGATCTGGGTGCCCGAGGGATAAACGAAGTTCGCCGGATCGTAGAAGGCGTTCTCGTCCATGCCGGGCTCGATCTCGGCCAGCGGATAGTTGTGCGGCACATAGGCTGCGAAGACGGCCTGCGCCAGCGGCACCGCCTTGTCCGTGCCCGCCACCTTGAAGGTGCCGTTCTCGAACACGACGTCGGCCACGTCGGCTTCCATCAGATGGGCCGCGATCTTCTTGCCCTTGGCGATGATCTTGTCGGTCGCCTTCATGATCGCGGAACCGCCGACGGCCAGCGAACGGCTACCGTAGGTGCCCATGCCGAAGGTGGTCGTCGAGGTATCGCCATGGACCACCTCGATCTGGTCCATCGGCACGCCCAGCCGGTCGTGGACGAGCTGGGCGAAGGTGGTCTCATGCCCCTGCCCGTGGCTGTGCGAGCCGGTGATGACCTGGACGTTGCCCGTCGGGTTGAACTTGATCTGCGCCGATTCCCACTGGCCGACGCCCCCGCCCAGCTGGCCGATCACCTGCGAGGGCGCAAGGCCACAGGCCTCGATGTAGGAAGAGAAGCCAATGCCACGGAGCTTGCCTCGCGCCTTGGCCTCGGCCCGGCGGGCTTCGAAACCGGGATAGTCTGCGATCTTCATCGCCTCGTCGATGATAGGCGGGTAATTGCCCGAATCGTACTGAAGCGCCACCGGCGTCTGGTACGGGAAGGCCGTCGACGGGATGAAGTTCTTCCGCCGCAGCTCGGCCGGATCCATCTTCAGCTCCGCCGCAGCCTTGCTGACGATCGACTCGATCACGAAGGTCGCCTCGGGACGGCCGGCGCCGCGATAGGCGTCGACCGGCGCGGTATGCGTCACGGCCGCCTTGACGTTGGCGTAGATGAGCGGCGTCGTGTACTGGCCGGCCAGCAGGGTCGCGTAGAGATAGGTCGGGACGGCCGTCGAGAAGGTCGAGAGATAGGCGCCCATGTTGGCGATCGTCTCGACCTTGAGCGCCAGGAACTTGCCCTCCTTGTCGAGTGCCAGTTCGGCGTGGGTGACGTGGTCGCGACCGTGGCAGTCGGTCTGGAACGACTCGGTCCGCTCCGCCGTCCACTTGATCGGCCGGCCGACCCGAGAGGCCGCCCAGCAGACCATCGTCTCGTCGGCGTAGCAGAAGATCTTGCTGCCGAAGCCGCCACCGACGTCGGGCGCGATCACCCGAAGTTTGTGCTCGGGAATGCCCAGCACGAACGCCGACAGGATCAGGCGAAGCACGTGCGGGTTCTGCGAAGTCGACCACAGCGTATAGTTGCCCGTGCCCTTGTCGTACTCTGCCGCCGCGGCTCGCGGTTCCATCGCGTTGGGGATCAGGCGGTTGTTCACGAGGTCGAGCTTGGTCACGTGCGCCGCCTTGGCGAAAGCCGCCTCGACGTCGGCCTTCACGCCGATTTCCCAGTCGTAGATCAGATTGCC
Organism: uncultured Reyranella sp.; assembly: GCA_964588065.1. Taxonomy (GTDB): domain Bacteria; phylum Pseudomonadota; class Alphaproteobacteria; order Reyranellales; family Reyranellaceae; genus Reyranella. The sequence continues at coordinate 1,849 of CAZPOS010000326.1, forward strand.
CGGCGCCTCGGGATGAACCTGCGGCGCATCCTTGTCGAAGGCCTTGGCGAGGTCGATATTGGCCGGCAGGACCTCGTAGTCGACCACGATCGCCTCGGCCGCATCCTTGGCCTCGTCGTGGCTGTTGGCCACCACCATCGCGACCGTGTCGCCGACGTAACGGACGGTGTCGACCGCCATCACCGGGTGCGGCGGCGCCTTGTGCGGCTCGCCATGTTTGTCCTTCACCACCCAGCCGCAGATCAGGCCGCCCACCTTGGCGTCGACGAGATCCTTGCCGGTGAAGACGTTGACGACGCCTGGAAGCTTTTCCGCCGCCGAAATGTCGATGCTCTTGATCTTCGCATGGGCATGCGGCGAACGCAGGAAGTACGCGTAGGTCGCCCGGGCGAGGGGCAGATCGTCGACATAGCGACCGGTGCCGGTCAGGAAGCGCTTGTCTTCCGTACGCGGGACGCGGGCGCCGATTCCGGTGGCGGAGGTCATGGGGCTACACTCCTGCGGACTTCATGGCCGGAGCGGCGGCCAGGATGGCCTTCACGATGTTGTGGTAGCCGGTGCAGCGGCACAGGTTGCCCTCGAGTTCACGGCGCACCGTGGCCTCGTCGAGCTCGTAGTTGTGACGCTTCACCATGTCGATGGCGCTCATCACCATGCCGGGGGTGCAGAAGCCGCACTGCAAGGCATGGTTGTCACGAAACGCCTCCTGCATCGGGTGCAGCTTGTCGGCACTCGGAGCGAGGCCTTCGATGGTCGTGACCTGCGCACCCTCTGCCTGGACCGCGAGCATGGTGCACGATTTCACCGACTGGCCGTCGACGTGCACCACGCAGGCGCCGCACTGGCTGGTGTCGCAGCCGACATGGGTGCCGGTCATGCCGAGATGCTCACGCAGGAACTGAACCAGCAGCGTGCGCGCCTCGACCTTGCCCGATACGGACTTGCCGTTGACGGTCATGGCGACGGATATGGTCATACTCGATCTCCCCTCACATATTGGTTTGCGCGGCCGCAACTCCAGACGACCGCCGGGCGTTGGCCGGGACTCTGACAAGCCCTCCGCATGGCGGTCAAGGGAATTGCTGGCGCCAAACGCCAGCTGCTAACGACTCGCAAGGAAGACGAGTATCAGCACCACGGCGCCGACGCCGATGACGGTCCAGTGACGATAGCCACGCTGCGCTGCAGCAGACGGCACGGGCGGCGGCGGCTCTCCCGCGGGATCGAGCGACGCCATCGTCAGGACGCGGCGGCAACCGGCGGCGGAGCGCCGACGCTCTCGGCGAACTTGCCGAAGAACTGGTCCGCGAGCTTCTTCGCCGTGCCGGTGATGAGACGCGCACCGACCTGGGCGATCTTGCCGCCGACCTGGGCGTCGACGTCGTACTTCAGGATCGTATCGCTGCCATCCTCGGTGAGCGTCACCACGGCACCGCCCTTGGCGAAGCCCGCGACACCGCCCTGCCCTTCACCGGTAATCTTGTAGCCGTTCGGAGGATCGATGTCGGAGAGCGTGACCTTGCCCGAGAAGGCCGCGCTCACGGGTCCGATGCGCAGGCGCACCTTAGCGGTCATCTCCGTCGGAGACAGCATCTCCAGCGATTCGCAGCCCGGAATGCAGGCTTGCAGCACCGCCTGGTCGTTCAGCGCCGCGAAGACCTTCTCCCGCGACGCCGCAATCCTGTATTCGCCCTTGATTTCCATGTCGTAACTCCCGGCTGAGCGCCTACCACTTGTTCGTATAGGAGTCCGGCGGCAATTCTGCCAGCGGCTCGCGTACCGAGACGTAGATGGTGGCGATATAGGGCACGGCCATCAGCAGCGCCATGAAGGCGAACCAGTTTGCCTGGGTGTTCCAGAACAGGGTGCGGATCACCCAGCGGCCGCCATCGGCGGAAACGAAGCCCCCGGCGCTGCCATCGTGCAGCTTGATCGCACCCTCGGTGACGACCAGCACGATCGCCCAGAAGACCAGCAGCGAGGCGAGCACGATCTCCGGCATGATCGGGCCGAAGCGGCTCATCCGCCGGTCCATGCGCACGACGCCGCGGCTTCCGTCGTAGCCCAGCAGGCGGCCAAAGGAGAGCGCCTTCGCGATGCGGTGGTCGCGGGACACGGGATCGGCGCGCAGGATGGTGGTGGTCTTCCACAGCATCAGCACGATGCTCGGGATGACGAAGCTCCACATCGGAAAATCGCGGTAGCGGCCGTCGATCGCGATCTGGCGGAACCAGTCGCCGATGCGGATCACGCCGTCGTACCAGTCGATGCTGATCACGATCAGGTAGAAGATGCACAGGACCGTGAGCACGAGATAGAGCATCTGCGCCAGAAGGTCCGCGCGCTGCGCGATCCGGTAGCGCGGCAGTTCGCGCCAGGCCCGCCAGGATTCACGGACGCGGGCGCCGTAGAGCGACGGATCGGCCATCTGACCGGTCAGGCTATCGGCGATGCCGCGCAGCAGCGCGTAGCTGAACAGCGCGAGCAGGATCGTCCAGAAGGCGATGCCCAGGGTCTTCTCGAAATAGAAGTTGCGGGTGACGTCGACCCAGGTCGCCTGCACGTAGCAGGTCGCGACGAGCTGGGCGAAGAAGGCAAAGAGGCAGATGCCCTTCCAGTTGCCGGCCTTGCGGCGGCTGGCATAGGCCAGCAGCAGCAGCGCCCCGCCGATCGTCGAAATGGTGAACAGGATCTGCCAGTGCGGCTCCGCCCTCACCGGCTTTCCCAGCTCGAACTTGTCGTGGCGTTGGGCGTCCAGCAGACCCCATTCGGCGCCCACGGTGCCCTCCTGGCGCGCCTTCCAATACTGGTCGAAGGCCTCGATGACGTTGTAGTCGAAGCCCTCCCGCTCGGCGGCGCCGCGGAAGATCGAGAAGTACTTCACCTGCTCGACCCGGCCCGGCCGCGCGTCGGAGCGCATGCGGCCGTCGCTCGGCCAGCCGGTCTCGCCGATCACGACCTTCTTGCCGGGAAAGCGGGCCTGGACCTTCTTGTAGATGTCGACCAGGTGCTTCTCGATCGAAAGCCGGCCATCGGGCTCGCGGCGGTCGAGGCCGATCGGCTCGTCCTCCCAGTAAGGCAGGATGTGAATGGTGATGAAGTCGACTTCGTCGGCCAGCGACGGGTTGCGCAGCCAGAA
>CAZPOS010000327.1:0-4946 GCA_964588065.1 uncultured Reyranella sp.
GCTGCTTCACCTGCCGGATGTAGCGGCGCAATTCGTTTGCCGTCAGGTCCTTGCGCAGCAGCACCTCATTGCCGACGATCACCCGCTCGACCGTGTCCTTGTACTTGTTGGCATGGTCGATCAGCAGGTTGATCTGCTCAAGATTTTCCTTCTCGTTGTTGTTCAGCCAGGCGCCGTGCCAGACCTTGAGCCCGTATTTGCCGGCGCGCTGCGGCACAGTCTCGAGGTTCTCCCCCGAGGAATAGGTGCGCACCGCCCCAACCTTGCCCTGCAGGCGCTTCAGATCCGATTCGATCTGGTCGGGTGTGGGAAAGGTCCGGGTGAGCGGGCTCTGGCCCGGCCGGTAGGGAGCGAAGGAAACGCTCTGGAGAGGCGCGGCATTCCAGCCGGCGACATCGACCGGCCGGTTCGGAACCCACCACCACAGGAAATTGAGAGCCGCCACGACCGCGAAAGCCAGCAGCGCCACGAGTGCACGCATGGGGAGGCTTGTAGCAGGATCGCTGAGCGGGCGTATGGCTTTTCGAGGGCTTGTCCCCAAAAGCTAGAGCGGCCCCCGCTGCAGGCCGGCGATCGCCTGGCGCACGACCTGGTGGCCGCGGAAGAGCACGGCCTCCTTCCAGTCGTCGGTCTCCGGATAGAACTGGCGCCGCATCGCCTTGCGCACCGGCTCGGCTTCCTTGCCCAATGGATCGCCGTACTTGTGCAGCCAATGGTCGGCGCGGAATGCCTTCTGGCCGCTCTCGCGATCGAACGTGCCGTATTCCAGGGTGCACATGGTGAGCCGGGTCTGCGGCTCCTGCAACACCCGGTTCAGCCCGTAATGCCCGAGCCCGTCCCGTGCCTGCGAGGCCGTCTGGCCCCGTTTCGACTCCGTGACCGACTCACCCCAGAAATTGCGCACCCGGCGCGACCCGCCGGTGCCGATATCGTAATGGGTGATCGGCTCGCCGTAGCCATAGGGGCCGAGGCCGGTATGGAAGTCGACGACGGCCACGTCCTCGCGGCCCTTCAGGTATCGGTCGACGATGGCGTGCAAGGTCCGGTTCGACCAGGAGGCGCCGCCGCCGCCGAAGAACATGCCGTCGGCATGGCTGTACTGGCCGCCGGAGACGGCGCGGAAGAACTCGACGTCGCCGACCTTCCGGCGAAACGCCGCCAGCCGGGCATCGGCGGCCGCCCGTCCCGCCTCGCTGAAATCCGCCGGCACCAGATCGTCGGCGATCTCCAGATACCCCTCGTTCACCGGATAGGGCCTGGAGTGGTCGACATAGTTGCGGTTGAGGTCGTTGCCCTCCTCGGTCACGCGGCGCGTCCAGGCGAACCCGTAGGGATTGATAGCGTGCACGAACAGCGCGGCAGTCCCCTTCGGCAGTCCCGCGGCGCCGACTCCGGCCAGCCAGTCGACCTGAAAGCCCGAGCCGCAATAGCCCTCGACCCCGTGCGTGGATGAGATCGTCACCATGACCTTCGAGGCATCCGCCGGCCCCACCCAGGCCACGTCGGTCGACAGGGACTCGCCCTTCGGCCCCTTGGTCGGGTTGTCGTAGCGAAAGGTCCGGGCGTCGGCGAGCCTGGCCGCCGCCAGAAACTTGTCACGCGCCTCGCTGTAGTCGGCGGCGAAGGAAGCAATGTTGTTCATGGTCGCCAATACCTTGCCCAAGGATACACGCATTTCAAAACAGGTCTCCAGACTCCCCCTGTTGTTCAGGCCGGAGACATGCCGACGCATACCAGAGTAGCCTAGATCAACGGCCGAGATCGATGGGCTTGAGCACGACGTTGCGGAAGCCCGGGTGCTTGTCTTGTTCGTCTCCGTTCAGCGGCCCATCTCGGTCTGAAGCAGCTGTCGACCGGGGCTGAAGGACATTCTTACCGGCACATGCGCTGGCAAGAGATGCCATTATAGGTTGCTTGTCGATAGACTCTTTACTCGCCATTCTTCGGTGCGGTGATCGCGAGGAATGGCCAACAATCGACGAGCCCTATGGGACTTTTGTGAGCTGAAGAATCTTTGCGTTTGTGTCTCGCTTCTTCAATCGACTGCGTCCGCAGGTGTAGAGGATTGACGTGACCCTCAAGAAGATTGGCACTGTTGTGCGCAATGCGATTTTGGCCCTTGTTTGCCTTTTAGCCTGAGGTTTCGTCGCGCTCCTCGCAACCTGGTACATCTACTCAGCAGCAATCATCCTCTACAGATGTTCTGGTGACTGGGACTATTCATGTGTCATCTTTCTGTACTTCGCTCCTTTTCTTCTGTTCATTCGAATTACTGACGAAGACGGTTACGACCCCAGTCTTGCCGAAGGATTTGATGCTCTTCTTCTTGAAGCGGGCTACGATCTTCGCCTTTTCTGCAATCCTGTCATTGGCATTGATCGTCACTATCATCTGGACAGCTATCGCGCTGGTACGACGACGCGGAGCGTCCTAACCTTGGCCGGGAATAGATGCTGCCGGACCATATACGCCGCCGCTGCCGATTTTATACCTCTCTTCGATATAGTGTCTCGTTTGCGCAGAAAGCCCGTACTCGTCCGCCGGATCCGAGTTGGAGGATAGATTTTTCGCAAATCTTCCAGAGATCGTCAGGAGGCGCCCGCACCTCGGATGAGGCGTCCGGGGGCATCGCCTCGGCGGCGTCCGCCTGGTAGTCGTCGAGACGCCGGTCGATCACCGGTTCGAATCGGTTCTTCTGGCGCGAGCTTCGAAGAGGTCCCGACGGTTATGTGAGCGTCATCAAAGTCAGTAGACGGAGCCAAATCACTCCAGCCAGATCGGTCGTATGTCAGGCTTTTCAAAGTCCGCCAGCGGCATGAACTTATGTACGTGAGACTTGGGTCCTTCCCATGCCATGAGACGCAAAGGGCGGAAGTAGCCAAGATATTTTTTGTCATCACGAGCGAATTCGATCGCTTTGTCGAGCGACTTGAAAATCTTTTGAAACGCATCAGCCGCCGTCTTCGCCGACCGATCGATGGCTTCCGTTCGATCACCCAACTCAAACTCATCCCAGAAGCCTTCAGTTATTTGAATTTTCTGAAGTAGCCGCCGACATTCCGCCAATTGGTCGACAAGTGCATCATACTGCTCGCCGGGCACGGTGCGCCTGTAAAGACGGTCAGTGACAAGATCGAGTGCACCGCTGATCGACTCCGATTTGTGACGCTCGATTAGAGCAAAGAATGCAGCAACTTCCGCCGGCGTACCCATATGCTGGCGAATCATGCCACCGGAGATTCCAACATCACTCATCGGCTAATCCTTCCTTATAAATTCGATATGTTCGCGCCTGATAAGGCCATTCGACCGCTCGACAATTCGCCTGGTTACTTTTTCCAATTGCTGCGTAGATACCTGCTGACCCCGAACGTCGATCGCAATGTGCTGCTGCATGCCCGGCGGCAGGTGCTGCGCCCGCTCCAATACCTGTCGAGTGACTTTGTATATCAAGCCATCCGCGTTGGTATTGATATTGTGGTTTTTTATCTCGAACGACGCACTACGCCTATCGGCCGATACCCCATCAGGACGGACCGAACCAGCCGTCCCCCAACTTACCTCCTTGCCGTTCTTGAAAGAGACTTGCGGAACATAGTCCGGCCGTCCTGTTCCATAGTCGAGCTCGCTCTGCCGCGAACTAGGACGCTCCCCCGGCGGAAACAGCGGCACCGAAGGTCCGGAGGGCGGTGGCTTGTCGCCCTCGACCCGCTCCGGCGGACCGTTGTCGTCGGGGCCCGGGTCCGTGCCGGGCGGACGGGCCATTTCACTGCCGCCCCGAACGCCGGCGGTGCTCTGGCGAGCGATCGTGTCACCTATCGCCTTTCCGATAATCGCAGCGCCGATCGCCGCGAACTCCAGCAGGAAGGGGACGGCCAACGCGGGCGCAACGACGTTCTGCATCGTTGGAACGGGACCATCCCTATCCCAGATGTCGGTCTGTGGCGGTCCATCCATCGGCTCGACGGTGCGCGTCGTGCGCTCACCGTCGAACGTCGTGGTGATCGTGCCCAGCGCGTTGCCGTCGGGGTCGCGTACGGTATCGACCTGCGACCAGTGGCCTTCGGCGGGATAGAACCGCCGGCTTTCCAGACGATGGCCATCGGCGAAGGTGGCATCGGTCGAGACCATGCGGTCCTGCTCGTCGTAGGCTTCCGTGACGTCGGCCTTGCCACGCTCGGTATCGACGCCACGGCGCGTGATCAGCCTGGTGCCGTCATCGAACCGCGTGGCCTCGGGCGCTGGGGGCGTCGGGGGTGTTGCTTCTATCCGGTTGGCGCTTGTCGATTCTCCCGCCACCCCTTCGTTGCCGGGTGGGGGTTTCGATGCGGTATCGATGGCCTCGCGCGGCGGCGCCTCAGCCAGATCGTCTTCCGCGCGCGGCAGCATGGTGGCCACCACGTCGACGACGAGGCCGCGAATGTCGTCCATCGTCGGCGGCTTGCCCTCAACAGCCTCGAATGCGCCCAAGAGCGTGTCGAGTTGCTGCCGCGCGTTCCGGGCCTCCTCGCCGTCGGGATCGAGGTTGGCGGTGCGCAGTCCTTCGTCCAGGAACAGGCGACCGAGACGGTGGCGCTCGAAGGCCGGATCGGATTTGCCGTCGGCGAGAGTCTGCTGGAGTTTGGTCAGGCGATCGTAGTCGCCGTCGCCGAGCGACAGCCGGTGTTGCGTCAGGTCGAGGCCGACAAAGCTTTGCGGCTCGTGCACGGCCTGGTCGTCGAGCCTGTCGTAAAGGTCGCGGTCCGTGACGACGCCGCCCCCATTCATCGCCGTCCGGTCGAGCGCCTCTGTCTGTTCCGGGCTCAACCCATCACGCAACGCTGTCGGCATCGCCACCAGAGGCGCTGCGGGATTCTCTCCGAGCCAGTCGAGCGCGCTTGCGGCGGCGCGCCCCCGCGCCGCCTGCCACGCCCGGTCGGCACGCGCCTGTTCGATCTGCGCCATCC
>CAZPOS010000328.1:0-4942 GCA_964588065.1 uncultured Reyranella sp.
GCTTCAGCGACGCCATGTTGCGCGCGGTGACCCGTCGTTCGAGCCTGCGCTCCAGAAACGCTCCGGTCAGGCGCGACGGGCCGACACCGTCGCCATAATCGACGTAGATCTCACCCTTGCCCAGCGCCATGCGCTCCGGCCCGCGCCCTTCGTAGGCGGCGACCATGGCGGCGAATTGCGCCGGATCGGCCGGCCCATCGAGGAACAGGGTGTGGACCAGCTTGTCCTCCCCTTCGCCGTGAAACGGATTGTCGGCGAAGGCCGCGCGCACCTCGTCGGCATTGCGCACGGCGGCGAAGGTGTCGAAGCCGAAGCGGTCCTTCACGATCCAGACCAGCATTTCCGAGAGGCCATCCGAAGGCCTCTCGTCGAACGAGAACAGCACGTTGCCGCTGGCGACGACGGTCTCGACATCCTCCAGATCCTCCCGCTCCAGCGCGTCGCGCAGGTCGGTCATCTTCAGGCGATTGCCGCCCACGTTCATGCTGGCGAAGAAGGCGCAGTAGCGGGGCATGGGCTCAGCCTTTCAGGTGTTTGCAAAGCAAGCGGGGCGCCGGACAGATGCCCGGCGCCCCGCCATTAGCCTATGTTGATCTCGTAGTGATCAGAGAACGCGCTCGCGCTCCTCGACCTCGAAGACTTCGAGCTGGTCGCCCGCCTTGATGTCGTTCGTGTCGGCCAGCACCACGCCGCACTCGAGACCCGCGCGGACCTCGTCGACATCGTCCTTGAAGCGGCGCAGCGACTGGATCGTCGTGGCCGAAACGATGACGTCGTTGCGGGTGAGACGGGCGAACAGACCCTTGCGGATCGCGCCTTCGACGACGAGCAGGCCCGCCGCCTTGTCCTTCTTGCCGGCCGGGAAGACCTGCTTGACCTCGGCGCGGCCGAGAACGTGCTCGATCTTTTCCGGACCCAGCTCGCCGGCCAGTTCCTTGGTGATCTCCTCGGTCAGGTGATAGATCACGTCGTGATACATCAGCCGGACCTTGTTCTTCTCCATCTGCTCGCGCGCCTTGGCGTTGGGGCGGACGTTGAAGCCGATGATCGGCGCGCCGCTGGCAGCGGCGAGCGTCACGTCGCTTTCGGTGATCGCGCCAACGCCCGAGTGGAGCACGCGGACCTTGATCTCGTCGTTCGAGATCTTGGCGAGAGCCGAGTTGATCGCCTCGACCGAACCCTGCACGTCACCCTTGATGACGACGGGGTATTCGATGACGCTGCTCTTCAGCGCGGAGAACATGTTCTCGAAGCTGGCCGGAGCCGAAGTGGTGCGCTTCTCGTTCGCCTTTTCCGAACGATACGAGGAGACCTCGCGGGCCCGCTGCTCGTTCTCGACCACGGTCATCTGGTCACCGGCATGCGGCACACCGCCAAGGCCGAGGACCTCGACCGGCATTGACGGGCCAGCTTCCTTGATCTGACGCCCCATGTCGTCGTGCAGCGCGCGGACGCGGCCGCTTTCGGTGCCGACGACGAAGATGTCGCCGCGCTTCAGCGTGCCGCGCGTCACCAGCACGGTGGCAAGCGGCCCCTTGCCCTTGTCGAGCTTGGCCTCGATCACGGTCGCCTCGGCCTGACGGTCGGGGTTGGCCTTCAGCTCGAGGATTTCGGCCTGCAGCATGATCGCGTCGATCAGCTTGTCGAGACCGGTCTTGGCCTTGGCCGAAACCTCGACGTCCATGACCTCGCCGCTCATCGCCTCGACGACGATCTCGTGTTCGAGCAGGCGCTCGCGGATCTTCTGCGGGTTGGCCTCGGGCTTGTCGACCTTGTTGATCGCGACGATCATCGGCACGCCGGCGGCCTTGGTGTGATTGATCGCCTCGATCGTCTGCGGCATCAGCCCGTCGTCGGCGGCGACCACCAGGATCACGATGTCGGTGACATTGGCACCGCGCGCGCGCATCTCGGTGAACGCCTCGTGGCCGGGTGTGTCGAGGAAGGTGATCTTCTGCTTGTCCTTCGTCGTCACCTGGTAGGCGCCGATGTGCTGGGTGATGCCGCCCGCTTCGCCGCGGGTCACGTCGGTGCCGCGCAGCGCGTCGAGCAGGCTGGTCTTGCCGTGGTCGACGTGGCCCATGATCGTCACGACCGGCGGACGCGCCTTCAGGGTGTCTTCCGAGTCCACGTCGGCAGCGGTGTCGATGTCGACGTCGGCTTCGGACACGCGCTCGATGTTGTGGCCGAATTCGGTGACGAGCAGTTCGGCGGTATCCTGGTCGATCGTCTGGTTGACGGTGACCATCATGCCCATCTTGAACAGCGCCTTCACGAGGTCGGCACCCTTCTCGGCCATGCGCTGGGCAAGCTCCTGCACGGTGATCGCCTCGGGCACGATGACGTCGCGAACCTGCTTCTCGCGCGGGGCGCGCGAACCGCCGCCGCCATGGACGCGGCGTTCCTTCTCGCGGGCCCGCTTCAGCGCGGCGAGGCTGCGGGCACGGCGGCCCTCATCCTCGTTCAGCGCCTTGGTGACAGTCAGCTTGCCCTTGCGGCGGTCGAGCCCGCCCTTCTCGCCGGCGCGATCGTCGGCGGCGGGGCGCTTCTCTGGGGCGCGGGCAGGCTTCTTCTCGGCCGCGGCCGGGGCCGGGGCCGGGCGCTTGACTTCGGGACGCTTGACCGGGGTGAAGCGGCGCGGCGCGGGGGCCTCTTCGCCCTCTTCGGCATTGTCGTCACTTTCGCTCGCCACAGGCTCGGCCTCGGTCGCGGGCGCTTCGGCAGCGGTTTCGGGCGTCGATGCGGGTTGAGGTGCGGCCGGTTCCTCGACCGGCGCGGCTTCGGCCTTCACGGCCTCCTGCTCGGCGGCCTTGCGGTTTTCCTCGGCGCGGCGCTTTTCTGCCTCGAAGGCGCGCAGGCGCTCCTCTTCCTGGCGGCGGTTGGCTTCCTCCAGCGCGGCGAGGCGCGCTTCCTCGGCCTCGCGCAGCAGGCGGGTCTGCAATTCCTGGCGCGTTTCGCGGCTGGCCGGGCGCGGCGCGGCAACCGGCGCCGGCGGTGCCTTGGCGACGGGAGCCGGGGCCGGAGCAGGCGCTTCGACCGGGGCCGGGGCGGCGGTTTCGCCCGGCTTCAAAATCTTGCGGCGACGCTTGACCTCGACCGCGACCTTGTTGGTGCGGCCGTGGCTGAAGGTCTGCTTGACCTCGCCCGCCTCCACAGAGCGCTTGAGTCCAAGCGGCTTGCGGGTCCGGGGGGTGTCGTCGGTATCGCTCATACGGTCAAAACGTCCTTCAAAAATTCGTCGTCTCGTCCCCGGCGCGGCGGCGTGCGAAAAGCACGCGGTGCTGGGGCGGTGCCTCGGGCCTCGGTCGCGTCAGGCGACCGTTCCGGTCAGGGGCGGATCCGTGCCACGGCTCTCGCCCCTTGGTGATTCCACGGGCTGGCCTTGGCCGAGAAAGTGCGTCAGTCGTGCCAGCTGCGACGAAATTCGCGTCGCTGCGGCACGGTCGGTCACCGCGAGGTGCACGACATTGTCGCGGCCCAATGCCACAGACAGGGCCGCGCGGTCCAGTGGCAAGCGCACCCCGGTCATGCCCGAACCCTCGGCATCCTCGCCCACGCGCCACGCCTGGTCCAGCCGGCGCGAGCCATCGTCGCTGGCATCGGCGGCATGGCCCAACCACGCGACCCGGCCCGAACGCGCCTGTTCGGCGATACGATCCGATCCGGCGATCAGGTTGCCCGATCGCCATTCGATGCCCAGCCGGTCGGTGAAGGCGCGGGTCAGCGCAGCCTCTGCCCGGTCGGCCAGATCGTCGGGAATGTGCAGGGCATTGGTCTTGAAGCCGCGCGCCAGCACGCCCTTCAGATGGCCCCTGGCAACCGCTTCTTCAAGTTGTGCGCGAGTCGCGCCGATCCATGCGCCGCGCCCCGGTGCCTTGGCATGGGCATCGGGCAGCACCTGTCCCTCGGGCCCGAGCGCGAGGCGCAGCAGGTCCTCGCGCGGGGCGGAGCGGTGCGAGAGCACGCAGCGACGCTCCGGCGCGTGCCTTGCGGCGCGCGCCGAACCATCGTCGAAGCTGTCGGCGTCGGTAGGGCTTACCGGCGTATCATTGCGAGGATCCCGCATCGGCGGCCTCCTCGGCTAGGGGAGCGGTCTCGGCGACCTCGTCCTCATCTTCGAACCAGTGCGCGCGGGCGGCCATGATGATCTCGTTGCCCTGCTCTTCGTTCAGACCGAATTCGCCCAGCACGCCGCCCTTGTCGCCTTCGCGCACGTTGCGCTTCAGCGGCGGGCCGTCGGTGGTGTTGCGGCGACGCGGTGCCTCGCGCTTCTTGGCGATCAGCTCGTCGGTCGCCAGATCGGCGAGATCGTCGAGCGTCTTGATGCCGGCCTTGCCCAGCACGACCAGCATTTCCTCGGTCAGGTGCGGGATTTCGGCGAGCGCATCGTCGACGCCCAGCTCGCGGCGCTGCTCGCGATAGGCGGCCTCGCGGCGTTCGAGGGCCTCGGTCGCGCGGCTCTGCAATTCCTCGGCGAGTTCCTCGTCGAAGCCTTCGATCCCGGCAAGCTCGTCGAGCTCGACGTAGGCGACTTCCTCGAGCTCGGTGAAGCCTTCGGCCACCAGCAGCTGCGACAGCGTCTCGTCGACGTCCAGTTCTTCCTCGAACATCTTCGAGCGTTCGGCGAATTCCTTCTGCCGCTTCTCGCTCGATTCCGCCTCGGTCATGATGTCGATCTGGCTGTCGGTCAGCTGGCTGGCGAGACGCACGTTCTGGCCGCGGCGACCGATGGCGAGCGACAGCTGGTCATCGGGGACCACCACCTCGATGCGGCCCTCTTCCTCGTCGAGCACGACGCGGCTGACGGTGGCCGGCTGCAGCGCGTTGACGATGAAGGTCGCGGTGTCCTCGCTCCACGGGATGATGTCGATCTTCTCGCCCTGCAGTTCCTGCACGACGGCCTGCACGCGACTGCCCTTCATGCCGACGCAGGCGCCGACGG
>CAZPOS010000329.1:0-4914 GCA_964588065.1 uncultured Reyranella sp.
CCCTGAAGCGGGAAGGCCGGAGGCGGCAAAGGCGCGCCGGCCGGGCCGCCCTTGGCCCAACCCTGAAGGAGAATGGCGGCATTCATCGCCCCGGCGCTGGTGCCGCTCACGGCTTCGATCTCGAGGCGGCCATCCTCGATCAGCGCGTCGAGCACGCCCCACGTATAGGCGCCATGGCTGCCGCCACCTTGCAGAGCGAGGTTGATGCGTTTCGTGTCGGTCATGCGTCTATCCTCGCGGCCGATGCGGCGTTAGGGTCGTCGTTCTGTAGGAAAGTGGGTAGAGCAGGCGGCATTATGGCGAAGCAGGGAGCAGGAGGAGCGTGGCGAAAGCGCCCGTCGACCATCTTGTGGATGCTCTCGCTGGGCCAGCTCGTGACCTGGGGCATCGTCTACTACACCTTTCCCCTGTTCGTGGTGCCGATGACCGAGGAACTGGGCTGGTCACGCAGCGCGATGTTCGGCGCCCTGTCGGCGGGACTGCTCACCGCCGGCCTTTGTTCCATTGCCGTAGGCGCCTGGATCGATCGCGGCCACGGCCGTCTGCTGATGACGGGCGGTTCCCTGCTGGCGGCATTGCTCCTTTTCCTCTGGTCGCGGGTCGACTCGCTGCCGGTCTTCTACGCCCTGTGGATCGGGCTGGGCGCCTGCCAGGCGGTGACGCTCTACGAGCCGGCCTTCGCGGTGATCACCCGGGTCTATGGGCCGCGATACAAGCAGGCGATCCTGCTGATGACTTTCCTGGGCGGCTTGGCCAGTACCTTCGGCATTCCCTTCACGCAGTTCCTGGTCGAGCGGATCGGCTGGCGACCCGCGCTCGACGTGCTGGCGGTCATCGTCCTCTGTGTCGCCGTGATGCACTGGCTGATCGTGCCGGGGCCGGAGGTGGCGCCGGTGCCGATCGCAGCCTCGAGGCCGCCAGCCGAAGGTGCCGCGAACAGAAGCCCGCTGGCCACTGCCATCCGCGTCCCGGCTTTCTGGGGGCTCGTCGTCGCCTTCGCGGGCTACGGGCTCGCCTTCTCGGCCATGAGCTTCCATCTGATCCCGTTGCTCGACGATCGCGGCGTGCCGACCGGAGTGGTCATGGCGATCGTCGCCTTGATCGGTCCCATGCAGGTCGTAGGACGCGTGCTGCTGATGGTCGGGCAGCGCCACATCACGACGATCCAGCTGGGTGCGCTGATCTACTTTGCCTTTCCCCTCGCGATGGGCTTCCTGGCGACCGGCATCACCGACGTCTATCCGCTGATCCTGTTCGCCGTGGTCTATGGCGTCGCCAACGGGCTGGTGACGATTCTGCGGGGCATGGCCGTCCCGGAGTTCATCGGTCCCGAAGGCTATGGCGTCGTCTCGGGGGCGCTCACCATGCCGACCAACGTCATGCGCGCCGCCGGGCCGGTGCTGGCGTCGCTCGCCTGGGGGGCGTTCGGCGGCTACGCGCCGGTCCTCTGGGGATTGGCCGGTATCATGCTGGTCGCTGCCTTTGGATTTGCGGCGGCGGCATTTCTTTCGAAGCGCGCCTGAAAACTCCCGGTTTTGCCATAATTGCACATCATCTGACCTCGCAAGTTAACCAATAAGGCGAGGCGCCATGTTTGATGCGAAGCGTTTGCTGGAGCAGTTCGTGGGTGGTCAGGGCGGCGGCCAGGGTGTCGGCCCGGCCGGCAGTCAGGGGGGGATGGGCGGCTTCCTCGGCGGTGCCGGCGGCGGCGTGCTCGCCGGCGGCTTGGCAGCGTTGCTGATGGGCAGCAAGACCGGCCGCAAGATCGGCGGTGAGGCTCTCAAGCTCGGCGGCATGGCGGCCGTCGGCGCGCTTGCCTACAAGGCTTACAACGACTGGCAGGCCGGCAAGCAGGCGGCACCGGTCAGCCAGGCTCCGCAGGCTCCGTTCCCGATGCTGCCGGCGCCCAGCGGGACCCCGTTCAATCCGTCGACCGAAGCCGGTCAGCAGACGCTGGCGCGTCACCTGCTGCGCGCCATGATCGCCGCCGCCAAGGCCGACGGCCATGTCGATGCGCAGGAACAGGCACGCATCTTCGCCGAGATGGACAAGCTGCCGCTCGGCGCCGACGACAAGGCCTTCGTGATGGACGAGCTTCGCGCCAAGCTCGACGTCGATGCCGTCGCGGGCGCTGCGGCGACGCCGGAGGAGGCGGCTGAAATCTACACGGCCTCGCTGCTGGCCATCGATGTCGACAATGCCGCCGAGCGCGGCTACCTCTCGATGCTGGCAGCGCGTCTCAAGCTCGACGACGCGCTGGTGGCCCATCTCCACGGCAGTGTCGCCTCGGCGACCGGCAAGAGCGTGCCGGTCGCGGCCTGATGGAAGGCGTGGCGGGCGGCGGAGACTATTCTGCCGCCAGCTTCGCCATTCCGGGCTTGAGGTGCTGCACCTTTGGCATCACCTCCTTCGACAGCAGTTCGAGCGAGCGCCGCCAGGCCTGCGGGTTCTCGACATAGTCGAAGCCGAAGACGAGCAGCTGACCGAAGCCGCCGACTTCGTCGTAGATCCTCTCGATCTTCTCGACGACAGTCTTTGGCGACCCGACGATCCAGTTGTGTTTTGCGCAGTATTCCGGCGTCACGTCGGAATCCGCGGCGCCGGCGTCATGCTTCAGATACTCGAAGAACCCGAACTGCGAGAGCAGGGGTAGGAAGTATTCCCGCATCATGCGGCCCATGTGCGAGCCGACCGAGAGGCGCATCGCCTCCTCGTCGGTGTCGGCCACGAACACTTCGCGCACGAGCCGCCACTGGCTGCGGTCGGGTGTGCGGCCCGACTTGGCGGCCCCGATCTCCACCGACTCCCAGTGGCTCTTCACATAGGCCGGGTTGAGGTTGAGGCTCATCGGGATGTAGCCTTTTTCGCCAGCGAGCTTCAGCGTGTCCGACCCTTTCGAGAGGCCGGCGACCCCGATCGGCGGGTGCGGCGCCTGGAGCGGCTTGATGTGCGGCTTCAGGAAACCGAACATCGTGTCGGGCTTGGTGACGTGCCAGTACTTGCCCTTGTAGTCGAAGGGTTCGGCGGAGGACCAGAGCTTCAGGATGATGTCTAGGGCCTCGCGCGTCATGTCGCGATTGGCGCCCGACATGCCGTCGACATTGAACATCGCCCAGTCGCTGGGCAGCCCCGAGGCGGCGATGCCGAAGTTCAGCCGGCCGCCGGAGATATGGTCGAGCATGGCGACCCGGTTCGCGAGCTCGGCCGGATGGTGATAGGGGAGCAGGAATCCCCCGGGCCCGAGACGAATGTTCTTGGTCTGCATGAGCGCCTGAGCCACCAGCAGGTCGGGTGAGGGATGGGGCTCCCAGGGTGCGGTGTGATGCTCACCGATCCAGGCTTCTGTGAAGCCGAGCTCGTCGAGCCAGCGGATGACCTGGAGATCCCATTCGTGCCCGTCCTTCAGGGAGCGCTCGGGTGGATGCGAGGGCATGGTGAAATAGCCGAATTGCATCGTTTCCTCCTGTTTTGGTTGTAGGGAAGTCCACTACCATTGCGCGCGGAACGCAAGGGGGCAGGGACGCATGGCTGACGACGTATTGATCGTGATCGACCAGCAGAAGGCGATGGATCATCCGAAATGGGGTCCGCGCAACAACACCGGGGCGGAGGCCAACATCGCCCGGCTGCTGGCCGACTGGCGCCGCCGCGGCGCCCCGATCGTCCACATAAAGCACGACAGCACCGACCCGCGTTCACCGTTCCTGCCTGGGCAGGAGGGGAACGATTTCCTGCCGCTGACGGCCCCGCGGGACGGCGAGCTGGTGGTGGCGAAGAAGGTCCACAGTGCGTTCATCGGCACCGAGCTTGAGGCCGGCCTGCAGGCGATGGCCGGCGACGACGGCGGCAAGCCACCGCTTGTGATCTGCGGCGTGCTGCTCGCCAATTCAGTGGAAGCCACGGTGCGCGTCGCGGCGAATCTCGGCTTTGCCGTCCGGCTGCCGGGAGATGCTTGCTGGTCGTGCGACAAGCGCGACCTGACGGGCCGCCTATGGCCGGCCGAGGACGTGCATCAGCTTACCCTGGCGCTTCTCGATGGCGAGTACGCCGAAGTGACTACGGTCGACGCCGTTCTGGCCACGTGAATTCAGGGCGCGTCGGCCGGCGGCCGGCTGGATGGGGATGCATCACGCGCGTGGAACATCAACCGCCAGAGTCTGCCTTCACCGAGGATCTGCCCGATCTCGCGCAGGGCGAAGAACGGCAGCAGCGAGATGGTCATGATGGCCCACACCGTCAGCTTGCCTTCCCAGGTGACGCCGCCGATGTGAGGCATGCTGTCGGCCAGGCTCCGGCCTGCCACCATGCCGAGAGCGATTCGCTCGATCGCGTGGAACAGCATGAACACCAGCGCGAAGACCCCGGCCTTGTAGGCCACCGGCCAGATCAGCGGCAGGTGGTCGAAGCGGCGGCCGAGCTTCAGATTCTCGGCGATCAGCATGACCTTGGCCATGACGGCGGCGTTGATCAGCGCAAATCCCTGCGGCGCGAAGGACAAGTGCCGCTCCGACAGGACCAGGCTCTCGTTCAGGACGAATAGGCCGAAGACCACATAGAGGTAGACGAACATCAGCAGGAAGCGCCGCATTTCCTCAAGGCCCCGCTGCTTCAGGCGGTGCAGTCCGTCACTGTTCATGGAAAGTCTTCGTGTTCGGCGGAGGGTGACACGGCCAGAAAAAAGCCGCGCCAGCGTGGCGGCCGGCGCGGCTTTGCTCCAACGGGACGGGATCAGCCGAGCTGGATCCAGGTCGTCTTCATCTGCGTGAACTTGTCGAAGGCGTGCAGCGACTTGTCGCGGCCATTGCCCGACTGCTTGTAACCACCGAACGGGGTGGTGATGTCGCCGCCGTCATAGGTGTTCACCCAGACCGAGCCGGCGCGCAGGCTCTTGGCGAACTTGAAGGCCTTGTTGAT
>CAZPOS010000330.1:0-4910 GCA_964588065.1 uncultured Reyranella sp.
CACCACGCTCGACCCCAACCATCTCAACAAGGACGTGCGCTGCCAGTACGGCCTCGTCGGCGACGCCAAGCTGGCGCTGCGCGCCATGATCGACGAGTGCAGCAAGCTGGTCGGAGGCCAGAAGCGTGATGCGGCGCCGGTCGTGGCGGAGATCGAGCCGATCGCCGGCGAGTGGCTCAAGGAGTGGATGCCCAAGCTCACGAACAACGAGGCACCGCTCAATCCCTATCGCGTGCTTTGGGACCTGCAGCACACGGTCGACAAGGCCAACACGATCATCACCCACGATGCCGGCAGCCCGCGCGACCAGCTCTCGCCGTTCTGGAAGACGACGGCGCCGCACACCTATATCGGCTGGGGCAAGACCACGCAGCTCGGCTACGGCCTCGGCCTCGCCATGGGCGCCAAACTCGCCTGTCCCGACAAGCTCTGCATCAACGTGTGGGGCGATGCCGCCATCGGCTTCACCGGCATGGATTTCGAGACGGCGGTGCGCGAGCGCATTCCGATCATGTCGATCCTGCTCAACAACTTCTCGATGGCGATCGAGCTGCACATCATGAAGGTGTCGACCGAGAAGTACCGCTCGACCGACATCTCGGGCGACTATGCCGCCATGGCGCGGGCCTTCGGCGGCTATGGCGAGCGCGTGATCCGCCCGGAGGACATCGTCCCGGCGATCAAGCGCGGCATCGAGCAGACCCAGAAGGGCGTGCCGGTGCTGCTGGAATTCATCACCTCGAAGGAAGTGACGATCTCGACGCCCAAGTGAGTTCGAGCAGGAGGCCACGATGACGAGGATCCTGACGCCCACGGGCGAACATGACGTCGCCGCGCATGACGGCCTCTGGATCAGTCCCGTCGATGCCGAGCGCGTCACGGGCTGGACCCTGAAGCCGGAAGGCATGTGCCGCGACGATCGGTGCGTGCCGCTGCCCGCATCGGCGCTCGCGCCCAACGAAGTCGACCTCGAAGCCTTCTGGAGGAAGCTGGGCGGTCCCGTGGTCGCCAGCGAGACGCGCGACGTGTGGGCGCTGGGCGCGCCGGCCGAGGAGCGCAACGCCGCGCTGGAAGGGCTGGAGGCACCGGACTTCACCCTGCCGGACCTCGACGGCGTGCCGCGTTCCCTCTCGCAGCTCCGCGGCCGCAAGGTCTTCCTCGCCACCTGGGCCAGTTGGTGAGGCTGCCGCTTCGACTTGCCCGTGTGGCAGACACTCTACGAAGAACTTAAGGACAAGGGTTTCATGGTCGTGGCCGTGGCGCAGGAAAGCCGCGGCGCCGGGCATGCCCGCCCGTGGATCGAGCAGGCGAAGTCGTCCTACTGGCAGTTGATCGACACGGATCATCGCCTCGAGGATCTCTACAATCTCGTGAACGTGCCGCAGGCGATCTGGATCGACGAGCAGGGCCGCATCGCCCGTCCGCCCGAGACGGCCGGGTCGACCGATCATTTCCGCCGCATGGATCTTGCAACCCGCACGATGAGTCCCGAAGACCAGGCCGAGCGCCTCGCGGCGCGGCAGGCCTATCTCGACGCCGTGCGTGCCTGGGTGGCCACCGGCGCCCATGCCTTGCCAGCCGACGCGGCGCGCGCCGGCCTGCCGAGAGTCACGCCGGAAATTGCCGAGGCCCGGGCGCGTTTCCGGCTCGGGCTTTGGCTGCGTGCCAACGGCCGCGCGGCGGAAGGTGACCAGCAGATGGCAGAGGCCAGTCGCCTGCACCCGGAGTCGTGGAGCCTGTGGCGCCAAGCGGCCGACCTCGACGAGGTCGGAAAGGCCTCAGGTCCGGAGTTCTGGAAACGCGTGCAGGCGCTCGGCGAACGGCCCTATTATCCGCCGCCCAAATTGTAGACTTCCCCATGCGCCTCTCGTGGACCGACCTCGGGAAACACCGCGCCGACAAGGCGGACGGCAAGCGCATCGAGATCACCGGCTTCGCCCTCGCAGCCAGTCCATGGGGCGGACAGGATCGCTTCCTCCTGATGGCGGAGCCCGGCTGCTGCGAGGGCTGCGTGCCCAACAATCCGCTCGCAGTTGTGGAAGTGACGGCCGGGGTGGCGCTGGAGATCGGCAGGGGTGCCTTGAGGTTGCGCGGCAGATGGCGTGTGTCGCCGGACAGCGGCGAATGGCGCTACCAGTTGCATGACGCCGAAGCGGTGCCGGGCATGA
Source organism: uncultured Reyranella sp. (assembly GCA_964588065.1). Lineage (GTDB taxonomy): Bacteria > Pseudomonadota > Alphaproteobacteria > Reyranellales > Reyranellaceae > Reyranella. Next base: position 2,169 of record CAZPOS010000330.1, read on the forward strand.
CGCGGCGCGCGCTGCTCGCCATGAGCCCGCTCTTCTGTCTTCCGGTACCGGCCATGGCGCAGGCGACGGACGGCACCGCGGTCGACCTGCACAGTCATGCCGGTAACCTGATCCGGATGAGCTTTGGTCGCGGTTCGTATTCGTCCGTGGCCGAGCCGATGCGCCAGGGCGGCATGTCGGTCATCTCGCTGGCGGTCGTTTCCGATTCCCCAATCATCAAACTTACCGACGGTCGGTTGCGGCCCAGTCGCGATCCGCGTCCGGGCGAGCTCTATGCGTTCAGCCAACGCTCGTTCTCGGCGCTCCACGCGCTCGCGCGCGAACAGGGGCTGCCGATCGTTCGGACGGCGGCCGAATTGCGGGCGGCACGTGCCGGCCGGCCATCGATCATCGTCGCGTCGGAAGGTGCCGACTTCCTCGAAGGCAAGATCGAACGCCTCGACGAAGCCTACACCCGCTGGGCGCTTCGGCACCTTCAACTGACGCACTACCGGCCCAACGAACTGGGCGACATCCAGACCGAGCCCAGCGTGCATGATGGACTGACGCACTTCGGCGCCGAGGTGATCCGCCACTGCAACGCGCTGGGCATCGTGGTCGACGTGGCGCACGGCACCTTCGAACTCGCAAGAAAAGCCGCCGCCGTGACGACGAGGCCGCTCGTCCTCTCGCACACCTCGCTCATCACGCGTCCTGCTTCCTGGACGCGGCGTATCCTGCCCGATCATGCGAAGGCCATTGCCGGAACCGGAGGCGTCATCGGCATCTGGCCGGTCGCTGCCTACTTCCCCAACATCGTCAGCTATGCGACCGAGGGATTCGCGAGGATGGTCGATGTCGTCGGCATCGATCACGTCGGCATCGGCACCGATCAGCTAGGGCTCGTTGGCGCCAGCGCGATGCCGAGTTACACGGACCTGCCACAATTGGCGGCGGCTCTACGCACGAGATTCAACGCGGAAGAAACGGCAAAACTGCTGGGGGGCAATTTCCGTCGCGTGTTCGAGGCCAGCGTCGGCTGAGCCATCACACCTCCGTGAATTCAGCAGCTCTGCTAGGTGGTCGCGGCCCGGCTGGGCTAGGCTCCGCACCTATTTCCTGAACAACGGGAGGCTGGGATGGCTGTCCTCAACGTCAACGGCAAGGCGGTCGACTATACTGCCGATCCGGAAACGCCGCTGCTCTGGGTGCTGCGTGAACAACTGGGCCTGACCGGCACCAAGTATGGCTGCGGCATCGCGCAATGCGGCTCCTGCACGGTCCATATCGACGGGGCGCCGGTCCGCGCCTGCAGCATTCCGGTGAATGCCGTCGGCACGCAGAAGGTCGTCACCATCGAAGCAATCGCCGAGAACGGCATGCTGAACAAGATCCAGAAGGCCTGGGTCGAACTCGACGTGCCCCAGTGTGGCTACTGCCAGAGCGGCATGGTGATGGCGGCGACGGCGCTGCTGGCTGCCAAGCCCAATCCGACCGATGCCGATATCGACGAGGCGATGACCAATATCTGTCGCTGCGGCACCTACCAGCAGGTCCGCGCCGCCATCCACGCCGCTGCCAAGGCCTGAGGGGAGGACGCATCATGACGATTCAGACATCTCTCGGCCGCCGCGGCTTCCTGGTCAGCGGCACCGCCGTTGCGGGCGGCTTCGCGCTTGGCTTCCGCCTGCCTTTCGACGAGAGCGTGGCGCACGCCCAGACCGTCAAGGAGCTGAACGCCTGGGTGGTCGTCCATCCCGACGACAAGGTCGTGATCCGCATCGCCCGTTCCGAGATGGGGCAGGGTACGCTCACCGGTCTCTGCCAGTTGGTCGCCGAAGAGCTCGACTGCGACTGGAACAAGGTCACGTGGGAGTATCCGACGCCCGGGGAGAACCTGAAGCGCAACCGCGTCTGGAGGAACTTCTCGACCGGCGGCAGCCGTGGCATCCGCGAGAGCCAGCAGTATGTCCGCGAGGGTGGTGCAATCGCGCGCGAGATGCTGATCGCCGCCGCGGCGAAGCAATGGAATGTGCCGGCCGCCGAATGCAGCGCGGCCGACAGCAAGATCACGCACAAAGCTTCGGGCAAGACGGTGAGCTATGGCGCGGTCGCCGCGGCAGCGGCCCAGCTCGAGCCGCCCAAGGACGTGAAGTTGAAGGACCCGAAGGACTGGAAGATCGCCGGCAAGCCGCTGAAGCGGCTCGACACGGTCGAGAAGGTCACGGGCAAGCAGATGTACGGCATGGACTACACGATGCCGGGTCTGCTCAACGCGACCGTCCGCGCCTGCCCCGTCATTGGCGGCAAGCTCAAGGATTTCGACGCCGCCAAGGCCGAGAAGATGCCGGGCGTGAAGAAGATCTTCGCGATCGACGGCAATGCCGTCGTGGTCGTGGCCGACACTTACTGGCAGGCCAAGACGGCGCTCGATGCGGTGACGACGAACTGGGACATCGGGGAACTCGGCAAGGTCTCGACCGAGACGATCAACGCCATGCTGAAGGAAGGGCTCGACGCCAAGGAGGCCTTCGTCGGCAACAAGACGGGCGACGCCCAGAAGGCGATCGACGGTGCGGCGAAGAAGGTGGAGGTCGTCTACAGCTTCCCCTACCAGCACCACGTCACCATGGAGCCGATGAATGCCACCGCGCGCTACACGGCCGACAAGTGCGAGGTGTGGTGCGGCACACAGAACGGCGAAGCGGCGCTGGCCGCGGCGTCGGAAGCGGCCGGCCTGCCGGTGGCCCAATGCGAGGTCTA
>CAZPOS010000331.1:0-4900 GCA_964588065.1 uncultured Reyranella sp.
CGCCTACACGCTGCAGGAAATCCTCACCGTCAAGTCGGACGACGTGGCCGGTCGCACCAAGGTCTACGAGGCCATCGTACGCGGCGACGACACGTTCGAGGCGGGCATCCCCGAATCCTTCAACGTGCTGGTCAAGGAGCTGCGCTCCCTCGGCCTCAACGTCGAACTGAACCAGTCGATCACCTGAGGGTGATCGACCTCCCGACTTCGAGAATTACGTCCACAGAACAGTAGGACAACAATGACCGACCTCATCAACGTACTGGGCCAGCCGCAGGGCACGCCGACCTTCGACGAGATCCGCATCTCGATCGCCAGCCCGGAGCGCATCCGCACCTGGAGTCACGGCGAGATCAAGAAGCCGGAGACGATCAACTACCGCACGTTCAAGCCGGAGCGGGACGGCCTGTTCTGTGCCCGCATCTTCGGGCCGATCAAGGACTACGAGTGCCTGTGCGGCAAGTACAAGCGCATGAAGTTCCGCGGGATCACCTGCGAGAAGTGCGGCGTCGAGGTGACGCTCACCAAGGTGCGCCGCGAGCGCATGGGCCACATCGAGCTGGCCTCGCCGGTGGCGCACATCTGGTTCCTGAAGTCGCTGCCGAGCCGCATCGGCCTGCTGCTCGACATGACGCTGCGCGATCTCGAGCGCATCCTCTATTTCGAGAACTATGTCGTCAGCAACCCCGGCCTGACCCCGCTCAAGTACCGCGAGCTGCTGAACGAGGAGCAGTATCTCAACGCACTCGACGAGTACGGCGAGGGGTCCTTCGAGGCCGAGATCGGCGCCGAGGCGATCCGCGGCATGCTGCAGGCGATCGACCTCAACGAGGAGCGTCCGCGCCTCCGCGAGGAGCTGCGCGAGACGACGTCCGAAGCCAAGCGCAAGAAGCTCGTGAAGCGCCTCAAGCTCTGCGAGAACTTCATCGAGTCCGGCGCCCGTCCGGAGTGGATGATTCTCGAGCTGGTGCCGGTGATCCCGCCCGAACTGCGCCCGCTGGTGCCGCTCGACGGCGGCCGTTTCGCGACCTCGGACCTGAACGACCTCTATCGGCGCGTCATCAACCGCAACAACCGCCTCAAGCGGCTGATGGAGCTGCGCGCGCCCGACATCATCGTGCGCAACGAGAAGCGCATGCTGCAGGAGTCGGTCGACGCCCTGTTCGACAACGGCCGTCGCGGCCGTGTCATCACCGGCGCCAACAAGCGTCCGCTGAAGTCGCTCAGCGACATGCTGAAGGGCAAGCAGGGACGCTTCCGCCAGAACCTGCTCGGCAAGCGCGTCGACTATTCGGGCCGTTCGGTCATCGTGGTCGGTCCGGAACTCAAGCTGCACCAGTGCGGCCTGCCGAAGAAGATGGCGCTCGAGCTGTTCAAGCCGTTCATCTACTCGCGCCTGCAGAACTACGGCATGGCCAATACGATCAAGGCCGCCAAGCGCATGGTCGAGAAGGAGCGGCCGGAAGTGTGGGACATCCTCGAGGAGGTCATCCGCGAGCATCCCGTGCTGCTGAACCGCGCGCCGACGCTGCACCGCCTGGGCATCCAGGCGTTCGAGCCGGTGCTGATCGAGGGCAAGGCGATCCAGCTGCATCCGCTGGTCTGCACGGCCTTCAACGCCGACTTCGACGGTGACCAGATGGCGGTGCACGTGCCGCTTTCGCTGGAAGCCCAGCTCGAGGCGCGCGTGCTGATGATGTCGACCAACAACATCCTGTCGCCGGCGTCGGGCAAGCCGATCATCGTGCCGTCGCAGGACATCGTGCTCGGCATCTACTACATCACGCTGGAGCGCGAGGGCGAGCCGGGCGAAGGCTCGCTGTTCTCGCAGATCGGCGAGCTGGAGCACGCGCTGCACAGCCGCACGCTCTCGATGCATGCGCGCATCAAGATGCGTCTCGAGGCCTATGACGACAAGGGCGTGTTCGCGAGCCGCGTCGTCGAGACCACGCCGGGCCGTGTCCTGCTGGCGCAGATCCTGCCCAAGCACGAGAACCTGCCGTTCTCGCTGATCAACCGGCTGCTGACCAAGAAGGACCTGCAGAACGTCATCGACTCCGTCTACCGCCACTGCGGCCAGAAGGAGACGGTGATCTTCGCCGACCGCCTGATGGGTCTCGGCTTCTATCACGCCTGCCGCGCCGGCATCTCGTTCGGCAAGGACGACCTCGTCATCCCGACGGCGAAGGTCAAGCTGGTCGCCCAGACCAACAAGGAAGTGAAGGAGTACGAGCAGCAGTATCAGGACGGCCTCATCACCTCCGGCGAGAAGTACAACAAGGTCGTCGACGCCTGGTCGCGTTGCTCCGACCGGGTCGCCGAGGAAATGATGAAGGGCATCTCGACGCCGCTGCCGGGCAAGCCGGTCAACGCGGTGTGGATGATGGCCCATTCCGGAGCGCGCGGCTCGGCGACGCAGATGAAGCAGCTGGCGGGCATGCGCGGTCTCATGACCAAGCCCTCGGGCGAGATCATCGAGACGCCGATCCTGTCGAACTTCAAGGAAGGCCTGTCGGTGCTGGAGTACTTCAACTCCACCCACGGCGCCCGCAAGGGACTGGCGGACACCGCGCTCAAGACGGCGAACTCGGGTTACCTGACCCGCCGCCTGGTCGACGTGGCGCAGGACTGCATCATCATCGAGGAGGATTGCGGCACCGAACGTGGCCTCACGATGCGCGCGGTGGTCGACGGCGGCGACGTGATCGAGCCGCTCTCCGAGCGCGTCCTCGGCCGCACGGCGCTGGACGACATCATCGATCCGTTGACCGGCGTGGTGATCAGCAAGGCCGGCGAGCTCATCGACGAGGTCAAGGTCGAGCAGATCGACAAGGCCGGGATCGAGGAGCTTCGCATCCGCTCGGTGCTGACCTGCGACACCAAGGTCGGCGTGTGCGGCAAGTGCTACGGCCGCGACCTGGCCCGCGGCACCCCGGTCAACATCGGCGAAGCGGTGGGCGTCATCGCCGCCCAGTCGATCGGCGAGCCGGGCACGCAGCTCACGATGCGTACCTTCCACATCGGCGGTGCCGCGCAGCGTGGTGCGGAGCAGTCGAACATCGAAGCGAGCCACGACGGCACCGTCCAGGTGCGCAACCGCAACGTCGTCATCAACAGCTCGGGCGTGCCGGTCGTCATGGGCCGCAACACCGAGCTGGTGCTGATCGATGGCGCCCAGCGCGAGCGGGCCAAGCATCGCGTGCCCTATGGCGCGCGCCTGCTGGTCGACAGCGACACGCCGGTCACGAAGGGCCAGAAGCTCGCCGAATGGGATCCGTACACCCTGCCGATCATCACCGAAAAGGCGGGTAAGGCGGTCTATGTCGACCTCGTCGAGGGCGTGTCGATGCGCGAGGTGATCGACGACTCGACGGGCATCTCCAACCGGGTCGTGGTCGACTGGAAGGGACAGCCGCGCGGCGGCGATCTGCGTCCCCGCATCGCCATCCACGATGCCGACGGCAACCCGATCATGCTGGCCAACGGTCAGGAGGCCCGGTACCTGCTGTCGCTCGACTCGGTCCTGTCGGTCGAGAACGGCCAGGACGTCAATGCCGGCGACATCCTCGCGCGTATCCCGCGCGAGGGCGGCAAGAACCGCGACATCACGGGCGGTCTGCCGCGCGTGGCGGAGCTGTTCGAGGCGCGCAAGCCCAAGGATTTCGCGATCATCTGCGACATCTCGGGCCGCATCGAGTTCGGCAAGGACTACAAGAGCAAGCGCCGCGTCCTGATCGTGCCGGAAGGCGAGGGGGCGGAGCCGGTCGAGTACCTGATCCCGAAGGGCAAGCGCATTGCCGTCCAGGAGGGCGACTATGTGGAACGGGGCGATCTGCTGATCGACGGCAACCCGGTTCCCCACGACATCCTGCGCGTGCTGGGCATCGAGAAGCTGGCCGAGTACCTGGTCAACGAGATCCAGGAGGTCTATCGACTGCAGGGCGTGAAGATCAACGACAAGCACATCGAGACGATCGCGCGTCAGATGCTGCAGAAGGTCGAGATCACCGAAGCGGGCGACACGACCTTCCTGATCGGCGAACAGGTCGACAAGGCCGAGTTCGAGATCGAGAACGCCAAGGTCCTCGCCGAGAAGCTTAAGCCCGCCAAGGCCGACCCGGTCCTGCTGGGCATCACCAAGGCGTCGCTGCAGACCAAGTCCTTCATCTCCGCGGCCTCCTTCCAGGAGACCACCCGCGTGCTGACGGAGGCGGCGGTCAGCGGCCGCGTCGACAATCTGCAGGGCCTGAAGGAGAACGTCATCGTCGGCCGCCTGATCCCGGCGGGTACCGGCGGAGTCGTCAACCGTCTCAAGGCGATCGCCGCCCAGCGCGACCGGGCAATCCTGGCCGCGGGCGTCGAGGGCGAGGACCAGCCGGTCCCGACGCTCGAGGAGGAGCGGGCGGCCGACTAGGGACCGCACGCCCGAAGATCGGGAAGGCCGCCCTCCGGGGCGGCCTTTCCATTTGTGGCATCGTCCCGCTTCGACCTACTAAATGTGGTTGTCAGAATCTTGCGCTGCTGGCGGCCTTCGGGTCAGGAACGAGTCGGAAACGCGCAAGCGGGAAATATCCAAGGATATCAAGGCGAAAAGCAGCGGAGTCTGCTTGACGCATCGGAACCACAGCCATATAAGCGCGCCACCTCGTCGGAGGGGCTGGTGGTTGGCGTGAGCCAAAACGCAGCCTGACGCCGAGGACCGCTACAAGTCAGGCCTGTAGGCCACAAAGTCTTCTTTCGCGCGGGGCTGCGCTTTAGCCGCTATGCCCGCGCAATTGCTTTGTGTCTTTGCGTCGATGTTGGGCGGACCCGAGACGGCGTTAAGGAAACCGGAAATCAATGCCGACTATCAACCAGTTGATCCGCAAGCAGCGCCACGGCCTGAAGGCCCACAACAAGG
>CAZPOS010000332.1:0-4882 GCA_964588065.1 uncultured Reyranella sp.
TGGCGACGATCTCGCTGCCCAGGATGCCGCCCGCGCCGCCCTTGTTGTCGATGATGACCGTCTGCTTCCATTTTTCCGCAAGGCGCGGGATGACCAGACGCGCCACCAGATCGGTGCCGCCGCCTGCCGGATAGGGCACCACCACGCGAACCTGCCTGGTGGGATAGTCCTGTGCCCGGACGATCGCCGGCGCCATTCCGAAAGCAACGCCCGCCGTGCCGGCGGCCACGAAGCCGCGTCGCGTCATGCCTGTCATGCAATCCTCCCGTTCCATTTCCTTGGCGACAGACTAGGGTTCTTTCGGGAGGAAAAAAACATGTTCGATCTGGTCATCAAGGATGCGGAAATCCACGACGGTTCGGGCGCCGCGCCGGTGCACGGCGATCTCGCCGTGAAGGACGGCAGGATCGCGGCGATCGGACCGAAGCTCGGCGCCGCCCAGGAGACCGTGAAGGCCGACGGGCTCGCCCTGGCGCCCGGCATCATCGACGGCCATACGCACTATGACGCGCAGATCACCTGGGACCCCTTCGTCGATCCCTCGCCGGCGCTGGGCGTCACGACCGCGATCCTGGGCAATTGCGGATTCACCATCGCGCCGTGCAAGCCGGCCGACCGCGACCTCACCATGCGCCACCTGACCCATGTCGAGGGCATGTCGCTCGACGCCCTGCGCGCCGGCATCAACTGGGGCTTCGAGAGCTTCCCGCAATATCTCGACATGCTGGAGAAGAACGGAGTCGGCCCCAACGTCGCCTGCTTCGCCGGCCACTCCGCGATTCGCACCTTCGTGATGGGCGCCGACGCGACCGAACGTACCGCTTCCGAGGCCGAGGTCTCGAAGATGGCCGATCTTGTGCGCGAGGCCATGGCGGCCGGTGCCATCGGGTTCGCGTCGTCGACATCGGAAGCGCACAACGGCGAGGGCGGAACGCCGATGCCGTCGCGCCTGGCCGACGACCACGAATTGCGCACGCTGGTGAAGGCGATGGGCGAACGCGGCACCGGCGTCTACATGCTGACCAAGGGCCGCACCACGACGATCCCCTATCTCGAGGAGATCGCGGCCGAAGCCAACCGCCCGGTGGTGATCGCGGCGCTGTTCCATTCGAACACCAATCCGGAGGCCGCCTTCACCACCCTCGACCAGGTGAACGCGGCACGCGCGCGCGGCCGCACTTTGGTGGCGCAGACCTCCTGCTGCCCGCTCAGCATGGATTTCACCTTCCACAGCCCCTACCTGTTCGAGAGCATGCAGGCGTGGAAGCCGGCGATGGCCGCGCACGATCCCGCCGAACTCAAGAAGATCTATCGCGACCCGGCCTGGCGCGCCTCGGTGCGCGAGGAACTGCAGGCCAAGCGCGGCCGGCTGCTGTTCAACGGCGAATGGGACAAGCTGTTCGTCGTTGAGACGGCGAAGGACGAGAACCGCGCGATGGAAGGCGCGACGCTCGGCGAACTGGCGAGACAGGCGGGCAAGGACCCGTTCGACTTCATCCTCGACTTCGCCCTGTCGGAGAATCTCGACACGATGTTCGTGGCGCAGCTCCTGCACAACGACGACGAAGCGGTGGGCCGCATCCTCGCGGATCCCAACACCCACATCTCGCTGAGCGACGCCGGCGCCCATCTCACCTTCTTCTGCGATGCCGGCTTCGGCCTGCACCTGATGGGCCACTGGAGCCGCGACCTCGGCGTCCTCGACCTGCCGAACGCGGTGCATCGCCTGACCGGCCAGCCGGCGAAGCTGTTCGGTATCCAGGATCGCGGCCTGCTGCGAGAGGGCCTGGCTGCCGACCTGATGCTGTTCGACCCGAAGAGCGTGGCGCGCGGCCCCAAGCGGCGGGCCCATGACCTGCCGGCCGGCGCGGCACGCCTGACCGCTGGCGCGGTCGGCCTGCACGGGGTCTGGATCAACGGCGCCCGCGCCGCCGACGAGAAGGGCTTCTGCGCCGATCCGTCCTCGCGGCCCGGGAAGGTCCTGCGGTCCTTTGCCTGACCTCGCGCTGGGCTAGGACATTGCGCGCCGGCGGGCGACCTCGACCAGGGCGCGCGAGCTGTCGGCGGGCGAGGCCTTGTTGCGCTTCACCTGACCGCACTTCAGGCATCTGTGCACGATGACATAGCGACCCTTGGCCTGCTCTACGGCGATCGGTTCCATCATCCCGCCGCAGTCGGCGGCGCGGTCGCCGGGATTCTCGTCCACATGCTTGCTGTAGAGGCAGGCGGGACAGTGGTTGGTGAACCCGTTGCCCTCGACCTCGGCGCCGCAGCGCTCACAGGTGAAGTCTTCGATGTTGCGGGTAAAGAGGCGGGCCATGGCCTCAGTTTCGCATCGCCCAGCCGGCCGCGCACATGAAAAGGGTGGGTGCCACCGACACCCACCCTGTCCGTCCGATCGCCGAATGGTTTAGCGATAGTAGCCGTAGTCGTTGCGCGGCGTCGTGGCGGCGCCGATCGCCGCGCCGCCCAAGCCACCCACGACCGCGCCGGCCACCGGCGCGCCCATCGTCGAGCCCACCACAGCGCCCGTGCCGGCGCCGATCGCGCCACCGGTAAGCGCGCGGTCGGTCGGGTTGTTGCCGCAGGCGGCGACACCCAGGCCGAGTGCCGCAACGATCGCGATATTGGTGAACTTCAGCATGAAAGGCTCCTGCGCGTGAATTGTTAGCGACAGAACGACGACAGAGCCGCGCCGGTTGCGTTCACGGAGTCGCGCGCGGGACGCGATCACAGGGCGAACACGGGCCCGATCCGCAAAAGAAAAGCCGGCAATCGCAAGATTGGCCGGCCTCGATCGACTGAAGGAATGTGAAACAGAGGGTCTCCGGTCGCAGCCGACGCCACTCGGGGAGAGGGGTTGGAAGGCCGCAACCGGAGGGCCGAACCGTGAGGTTCGGCATCGGTACAACGGGCGCCGCACCGACTCGTTGCCGGTGCGGCGAAGTTCCCGATCGACTTACTGAATGACGATCTCGACGCGGCGATTCTGCGGCTCGCGGACGTTCGGGCCGGTCTGGACCAGCAGGCCCTGCTCGCCACGGCCAACCACCGCGATCGCGGTCGCCGGCACGCCTTCGCGCACCAGGGCGTCCTTGACGGCGTTGGCACGACGCAGCGACAGAGCCATGTTGTAGGCCTCCGTTCCCGACGTGTCGGTATGACCGGTCGCCGTGATGCGGGCGTTGCCCTTCTGCTTGTACGCCCCGGCTGCCTGCTTGATCGTCGTCAGCGCCTGGGCCGACAGGTTCGCGCGGTCCCAGTCGAAGAACACCATGAACGACGGCGGCGCCACCATCGGAGGCGTCGGCGGCGGGGGCGGCGGCGGCGAGACGAACTTGTAGGTCACGCCCGCCAGCGCGAGGATGTTGTTGTTCTGGAAGCTGACATTGCCGAACGGCGTGTTGACGCTCGGGGTGGTCGTGCCGACATAGCGGCCTTCGACCGTGAAGCGCAGCTGCTCGTTCACATTGTAGGCAACGCCGAGCATGCCCTGGTAGGCGAACTGGGTGCTGCCGAGAGAGGAATTGCTGTCGATGAAGGCGATACCCGCGCCGGCGCCGATGTAAGGCGTGATGACGGAGGTCGGCATGAAGTCATACAGCAGGTTCGCCATGACGTTGAGCTGGCCGACCTTGCCATTGATTGCCGTGCCCGGAATGTTGGCAGACGTCGGGATCTGGCCGTAGCCGACTTCCAGTTCGACGCGCGGTCCGACGAAATCGTAGCCGGCCTTGCCGCCCACCGCCCAGCCCGTCCAGGTGCTGGCATTGGCGTTCGAGCCGATGAACCAGGCGGCTCCGCCGCCGGCGCCGATGTAGAAGCCCTCCTGGGCATTGATCGACTGGGCTTGGACCGCCGCCGGCGCCAGCGCCATGAAAGCCGCCGCAGCAATGAGTTTCTTCATTCGAATTTCCCCGCTCGTTAAGGAACCACGAACGCACAACTCCCCTGCCCCGATTTGGTTGCATTGTCGCCCCACTCGCCGCAACGCCTACGCGGAGTGGTGCATATTGGCCACACTTACCGTGTGGAACCGAACGCACGAGCGCAGGCCCCGCGCCTCTGCCCGCCGAACGGACACTGGCGGCCGTTCGAGCGAGGAGATGTGACCGTTACTTCTTCTCGATGTTCCAGAAGACGGGCACGGGCGAAACGACGCTGCCGGTCACGTTCTTGCGGACCGCCATCGCGTTGTTGTACTGGCCGAGAAAGGCGTGCGTCGGCACCTCGGCGGCGCGCAACTGGAGCTTTTCGACGATCTCCTTGCGCTTGGCCTCGTCGGTCTCGTCGGCAAACGCATTTCGCAGGCGCGTGATCTCCTCGTCGCACGGCCAGCCGAACCAGGCCTTGTCGCAGGCCGCACTGATGAAGCTGTAGGTCAGCGGATCGAGCGAATCGGCCCCGGAGGTCGAGGTGATCAGCACGTTCCAGCCGCCCTTGTCGGGCGGATCCTTCTTGGCGCGGCGCGCAACCAGCGTCTGCCAGTCCATCGACTGCATGTCGACCTTCATGCCGGCCTTTTCCATCAGCGACTTGGCGATCGGCGCCATGTTGGCCAGCACGTAGAGATCGGTGGAATGCAGCAGCACGACCGGCGTGTTGTCGTAGCCGCCCTCGGCCAGGAGCTGCTTGGCCTTGGCGAAGTCGCTCTCGTACTTGTCCGCGAAGCCCGCCGTCGTCTCGTACGGACCGCCGCACATGAACATGGCCTTGCAGACCGTGTAGTATTCAGGGTCGCCGATGACGCCGTTCAGGAAGTCCTTCTGGTTCAGGGCGTAGAGCATCGCCTGCCGGTTCTTGGCATTGTCGAACGGCTTGTGGAGCTGGTTGAAGCGGTAGATGTACTGGTTGCCCCACTTGTTGGTGGTCACCATCGAGA
>CAZPOS010000333.1:0-573 GCA_964588065.1 uncultured Reyranella sp.
GCGGCGCTGCGCACCACGCTCGACTACACGCGCGAGCGCAAGGTGTTCGGCAAGCCGCTGCTCGACAACCAGGTGATCCATTTCCGCCTGGCCGAGCTCAAGAGCGAGGTCGAGGCGCTGCGCTCCATCGTCTACCGCGCCTGCGAGGATTATCTCGCCGGCAAGGACGTCACCATGCTGGCCTCGATGGGCAAGCTGAAGGCCGGCCGCCTGCGCCGCGAGGTCTCCGACGCCTGCCTGCAATACTGGGGCGGCGCTGGCTATCTCTGGGACAATCCGGTGGCGCGCGGCTATCGCGACGGCCGCCTCGGCTCGATCGGCGGCGGCGCCGACGAGGTCATGCTGCAGATCATCTCCAAGCTGATGGGCACGCTCCCGCGGCTGGGGAATCGCTAGGAGACCGCCATGCAATTCACCCAGGAACACGATGAGATCCGCCGCACCCTGCGGGCGATCATCGAGCGGGACATCAATCCGCATGTCGACCAGTGGGAAGAGGACGGCATCTTCCCGGCCCACGAGGTCTTCAAGAAGTTGGGAACCGCCGGCCTGCTCGGCATCAACAAGCCGGCC
>CAZPOS010000333.1:602-4855 GCA_964588065.1 uncultured Reyranella sp.
TCGGCGGCATGGGCCTCGACTATTCGTATGCGATGGTGATGGCCGAGGAGCTGGGTCACATCCATTGCGGCTCCGTGCCGATGGCGATCGGCGTGCAGACCGACATGGCGACGCCGGCGCTGGCGCGTCACGGCAGCGACGAACTGAGGAATGAATTCCTCGCGCCGTCGATCGCCGGCGACTACGTGGCCTGCCTCGGCGTCTCGGAGGTCGGCGCGGGCTCCGACGTGGCCTCGATCAAAACGACGGCCCGCAAGGTCGGCGGCGACTGGGTGATCAACGGCGGCAAGATGTGGACGACCAACGGCACCCAGGCCGACTGGATGTGCCTGCTGGCCAGCACCGGCGAAGGCCCGGTCCACAAGAACAAGTCGCTGATCTGCCTGCCGATGAAGACCAGGGGCGTCGAGGTGGTGAAGCAGCTCGACAAGCTCGGCATGCGCTCCTCCGACACCGCGCAGATCTTCCTCGACGAGGTGAAGGTGCCGGTCCGGAACCTGATCGGCCAGGAGGGCATGGGCTTCGTCTACCAGATGCAGCAGTTCCAGGAGGAGCGGTTGTGGGGCGCGATCAGCGCCGTGGTGGGCATGGAACGGCTGATCGACCAGACGATCGAATACACGCGCGAGCGCAAGGTGTTCGGCCGCCCATTGCTCGACAATCAGGTGATCCACTTCAAGCTCGCCGAGTTGCGCACCGAGATCGAGCTGGTGCGATCGCTCTGCTATCGGGCCTGCGAGGAGTATCTCGACGGCGCCGACGTCACGATGCTGGCCTCGATGGCCAAGCTGAAGGCCGGCCGCATGGTGCGCCTGGTGACCGATGGCTGCCTGCAATACTGGGGCGGCGCCGGCTATCTCTGGGAATCGCCGACCGCGCGCGCCTTCCGCGACTCGCGCCTCGCCTCGATCGGCGGCGGCGCCGACGAGGTGATGCTGCAGATCATCTCCAAGCACATGGGCACCCTGCCCCGTGTCGAAAACCGCTAAGCGCCGGAGTTCCGCATGGCCGAGTTTGACGACAAGTACGAAGCCCTCCTGCTGCGCCGCGAACGGTCGCGTCTCTACGTGACGCTCAACCGGCCCGAGGTGAAGAACGCACTCAACCCGACGCTGATTGAGGAGCTTAAGTCGGTATTCGGCATCCTGCGCGACCGACGCGACATCAAGGTCGTGATCCTGCGCGGCGCGGGCGGCACCTTCTGCGCCGGCGCCGACCTCAAGAACATGGAGCAGAGCTTCACCGACAAGCCCCAGCCCGGCGAGAAGGACCCGATCGCCGTCTGGAACCGCCAGTTCGGTGCCTTCCTCGAAATGCTGAACGCTACGCCCCAGGTGGTCGTGGCGGCGGTCGAGGGCTACGCCATCGCCGGCGGCTTCGGCATCCTCTGCGTCTCCGACGTGGCGATCTGCACCGAGGGCGCCGGCTTCGCCATGACCGAGACGGCGATCGGCATCGTGCCGGCCCAGATTGCGCCCTTCGTGGCCCAGCGCATCGGCGTGCCACAGACGCGCCACCTCGCCCTGACCGCGGCGCGCTTCAAGGGGCCGGAGGCGCTGCGGCTCGGCATCGCGCACTATCTGGTCCCCGACTCCGCCGCCCTCGATGCCAAGCTCGAGGAAGTGCTGAAGCAGATCGACAAGTGCGCCCCGATCGCCAACGCGCTCACCAAGCAGGTGGTGATGAAGGTCGGGACCGAGCCGCTGTCGGCCGTGCTCGACTTCGCCGCCGACAAGTTCGCCGAGGCGCGGCGCGGGCCCGAGGCTTCGGAGGGGCTGCGCGCCTTCGCCGAGAAGCGGCCGCCGCGCTGGGCCGTCGAATGACGTCTTTTTCCAAGATCCTCGTCGCCAATCGCGGCGAGATCGCCTGGCGCGTCATGCGGACCGCCCGGGCGATGGGTTATCGCACCGTAGCGGTCTATTCCGACGCCGACCGGCACGCGCCGCACGTCGCCTTTGCCGACGAGGCGGTGCGCATCGGGCCGCCGCCCGTGGGCGAGAGTTATCTCAGCATCGACCGCATCCTGGAGGCCGCCCGCAAGAGCGGCGCCGACGCGATCCATCCCGGCTACGGCTTCCTGTCGGAGAACGAGGCGTTTGCGTCGGCCTGCATGGCCGCCAATATCACCTTCATCGGCCCGCCGCCGACGGCCATCGCCGCGATGGGCAACAAGGCCGCCGCCAAGCGGCGCATGATCGAGGCCGACGTGCCCTGCGTCCCCGGCTATCAGGGCGCGGACCAGAGCGACGCCAATCTCGAGGCCGAAGCCCGCCGCGTCGGCCTTCCCGTCATGGTCAAGGCCGCAGCCGGCGGCGGCGGGCGTGGCATGCGCCTCGTGGAACGCGATGCCGATCTCGTCGACGCAATCCGCACCGCCCGCACCGAGGCCGAGAGCGCCTTCGGCTCGGGTGAACTGATCCTTGAGAAAGCCGTCGTCGACGCCCGGCATGTCGAGATCCAGGTTTTCGCCGACACCCATGGCAACGTCATCCACCTGGGCGAGCGCGACTGCTCTGTGCAGCGCCGCCACCAGAAGGTCATCGAGGAGGCGCCCTCGCCGGCCGTCGATGCCACGCTGCGCGACCGCATGGGCGCCGCCGCCGTCGCCGCGGCGCGCGCGATAGGCTATCGCGGCGCCGGCACGGTGGAGTTCCTGCTGGGGGCCAACGGTGCCTTCTACTTCCTGGAGATGAACACCCGCCTGCAGGTGGAGCATCCGGTGACCGAAGCCATTACCGGCCTCGACCTCGTGGAATGGCAGCTGCGCGTCGCGCGCGGCGAGCCCCTGCCGCTGCGCCAGGACCAGGTGACCTTCACCGGCCACGCCATCGAGGTGCGCCTGTACGCCGAGGACGCCTATGCCGGATTCCTCCCCCAGACCGGCCGCATCGACGTATGGCGCCCGGCGACCGGCCCCGGCGTGCGCATCGACCACGGCATGAAGGACGGGCTGGCGATCTCGCCCTACTACGATCCGATGATCGCCAAGGTGATCGCCCACGGCGCCACGCGCGAGGAAGCACGGGTGCGCCTCGTCCGCGCCCTTGCCGAGACCGTGGTGCTGGGACCGACCACCAACCGTCATTTCCTGATCCGCCTGCTCGAGCATCCCGACTTCGCGGCCGGAGAGGCGACGACCGCCTTCCTTACCAAGCACGAGTTCCCCGCACCGGCGATCAGCGACGCGCACTGGGCCGCCGCAGCAAACCTGCTGTGGCAGGCCTCGGCGCAGAAATTTTCGCCGTCGATGCGCGGCTGGCGCAACTCCAATCCCGAGCCGACGCCGATCCGATTGGCCACAAGCGGCATCGAGCGCCTGATGCAGGTCCGCGAGCCCGATCCGGTCGATGTGCCATTCCATATCGACGGCGACGACATCGTGCTCGATATCGATGCCCTCACCGTTCGCTTCACCGACAAGACCTATGCTCCGCCCGAGACGGCGGCAGCGGGCAGCGACGGCAAGCTGCGTGCGCCCATGGATGGCCGCATCGTGTCGATCAAGGTCATGCCGGGAGAAAAGGTCAGCCGTGGCCAGACGTTGATCGTGCTGGAGGCCATGAAGATCCAGCATCAGCTCAAGGCGGCGCTCGACGCGAGGATCGAAGCGATCTCCGTCCAGGAAGGCCAGCAGGTCTCGAACCGGACCGTCCTGGTGGCGATGGAGCCGGACGCCACTTAGCGCTAGGCTCCTCCCAACAAGAGAAGTTCTGGGAGGAATTGCCATGCTGCGTAGAGTTGCTCTCGGCTTGCTCGCGGCGGCCGCTGCCGGCCCCGCCTTCGGCCAAGCCTATCCCAACAAGCCCATCAACCTCATCGTGCCCTTCGCGGCCGGCGGTCCGACCGACGTGATGGCGCGTATCGTCGGCGAGCGCATGGCCAAGGAACTGGGCCAGCAGATGGTGATCGACAATGTCACCGGTGCGGCCGGGTCGATCGCCATGGGCAAGCTCGCCCGTTCCGCACCGGATGGCTACACGATCGGCATCGGCCATCTCGGCACCAACGTCGTGAACGGCGCGATCTACAAGAACCTGAACTACGACCTGATCAACGACCTGGAGCCGATCGCTCTTCTGCCGTCCAATCCGCTGCTGGTCGTGACGTCGAACCAGGTGCCGGCCAAGGACCTCAAGGAGCTGGTCGCCTACCTCAAGGCCAATGCCGACAAGATTTCCGGCGGCACGGCGGGCCTCGGATCCGGGTCCCATATCGGCGCGCTCGCCTTCTTCGCGGTGACCGGTACCAACTAC
>CAZPOS010000334.1:0-543 GCA_964588065.1 uncultured Reyranella sp.
TTGTTGCCCATCCTTCGAGACGGCCCTTCGGGCCTCCTCAGGATGAGGTGGTGGTTAACTTGAGACCGATCGCCCCCTAATTCGTGCGGCCGGGCGGTGTGTCCGAGGGGTCGCCGAAGGCGCTCATTTCGAGGAAGGCGATCAGCAGCTTGGCGCGCGCGGTGCTGTCGGCGGCCTCCAGCAGCGCCTGCTTCTCGGCCGGGCCGAAGGGCAGCACCATCGAAAGCGAGGTGACGAGGTTGGCGTCGGCCGCCTTGTTCACCGCGTCCCAGTCGGTCGAGAGCTGGCGGCCGCGGAAGAAGGCGGCGAGGGCCGCCATCAGCCGGTCGCGGTCGAGATCGACGACGTCGTCCGCATGGTCGAGATCGGCGCGGTAGGGCGAGAAGACCGAGGAGACGCGGCGGTAGCCGCCCTGGGCGAGGTCGAGCTCGCGTTGCTCCTGGGTCAGCCGGCGGGTGCCGACCTCGACGGCGACGACCCCGGTGTACCCGTTCTCCGCCAGCCGCTCGAGAAAGGCCCCGCAGGGTTGGCTGCCCCGGCCGG
>CAZPOS010000334.1:553-4845 GCA_964588065.1 uncultured Reyranella sp.
GAGGTCGAGCTCGCGCACGATGTCGAAACGGCAGACGCCGCTCAGCACCAGCATCAGCCGCCCGTCCTCGGTCTCGTTGAAATTGGTGATGCGCCCGGCGCAGCCGACCCGATGCACCTTCGGTAGGCCGTCTTCTGTCGGCAACCCGTCGCCGGCGAAGCCGCCGGGCTGAACCGGCTGTACCATGCCGATCATGCGCGAGCCCGCCAACGCATCGGAGATCATGGCGAGGTAGCGCGGCTCGAAGATGTTGAGCGGCAGCTTTCCGCCGGGCAGCAGCAGCACGCCCGACAGCGGGAAGATCGGCAGCGTCTCGGGAAGCTGCTCGAAGGTCGGCTCGAACGGATTGCGCGCCGGCCTCTGCGAGGAGCGCTCCTCGTCACTCATGAGAAGAGAATGGTCGAAAGCCGCTTGCGGCCGTCGACGGAAATGGGGTCGGTGAAGCCCAGCGCCTCGAAGAACTTCAGCAGCTGCTGGCGGGCGGCGGCCTCGTTCCAGTTGCGGTCGGCCTTGATCATGGCGAGCAGCTCGTCGACCGCTTCCTGCTTCTGGTTGCCGGCCCAGTAGGCCATGGCGAGGTCGAGGCGGGCCTGGAAATCCTTCGGGTTCGCCTCCGCCTTGGCCTTCAGGTCGCCGATCGGGCCGGCATCCTTGGCCTTCTCTGCCAGGTCGATCGCGGCCTGCGCGGCCACGACGTCGGCGCCGGTGCGCTCCTTGGCCGGGATCTGCTCGAGCAGTTCCTTGGCCTGCTCGACGTCGCCGATCGAGACCTGGTAGCGCGCGAGACCCGCCAGGGCCACGACGTTGGTCGGCTCGACGCCCAGGATTTCGCTGTAGATCTGCGCCGCCGTGTCCATGTCGTTCTGCGCGACCGCGGCCTTGGCCTGCTCGAGCAGCTCGGCCAGTTCCATCGCCGCCGGATCGCCCGCGCCGCCCGACGCCTGGACGAGGCGCGCGACGAATTCCTTCAGCTGGCTCTCGGGCACCGCGCCCATGAAGCCGTCGACGGGGCGGCCGCCGAAGAAGGCATAGACCGCCGGAATCGACTGGATGCGCAGCTGCTGGGCCAGCATCTGGTTCTTGTCGATGTCGATCTTGACCAGCTTGACCGCGCCCTTGGCCTCCTTGACGACCTTCTCGATCATCGGCTGAAGCGTCTTGCACGGCCCGCACCACGGCGCCCAGAAATCGACGATGACCGGGACGGTCCGCGACGCTTCGAGCACGTCCTTGGCGAACTTCGTCTGGTCGCTGTCCTTGATCAGGTCGGCGGGGGCAGCCTGCGGCGCGGCGCCCTGCAGCATCGTTTCCATGGGTCCTCGAGCGGAATTGGGAAGGTCGCCTGCAATGTGGCGTCGGCCCCCCCGGGAAGCAAGGGGAGGGTCCGCCGTTCTATGGCGCGCGAACCTGGTGTTTCATCAACTCGTCACCGAGGCGGCCGGTCAGGAACAGGCCGCACATCCGGTAATCGCTGATCAGCGACCAGACCGGCGCCTCGAAGGTCGCGGGCTTGTTCTTCTCGATGAAGAAGTGGCCGAACCAGGCCGGCCCGTACCCGAACACCGGCACGCCCAGCAGCCACCACCAGTTCTGCGACGCGATCGCCCAGACGAGGAGCGCCGCGGAGACGATGGTGCCGACATAGTGGACGGCGCGCGTCGACGGCTTGGCGTGCTCGCGCAGGTAGAAGGGCCAGAACTCGGCGTAGGTCCGGAAGCGGGAGGCCATCCGGGCAGACTACCCCAAAGCGCCGGACTTTTTGAGGGCGTCGATCTCTTGCTCGCTGAAGCCGCTCTCTCGCAGCACCTCGTCATTGTGCTGGCCGACCTCGGGGGGCGGGCCGGCGGGGCGCGGCGCGGCGAAGCCCAGGCGGATCGGCGTGTTCACCGTGCGCGGGATCTCCGGGTTGGTCGTGTCGGCGAAGATGCCGGCATGTTCGGCCTGCTCGTCGTCGATGACGTCGGCCAGCCGTCCGATCACCCCGAAGGGGATGCCGGTGCCCGACAGGCGCTTCTCCCAGTCGGCATAGAGGCGCGCCGCGAAGACCGGCGCCAGCAGGTCGTAAAGGTCCTGGGCATGGGCCCGCCGCTCCGGCCGTCCGGCGAACCGTGAATCGGCCGCGAGATCGGGCCGTTCGATGATGTTGCAGAAGGTGGCCCACAGCCGGTCGTCGCGCACCATGAGGAGCTGCAGCCAGCGATCGTCCTTGGTGCGGTAGAGGTTCGTCAGCGCGTTGCGCGGTTTGTCGGGCGGCGGCCGGACCGGCAGCTGCGCGCCGACCAGCGCGCCGGCGGCGGTGGTTCCGTTGGCCCAGACGCCGTTGGCGTAGAGCGAGGTGCCGACCCAGCCGCCCTTGCCGGTCTGGTCGCGCCGCCGCAGGCCCATCAGGACTGCGGCCACCAGGGTCATCGCGGTGGCTCGGTCGCCCTGCGCCGGCAGCGAGACTCCCGGCGGCCCGCCCTCGTAGCGCGCCGCATCGAGGATACCGGAGCGGCCGAAATAGGCGGTGATGTCGAAGCCCGGCCGGTCGCGGTCAGGGCCGGTCTCGCCGTATCCCGTGAGCGAACAGTAGACGAGCCGCGGGTTGATCGGCTCGATGTCTTCCCAGCGCAGCCGCAGCCGCTCGCGGGCCGGCGGCGGGAAGTTCACGATCATCACGTCGGCCCGCTTCAGCAGCCGTTCGAGGATGGTGCGGGCGCCGTCGGTCTTGAGGTCGAGCGCCAGCGAGCGCTTGTGCCGGCCGTCGAGCTGCCACGGGAAGTTCCGGTCGCTCTGCGGATAGCTGGCATTGCGAAAGCTGTTGCGGTGCGGATCGCCGTCGACCGGCGGCTCGATCTTGATGACGTCGGCGCCGAAATCGCCCAGGGCCGCCGCCGCCGCGGGCGCGGCGATGAAGGAGCTGATGTCGAGGACGGTGAGGCCGGCCAGCGGCAGCGGTTCGTCCGCCGTCATCGCAGCGCACCGCTGGCCTTGAGAGCCTCGACTTCCTGCGCACTCATGCCGGCCTCGCGCAGCACCTGCTCGCTGTGCTCGCCGAGCTCCGGCGCGGGATGCGCGATGCGCGGGCGGGCGAAGCCGAGGCGGATCGGATCGGCCAGCGTGCGCGGCATGTCGGGAATCGCCGTCTCGACCACGGCGCCGCAGGCCACGGCCTGCTCATCGTCTGGCACGTCCTGCGGGCGGCTGATGACGCCGAAGGTGACGCTGTGCGTCGCCAGCGCGTCGCGCCAGTGTTCATAGGGCTTTGTCGCGAAAGTATCGCTCAGGATGCCGGCCAACTCGCCGGCACGGGCGCGGCGCTCCGGTTCGCTGGCGAAGCGCGGATCGTCGATCAAGGCCTCCAGGCCCATCGCCCGGCAGAGCGGCGCCCACAGCTTGTCGGTGCGCACGATGGTGAGCTGCAGCCAGCGGTCGTCGGACGTGCGGTAGATGTTGCCCAGCGCCGAGCGGGGCCGGTCGGGCGGCGGTCGGTGCGGCAGGAAGGCGCCGACGAGCGCTGCTTGCGCGATCACGCCGCACGACCACAGGCCATTGCCCAGCAGCGACGTACCGACCCACGAGCCTTCGCCGGTCTTCATGCGGTGGATGAGCGCCATGAGGATGGAGGAGACGAGCGCCATGGCCGTGGCGCGATCGCCCTGCGCCGGGCCGGGCACGCCCGGCGGCCCGCCCTCGTAGCGCTGGGCATCGAGCAGGCCCGAGCGCGCGAAGTAGGCGGTGGCGTCGAAGCCCGGCCGGTCGCGATCGGGGCCGCTCTCGCCGTAGCCGGTGAGGGAGGCGTAGATCAGCTTCGGATTGACCTGCCTGACGTCCTCGTAGGCGAGCTTCAGCTTGTCGCGCACCGGCGGCGGGAAGTTGCAGATCAGGATGTCGGAGACCGCGATCAGCCGGTCGAGCGCGGCGCGGGCATCGGCCTGCTTGAGATCGAGAACGACGGAGCGCTTGTTCCGCGAATCCATCTGCCAGGGATAGTTCACCGGGCTTTTCGGATAGTTCGCCGAATCATGCATGATGCGGCGGTTTGGATCGCCGTCCGGTCCCTCGACCTTGATCACGTCGGCGCCCCAGTCGCCCAGCACGACGGCCGCGGCCGGTGCGGCGATGAATGAGCTGATGTCCAGCACGCGCAATCCCGCCAGCGGCAGGGCAGTCTCGGTCATGGAAATTCCTTTCGCGGTCGATATGGGGGCGGGGCTCCGGTCTCCGTCAAGACTTTCGCCCGCGCGGTTTCGGCAAGCGGCGTGCGGCGGATTTCTTGCCAAAGCGGGGCCGTGCGCGTATCTCCCCCTGTC
>CAZPOS010000335.1:0-4824 GCA_964588065.1 uncultured Reyranella sp.
AACCGGCGAGACGGCACGGCTCAACGAGGAGCTGAAGCGCCGCACGATCGCGCGGGTCAACCGGCCCGAGCCGGTTGCCGGGCTGGCAGTGGCGGCCGCGATGCGCAGCTGGCGGTTCGACCCGACCATCACCGTCGAGCGCGACATTGCTGACGACAAGGGCCGGGTCATCATCGCCGCGGGGACGCGCGTCAATCCGCTCGACACGGTGCCGCTCAGGGCGCCGCTCGTCTTCATCGACGGCGACGACCCGGTCCAGCTCGCCTGGGCGGCGCGGCGCTTCGGCGCGGCGCGCGCCAAGCTGATCCTCGTGCGCGGGGCGCCGCTCGAGCTGATGAAGGCGCGGCAGCGCCGCTTCTACTTCGACCAGGGCGGCAGCCTGGTGAAGCACTTCGGCATCCGCGCCGTCCCCGCGACAGTCGAGCAACAGGGCCGCGTGCTTCTCGTCACCGAGCAGCCAGTCGAGCGCAGGGAGCGTCCGTCGTCATGAAAAAGCCAAGGGGCCTGTTGTCGTGGATCGGCGGGGTGCTGCTCCTCGCCGGGCTTGGATTCGCGGGCAGCGCGCCCGCCGAGGCCGCGGCGGGACCCGGCCGCTGCACGGGCAAGTTCGTCAACCCGATCACCGACATCTGCTGGTCGTGCCTGTTCCCGATCTCGGTCGGGAGCCTGAAGATCTGGCCCTCGGAGCGGCCCGACACCGACAACCCCGATTCCCCGGTCTGCCTGTGCGGCCTGAGGCCCGGGGTCGCGATGGGGTTCTGGGAGCCGGTTCGCCTTGCCGACGTCAGCATGAAGCCGTGGTGCTTCGTCAACCTCGGCGGGATGAAGCTCGATCCGGGCTTCGACATCGGCTTCAAAACGATGGCTGGTCCTTCGGCGGTCGGCGGCAACACCCAGTACAATTCGCAGTGGCACGTCCACTGGTACGCCTACCCGCTGATCTACTGGATGGAGATCGTCGCCGACTTCCTGTGCCTCGAATCCGGCTCGGTCGACATTCTCTACATCACCGAAATCGACCCGCTGTGGCAGGACAGCGAGCTCACCGCGATCATCAACCCCGAGGCGGTGCTGTTCGCCAATCCGCTGGCGCTCGCGGCCTGCGCCGCCGACTGCGTCGCGGCGACCGCCAAGCTGCCGACCGACGAGCTGTTCTGGTGCGCCGGCTGCCAGGGCACGATGTATCCGCTGAACGGCAATGTCTCGGCGACGATCGGCCATGTCCAGGCCTCACGCCTCGCGCTCGCCCGCTTCTCGTACAAGCTTCACCGCGAGCTCGTCGCGTGGGGCACGATGGGCAGCAAGGGGCTGTGCGGCAAGTACCTGATGCCGGTGATGCGCAAGCAGCAATACCGCTTCCAGGCGACCAACCCCAACCCGCAGACGAAGGGCCGCTACGCCTGCGCGCCCATCGGCGCCTCCACCACCTTCATGTCGGCAGGCCAGGTCTATCCCGCCATCGGCGAGGACATGGGCTACCTGGTCTGGCGCAAACGGAACTGCTGCGCGCTATGAAGACGCTCCCCCATCTCCTCGCCCTCGCCGCGCTGGCGGGCGCCGCTGCCTTCGCCGGCGCCGCCGCCCAGACCGCCGACCCGGACCTCGACCAAGACATCGATCTTGGGGCGATCCGCGCCCGCGCGGCCGAACAGGCGGGCGAAGCCGACGCGCTTGCGGCCAGAGCCCGTGCCCGCGCCGAGCAAGTGGCCGAGCAGGCGCGGACCAGCGCTGCCGACGCCCAGGCGCACGGCCGGCGCTTCGCCGGCGAGGCTGCCAGGAGCGCGAGGCCCGATCCGGCGCAGACCTTCGATTTCGACCGGATGGTCGCCGATGCCGGCACGATGGCAAGCGAAAGCATGGGCGAGGCCCCGCGCTTCATTGCCTTTGCGTCGCTGTCGATGCCGCCGGCTGCGCTGCGCGCGATGATAGACGACGTCACCCGCGCGGGCGGCGTGATCGTCCTGCGCGGCCTGCCGCAGAACAGCGCAAAGGTGCTGACGACCGCGCTGTCGAAAGTCGTGCGGCCGGGCGAGGATCTGGCGAGCGTGGGGATCGATCCGCAGCTGTTCCGCGCGTTCGGGATTGAAGCGGTGCCTACCTACGTCGTCACCGGCAGCGACTTCGACCTGTGCGATGGGTTCGACTGCACGACCGCCGTCCCGCCGCACGACCGCATGAGCGGCAACGTGAGCGCCGCCTACGCGCTCGAGACCTTTGCCCGCGGCGGCGGCCCCGGCGCGCTCATCGCCGCCCAGCATCTCGCCCGACTCGAAAGGCCGGCCCCATGAAACGGTTTCTGCTGCTCCCGATGTCGCTCGCTTGCGCCTGCCTGCTGCCGGGCGGGGTCGCCCATGCCCAGACCACGACCGAGGCCGCCAAGGCCGACGGCAAGGCGTTCGGCCGCGAGAAGGCGGCCGACGCGCAGGAGGCGGCGACCACCCGTCCCGACGCGGGCCGGGTTCCCAATTTCGGCGGCGTGCCGAGCCAGTCCGATTACTTCGACGATCCCGACCGCATGAGCCGGGAGGCGGCGAGCCAGGCAAGCTCGAGCACCGGCTATCGCACGATGCGGGACTCGATGGACCGGCGCGCGCGCTTTGCCCCGCAGGATCTCGACGCGGTGATCGCGCGCAGCAAGACGCTGAGCGAGGATCCGCTTGCCTACACCAGCGGGATGGCGATCGGCGGTTCGCAGGGCCGCTGCGTCCCGCTGCCCGCCGGCACGGGGAGCGCCGGACGCTACATGGCGACCTGCAACACCGGCTACACCGCCAGCCAGGAGACGCGCACCTGCCGTGTCACGCTCGAGGCGAGCGTCGTTCCCGGCACTGACTATATCTACCGCTGCTCGCTTGATGCCTGGGACGGCAGCCTCGATTGTTCCGAGCTTCCGACAGGGACGTGCCGGCGCACGCGCCGCCTGTCCTACCGGTGCCTGCAGTGGACCTGGATCGGCGGGCGCAAGGTCTGCTCCGAGCCGGACGGGGCGATGTTCGAATATACCTGCTCGCAGCCGGTCCCCGGCCTGACACCCGACCGGATCGCGGGCAGCCCGACGGTCACCACCACCCGGAACGAGAGCGGCTGCGCGAGCCTTGCCGCCGACAGCAGCTGCCAGCAGGACGCGGAGACCTGCACCGACAGCGATCCCGTCACCCGCGTCATCGACGGGGTGTCGGTCACCCAGCCCTGCTGGGCCTGGTCGCGCAGCTACGCCTGCGCGCAGTTCACGGAAGCGCAGGATTGCGAGGCGCTGGAAGGCACGGCCGGATGCACGCTGGGGCGCGAGGACTGCCTGACCGACGAGCCCTGCCGGACCTGGGAGCGGGTCTATGACTGTCCCGTCCCGGACCAGCCCGCCAGCACCAACCAGTTCATCTGCGATGGCGATGTCTACTGCATCGACGGCTCGTGCGAGACGATCCAGCGCGAGGCGAATGACGAGTTCAAGGATGCCGCCGTCGCGCTGAACGCGATGAACCAGGCGCGGCGCGAGTTCGACTCCGACACGCTCACCCTGTTCCGCGGCACGCGCAACACCTGCTCGTCCAAGGTCTTCGGGGCGCTCAACTGCTGCCGGGGCAAGGGATTTCCGCTGATTCCGGGCATCCAGCTGCTCATGGCGCTCGGCTGCAGCCGAGAGGAGGCGCTTCTCCACCAGCGCGATGCGCAGGGCCTTTGCGCCTATGTCGGCAGCTATTGCTCGGACAGCTTCCTCGGCGTCTGCCTGACCAAGAAGAAGGTCTACTGCTGCTTCGAATCCAAGCTCTCGCGGATCCTGCAGGAGCAGGGCCGCCGGCAACTGAACAAGCCGTGGGGCAAGCCGAAGACCGAGCAGTGCCTCGGCTTCACGATCGACGAGTTCGCCCGGCTCGACCTCTCGAAGATGGACTTCAGCGAGGTCTATGCCGAGTTCACCGACGCCGCCCGCCTGCCTGACGAGCTGCAGGCCGCCACCGAAATCCAGCAGAAGATCGAGGACTATTATGCCCGCGCACGCCAATAGGCCCGCCCGGCGGCTTCCGGCCGCCTGCCTCACGCTGGCCATCCTCCTGACGACAGCCGCACCGGCATACGCCCAGGAGCCGCCGCTCGTTGCGACCGGCGACGGCCAGGACAGCTTCTACTGCGAGAAGCGCCGGCTCGGTTACTGGTTCTACTGCACCAGGCCCCGGCCGGCCGAAACGCCGGAGCCCGCCGCACCGCCGGCGGCGAGCGCGACCAGCCAGCTCGATGCGATCACGGCGCAGCTGCGCGAGCTGAAAGCGAAGGCGATCCTCGAGCCGACGCCGGCCAACGTCACCGCCTATATCCGCTTCCAGCGCGAGCAGCTCGACCGCGCGTCGCTGTTCAGCGATGTCTGGCAGCGGGCGATCTGGCAGGACCCCGAGCTCGACTACACGCTGCAGCGGCCGGTCTCGACGCTCGGCAAGATGCAGTGGCAGGACGCGCGCAGCGCCGAGCGCAACGCCGTGATGGCGCAGCTCGGGGCGCGCTACGGGCTGTTCTACTTCTTCGCGCAGAGCTGCGGCGCCTGCGAGGTGATGTCGCCGATCGTGCAGAGCGTCGCGTCGACCTGGCACATCGCGGTCCGGGCGATCTCCACCGACGGCGGGCCGTCGCGCCATTTCCCCAACTACGCCGTCGAGACCAACCAGCGCACCCGCATGGGCCTCGAGCCGAAGGTGACGCCGGCCGTCGTGCTCTGGGATGCGCTCAAGGGGCAGGCCATCCCGATCGGATACGGCGTCATGTCGGCCGACGAGCTCCAGGACCGCATCTACCTCCTCACATCGAAGGAAGCCGGACGTGACTACTAGGATG
>CAZPOS010000336.1:0-4821 GCA_964588065.1 uncultured Reyranella sp.
CCGACCCCAGCCAGCCGGTTGCCGACCTCGAACACGCCGGAGAGGTTGAGGCCGACCACGAAGAACAGGTAGGCGATCAGCAGCGAGAAGACCGGCGACTGGAACTGGAAGCCCCAGCTCACCTCGCCCACGGTCGAGCGAAGGGCGATCAACACACCGGCCATGGCGGCGAAGGAGACGAGGACGCCCGCGGTATAGGCGAGCCCATCGCGGCGCATCTCGCTGCGTGCGTGGCCGGCGAGTCGCGCGAAGGCCGCCGCCTTCATCGCCAGCACCGGAAAGACGCAGGGCATCAGGTTCAGGATCAACCCTCCGAGCAGCGCGAAGGCCAGCGCCTGCAGCAGCGAGAGTTGCTCGGCGCCCACGGCATTCGCCAGCGACCCCGTGGTGGCCGGCACGAAAGCCGGATCGAGCTTGGCCGACAGGTCGAAAGCCTGCCTCACACTGCCGTCGGCGGTGTTCTCGGTGAGAACCAGCGTGCCAGCCAATTGGGCGGGTATCGCCGCCTTGGCATCGCCCCTCTTCAGGGGAATGCGAATGCCCTCGGGCGTCACCGTGGCGGTCTGTTTGGCCATGGTGGCGATGGGCCCCCACTCGGCCGGGAAGAAATAGACGTCGCCGATCGTATCCGGCTTCAGGCCCTTGGCCTCGACCAGCAGGGTGGGATCGCCGGTCTTGGACAGGCCATAGCGGGCCGGCCAGGGGCTCGCCGTCGGCACCGCGCGGCGAGCTTTCTCGAACAGATCGCGCGTGGCGGGCGGCGCCGGCGTGGCCGCTGTGCCCGAGGGCAGGACGAGCTCGAACTTGCCCTCTTCGGGGATGCAGACATCCTCGCAGACCAGCCAGTTCGCCTCGGCGGCCAAGGTCAGCGGGCCCGCGAGATCGGCCGGCGGCGTGATGCGGACAAGCAGCATCGACTCGTCCTTGAAGCCGTAATTGATGACGCCACCGATATCGAACAGGATCGGGGCGGGCCAGACGATGGGATCGGCCCTGGCGCCTTCGGGCAGCTTCCACGTGATCTCGGTCGGCAGTCCCGATTCGCCGGGGTTCTTCCAGTAGGTATGCCACTTCGGCCGCAGGGTCTGGCGCAGCGCAACCCAGAAGGGCTCGCCGGGCTTGACCGTCACGACCTCGGACACGAGCTCCGAGCGCACGTTCTCGGTCGTCACGACCGCCGTGGGCGCGGCCGAAGCCTGCGCGAACGCCGACGGTGCGAGGGCCGGACCGGCCAGAAGCACGAGCAGAAGGGCCAGAATGCGGGTCATCGCCTTCCTAAGTGACCTCGGGGCGTGGCGCTTGCAAGGCAATCCGGATCAAGCCGCCGTGATATTTTGCCCGGCCCGTGGCGACCGACTAAGGTCCTGACCCGACTGGAGAATTCATGTTGCAACTGGATGAAAGGCGCCTGCTGGGCGCCCTCGACGAGCTGGCTGCCATCGGCGCCATCGAAGGCGGCGGCTGCGCGCGGCTGGCGCTCACCGACGAGGACAGAGCCGGCCGCGACCTGGTCGTGGGCTGGATGAAGGCCTTGGGCCTCGCCGTGACGGTCGACGCGATCGGCAACGTGGTCGGCGTGCGAGCCGGGACCGAGGATGTCGCGCCGGTAATGACAGGCAGCCACATCGACACGGTGCGCACCGGCGGGCGCTACGACGGGAACTACGGCGTGCTCGCGGGGCTGGAGGTGGTACGGGCGCTCAACGAGGCCGGCATTCAGACGCGCCGCCCGATCGCGGTCGCCTTCTTCACCAACGAGGAGGGCGCGCGCTTCCAGCCCGACATGATGGGCAGCCTGGTCTATGCCGGGGGCATCGGGCTCGACGAGGTCTATGCGGCGGTCGACAAGGACGGCGTCTCCGTCGGCGACGAGCTGCGGCGCATCGGCTACCTCGGGCCGGCGACACCCGGCGCGGTGAGACCGCATGCCTTCGTCGAACTGCATATCGAGCAGGGACCGATCCTCGACGAGGAAAAGGTCCGAATCGGCGTGGTCGAAAGCGTGCAGGGCATCTCGTGGACGGAATACACCGTGACCGGCGTTTCCAACCACGCCGGCACGACGCCGATGCGCCTGCGACGCGACGCCGGCTATCTCGCGGCCTCGGTGAACCTGTTTGCCCGCAAGCTCGCCTGGGAGATGGGTGGCAACCAGGTGGCCACGGTGGGCTCGCTGGCGCTGCGTCCCAACCTCATCAACGTCGTGCCCAACCGCGCGATCTTCTCGGTCGACCTGCGCAATACCGACGAGGCCAAGCTCGCGGAGGCCGAGGCGCGCGTCGCAGAACACATCGCCGAAGTCGCGAAGGCCGAGCGCGTCGAGGTCGAGGCCAAGGTGCTGGCCCGCTTCGAGCCGGTGATCTTCGATGCGGCCCTGGTCGACCGGGTCGAGCATCATGCCAAGGCCCTGTCGCTCACCACGCGGCGCATGCCGTCGGGCGCGGGCCACGATGCCCAGATGATGCAGCGCCTCTGCCCGACGGCCATGATCTTCGTGCCGTCGGTCGCGGGCCTCAGCCACAACGTGAAGGAACACACGGCCGCCGCCGATCTCGGAGCCGGTGCTCAGGTTCTGCTGAACCTGATGCTGGAACTGGCCGGGTAGGTCGAACGCCATGGAGCACGGCAGGAGGAAACAGGAATGGCCAACGCTGAGGGCACCCGTCGCATCGTCATGACCGGCGCCGCCGGCGGCATCGGCACCATGACCCGGCCGCTGCTGGCCGCGCTCTATCCCGGGCTCGTGTTGAGCGACCGCGTCGAGCCCGCGGATCTGCAGCCGCACGAGACCTTCGTGCCCGCCGATCTCACCCGTCCCGACGAAGTCGCTGCAGCGCTCGCGGGCGCCGACAGCGTCATCCATCTCGGCGGCCACTCGGTCGAGGGCACGTGGGACCAGATCCTGCAGGCCAACATCATCGGCTGCCACAACGTGTTCGAGGCGGCGCGGGTGGCGGGCGTGAAGCGGGTGATCTTCGCCTCGTCGAACCACGCGATCGGCTTCTATCCGCGGACGCAGCGCATCGGCACCGACGTCACCGTACGGCCCGACAGCCGCTACGGCGTCAGCAAGGTGTTCGGCGAGGCGCTGGGCGCTCTCTATTCCGACAAGCACGGTATGGCCGTGACCTGCCTGCGCATCGGCAATGTCGGGCCGCTGCCGCTCGACGTGCGGCGCCTGTCCATCTGGATCTCGCCGCGCGATCTGGTCCAGCTCTTCCAGATCGGTCTCGACCATCCCGATATCCGCTACGAGATCTTCTACGGAGCGTCGGACAATGCGGCGGGCTGGTGGGACAATTCGCGGGCGAATCGATTCGGCTATCGTCCGCAGGACAAGGCCGAGGAGCATCGTGCCCATGCCGAGGCCGAGCAGGCAAAGATCGGACCAGATCCGGTCGGCGATCTCTTCCAGGGCGGCAGTTTTTGCTCGGCAGAGTTCACGAACGACGTGAAGCGCGCCGGCCCCTAGGCGCTATACTCTGGGCCAAGAGGTGACGATGACGCGTTTTCTGACTGTCGGCGCGGCGCAGATGGGCCCCATCCAGCGCAGCCATACCCGCCATGACGTGGTGGAGCGGCTGATCGCGCACCTGCGCGAGGCGAAGCGCATGGGCTGCGAGCTCGTGGTGTTCCCGGAACTCACGCTCACGACGTTCTTCCCGCGCTGGTGGATGCAGGACCAGGCCGAGATCGATTCCTTCTTCGAGCAGGAGATGCCGTCCAACGAGACGGCAGCGCTGTTCACCGAAGCGAAACGCCTCAAGATGGGCTTCTGCCTGGGTTACGCCGAACTCGCCCACGAGGACGGCCGCGTCCGGCGCTTCAACACCTCGATCCTGGTCGAGCGCGACGGCAGCATCGTGGCCAAGTACCGCAAGGTGCATCTCCCCGGCCATGCCGGGCACGAACCGGAGCGGCCGTTCCAGCATCTCGAGAAGCGCTACTTCGAGGTCGGCAATCTCGGCTTCCCGGTCGTGAAGGCGTTCGGCGGCAACATGGGCATGTGCATCTGCAACGACCGCCGCTGGCCCGAAACTTACCGCGTGATGGGACTGCAGAACGTCGAGATGGTGCTGTTGGGCTACAACACGCCGCTGCACAACGCGCCGTCGCCCGATCACGACGAGCATTCCTGGTTCCACAACCAGCTCTCCATGCAGGCCGGCGCCTACCAGAACGGGACGTGGGTGGTCGGTGTCGCCAAGGGCGGCACGGAAGAGGGCGTGCCGTCGCTGGCCGACAGCATGATCGTGGCGCCGTCGGGCAAGGTCGTGGCGCGAGCGGGCGGCGACGGCGACGAGCTGATCGTCCATCGCTGCGACCTCGATGCCGGCAAGAGCTACAAGACGACGACCTTCAACTTCGCCGTCCACCGCCAGCCCGACCAGTACCGGATGATCGTCGAGCGCAAGGGCGCGATCGATCCGGCCTGAAGTTCAGACGACCTCGCTCTTGGCGAAGTTCCCGTAGCTTCGCTCCGGCGTGCCGCGGAACAGCGACATGTGGGTGTGGGTCGCCACGAACGGGTCGCCCACCGCCTTGCGCCCCATCACGGTCGTGGTGCGCCCCGGCCGGTCGAAGCGGTCGCCGTTGGGATGGAAGCCGTAGGACTGCCAGACGCCCATGCCGACCGCGGTCAGCCGGTCGGCCGAGACGATGGCCTCGATCTTGTCGAGGTCGTAGCGGAACGCGCGGATCGTGCCCCAGACGTTGCGCCACTGCTTCTGTTCGGCCAGGTCGCGGCCGATCATGAAGTCGGTGAAGGTGCCGAAGGCGATCATGTCGTCGGCGAAGATCGGCCGCGCACCTTCGTAGTCG
>CAZPOS010000337.1:0-4807 GCA_964588065.1 uncultured Reyranella sp.
GTGCAGCAGGCGCTGCTCAAGCTGATCGAAGGCACCATGGCCAGCGTGCCGCCGCAGGGCGGGCGCAAGCATCCGCAGCAGGAGTTCCTCCAGGTCGACACGACCAACATCCTGTTCATCTGCGGCGGCGCCTTCGCCGGGCTCGACAAGATCATCTCGATGCGCCGCCAGGGCACGTCGATCGGCTTCGGCGCGGAAGTGCGAGGGCCGGAGGATCGCCGGACCGGCGAGATCCTCAAGGATCTCGAGCCCGAGGACCTGCTGCGCTACGGCCTGATCCCCGAATTCGTCGGCCGTCTGCCGGTCGTGGCGACGCTCGAGGACCTGGACGAGGTCGCGCTGATCGAGATCCTCACCCGGCCGAAGAACGCGCTGATCAAGCAATACCAGCGTCTCTTCGACATGGAGAACGTCAAGCTCAAATTCTCCGACGATGCCCTGCGCGCGGTGGCCCAGAAGGCCATCCAGCGCAAGACCGGCGCCCGCGGGCTGCGGTCCATCATGGAGACGGTCCTGCTCGACACCATGTACGACCTGCCGTCGCTCGACGGGGTCGAGGAGGTGGTGATCAACCGGGAAGTGATCGAGGGTCGCGCCCAGCCGCTCTACGTGCACGGCGAGCGCAAAGAAGGCGTTGCGGCTGCTCCGGCCTGAGTTTTGCTGCGTCGGCGGCAACCGTCGCCGGCGGTCTCCCCGACGGGGCTTGAACAACCCTCTGTTCAGGCCAATCTCTGATATCGAGTGCGCGCGTTCGCGTGCCGTGGATCGCCCCGAGGGGGATCCCCGGCCGAGGCACGGGTAGCTCTAACAGCGTACGTTGCGAGGCATCATGAACGCCCCCATTCAAGGAACCGTCTATCCCGTCCTGCCGCTGCGCGACATCGTCGTGTTTCCCGGCATGATCGTCCCGCTCTTCGTCGGTCGCGAGAAGAGCGTCAAGGCCCTCGAAGAGGTCATGAAGGACGACAAGCAAATTCTGCTGATCGCCCAGAAGAACGCCAGCCAGGACGATCCCGGCCCCGAGGACATCTACACGATCGGCACGCTCGGCACCGTGCTCCAGCTGCTGAAGCTCCCCGACGACACCGTCAAGGTGCTGGTCGAGGGCGGCCGGCGGGTGAAGATCACCGGCTACAACGATCGCGCCGATTTCTTCGAGGCCCGCGCCGTCGACATGGAGGAATCCGCCGGCGACAGCGCGGAGCTGCAGGCGGCTGCCCGCACCGTGGTCTCGGAGTTCGAGAACTACGTGAAGCTGAACAAGAAGGTGCCGCCGGAAGTCGTCGTCTCGATCAACAAGATAGAGGAGCCGGCGAAGCTCGCCGACACGATCTCCGCGCACCTCGCGCTCAAGGTCGCCGAGAAGCAGCAGCTGCTCGAGCTCGATTCGGTGTCGAAGCGCCTGGAGCGGATCCTCGGCCTGATGGAGGGCGAGATCGGCGTCCTGCAGGTCGAGAAGAAGATCCGCAATCGCGTGAAGCGTCAGATGGAGAAGACGCAGCGCGAGTACTATCTGAACGAGCAGATGAAGGCGATCCAGAAGGAGCTTGGCGAGACCGAGGACGGTCGCGACGAGGTCTCCGAGCTGGAGAAGCGCATCAAGAAGACGCGTCTCAGCAAGGAGGCGCGGGACAAGGCCAACGCGGAGCTGAAGAAGCTCAGGACGATGAGCCCGATGTCGGCCGAGGCGACGGTGGTGCGCAACTACCTCGACTGGCTGCTGTCGATCCCGTGGCGCAAGCCCACGAAGATCATCAAGGACCTGAAGTACGCCGAGGAGATTCTCAACGCCGATCACCACGGCCTGGAGAAGGTGAAGGAGCGCATCCTCGAGTATCTCGCGGTCCAGCAGCGCGTGAACAAGATGAAGGGCCCGATCCTGTGCCTCGTCGGCCCGCCCGGCGTCGGCAAGACCTCGCTCGGCAAGTCGATCGCCAAGGCGACCGGGCGCAACTTCGTTCGCATGTCGCTGGGTGGCGTGCGCGACGAGGCTGAAATCCGCGGTCATCGCAGGACCTATATCGGCTCTCTGCCGGGCAAGGTCATCCAGAGCATGAAGAAGGCGAAGTCGTCGAACCCGCTCTTCCTGCTCGACGAGATCGACAAGCTGGGGGCCGATTTCCGCGGCGATCCGTCGTCGGCGCTGCTCGAGGTCCTCGACCCCGAACAGAACACGTCGTTCAACGATCACTATCTCGAAATCGACTACGACCTGTCTGACGTGATGTTCATCACCACGGCCAACTCGCTGCGCATGGCGCAGCCGCTGCTGGACCGCATGGAGATCATCCGCCTGGCCGGTTACACCGAGGACGAGAAGGTCGCGATCACGCGCAAGCATCTGATCCCGAAGCAGGTCGAGGCGAACGGTCTCAAGGAGAACGAGATCGATATCCACGACGATGCGGTGCGCGACCTTGTACGCTACTACACGCGCGAGGCCGGCGTCCGTAACCTGGAGCGCGAGATCGCCAACCTGGCGCGCAAGGCCACCAAGGAAATCCTCATGAAGGGGACATCCAAGGTGAAGATCGGCTCCAAGAACCTCGAGAAGTATGCCGGCGTCCGGCGCTTCCGGTTCGGGGAGGCCGAACTCGAGGATCTGGTCGGCATCACGACGGGTCTGGCCTGGACCGAGGTCGGCGGCGAGCTGCTGCAGATCGAAGCCGTGCTCGTCCCGGGACGCGGTCGCATGAGCGTCACCGGCAAGCTGGGCGACGTGATGCAGGAGTCGGTGCAGGCGGCCAACGCCTATGTCCGGTCGCGGGCCCACATGTTCGGCATCAAGTCGAGCATCTTCGAGAAGCGCGACATCCACATCCACGTGCCCGAGGGCGCGACGCCGAAGGACGGCCCATCGGCCGGCGTGGCGATGGTCACCTCGATCGTGTCGGCGCTGACCGGCATCGCGGTGCGCAAGGACGTGGCCATGACCGGCGAGATCAGCCTGCGCGGGCGGGTCATGCCGATCGGCGGCCTCAAGGAGAAGCTGCTGGCCGCCCTGCGCGGCGGTCTCAAGACCGTGCTCATTCCCAAGGAAAACGAGCGCGATCTGCCGGAGATTCCCGACAACGTGAAGAAGGGGCTGGAGATCGTCCCGGTCTCGACGGTGGACGAGGTTCTGGCCCGGGCGCTGGTGAAGCCGCTGGTCGCCATCGAATGGGTGAACGACCTCGACGCCGTCGCTGCCAAGCCGGCCGAGCCGGCGGAGGCCGCCCGCGCCCATTGAGATGCCTCCTCAAGTGCAATGCGAAGCCCCGGCCTGTCCGGGGCTTCGTCGTTTCAGCCCAAATGCTGCGATCCGTTTCGGCTGGGCCACAAAATATGGTATAAGCGGGGCAGGACCACCTGTGTTGCCGGACCATGGAGAGGCTCGCCCGTGAACAAGCACGATCTGATTGCCGCCGTCGCCGCGTCGACGAACCTTTCCAAGACGGACGCCGCGAACGCCATCGACGCGATGCTGACGGTGATCACCAAGTCGCTCAGGAAGAAGGAGAAGGTTCTCCTCGTCGGGTTCGGGACCTTCCAGGTGACCAAGCGGCAGGCGGGCGAGGGGCGAAATCCCCAGACCGGTGAGAAGATCAAGATTCCCGCCGCCATCGTCCCGCGCTTCAAAGCCAGCAAGGCTCTCAAGGACGCGATCAACTAGGCTTTTCCGTGCGCGCTGTGCTAGGAGCGACGCTGGGCGATTAGCTCAGCGGTAGAGCATTCCCTTTACACGGGACTGGTCGGCGGTTCGATCCCGTCATCGCCCACCAACTTCTCTCGACAGCGTGTCTGCAGACCGGCTCGCTGCGTCCGCGAGAAATCCGGCGGCCCGGCCGTCGCTTTCCTCCCGATACAGTGAAAGCCAAGCCGGCCAGCGTTTTGCGATGGCCTCTCGTAGAGTGGGCGCGATCGTTTCGATAGATTCATGGTGTGCGAGCGACTCGCAATTGGCGATACGCTTTCCCGCACCGCGATGTCTCCACATGGCGCGCGGAAATTCTCTGAAGAATCCGTCACTTACACACGCATTCGCGGTTGCGGTATGCTTGACACCCAGTGGGGGCTCCTATATTTCTCCGCGCGCCGTTTGGGGCTGAAAGCGGGCGTAGTTCAGTTGGTTAGAATGCCGGCCTGTCACGCCGGAGGTCGCGGGTTCGAGTCCCGTCGCTCGCGCCAGCCCAAACACTGGCGGCCCAAAATAACCGGGCGCAAGGGGTGGCGATGGAAGCTCTTCTGCGGGAATACCTGCCAATCCTGATCTTCCTCGGACTAGCCTTCGGGCTGGTCTGCGCCATGCTCGGCGGGTCCTACCTGATCGCCCGCCAGAATCCGAACTCGGAGAAACTGTCGCCGTTCGAGTGCGGGTTCGCCCCGTTCGACGACGCGCGCGGACAGTTCGATGTCCGCTTCTACCTGGTCGCGATTCTCTTCATCATCTTCGATCTCGAGGTCGCGTTCCTGTTTCCGTGGGCGGTGGCGCTCGGAGATATCGGCCTCTTCGGCTTCTGGTCGATGATGCTGTTCCTCGGCGTGCTGACGGTGGGCTTCATCTACGAGTGGCGTAAGGGAGCCCTGGAATGGGAGTGATCACTCCGGCCAAACCCAACACGGCGGCCGAAGCGGCGCTGTCGCGGGCGCTGAACGACGAACTGGCCGACAAGGGCTTCGTCGTGGCCCAGCTCGACAAGCTGGTTACCTGGGCGCGCACCGGTTCGATGTGGGGCCTGACCTTCGGTTTGGCCTGCTGTGGCGTCGAGATGATCCATTGCTGGATGAGCCGCTACGACCTCGATCGCTTCGGCTTCGCGCCGATGCC
>CAZPOS010000338.1:0-4806 GCA_964588065.1 uncultured Reyranella sp.
GCTCAGGCTCGGGCGAAGTGCGGGCGAATTCGGCCGCGTCGGCGACGATCGCCTTCACCTCGGCGTCGATGGCCTTGAGCGCGGCCTCGTCGGCCCAGCCGTTCTTTTCCAGCAGCTCCTGAACGTGATCGATCGGGTCACGGGTCTTGCGCACCTCGTCGACCTCGTCGCGGGTCCGGTACTTGGCGGGGTCGCTCATCGAGTGGCCGCGATAGCGATAGGTCTTCATCTCGAGGATGTAGGGGCCCTCGCCTGAGCGCGCATGGTCGGCGGCCTTCTGGGCCGCGGCCTTCACCGCGATCACGTCCATGCCGTCGACCTCTTCGCCCGGGATCCGGAACGACGAGCCACGCTTGTAAAGGTGGGTTTCCGACGACGAGCGCTCGATCGAGGTGCCCATGGCGTACTGGTTGTTCTCGATCACATAGACGACCGGCAGGTTCCACAGCCGAGCCATGTTGAAGCTCTCGTAGACCTGGCCCTGGTTGGCCGCTCCGTCGCCGAAATAGGTGAACGAGACCTTCTTGTTGTCACGGTAGTGGTTTGCCAGCGCCAGTCCGGTGCCGAGCGCGACCTGCGCGCCGACGATCCCGTGCCCGCCGTAGAAGTCGGCTTCGGTCGAGAACATGTGCATCGACCCGCCCTTACCTTTGGATGAGCCGCCGGCCCGGCCGGTCAGTTCGGCCATGACCTCGCGCGGATCCATGCCGCAGGCGAGCATGTGGCCGTGGTCGCGATAGCCGGTGATGACCTGGTCGCCAGGCTCCTTGATCGCCTGCACGCCGACCGCGATCGCCTCCTGGCCGATGTAGAGGTGGCAGAAGCCGCCGATCAGGCCCATGCCGTAGAGCTGGCCGGCCCGCTCCTCAAAGCGGCGGATCAGCAACATGTCGCGATAGTACTTGAGCAGTTCGTCCTTGGTCACGCCGCCTACGGCGCCGCCGTCGGCGTCATTGCTCTTGCGCTTAGCTGCGGAGCTCGTTTGCCCACGCGCCATCTGTCTCTCCCGTAGGAATGATTTTGCGCGGTTAAATTCCGCGCTTTCGGGTCGTTAATGAACGAACGAATCCGCCCTAGGGCTTCACGCGGACCACATAGTCGTTCGGATGCCCGAAACCTAGCAGGGAACGGGCACGTTCTTCCAGTAGGTCGGCGGAGAGGCTCGAATCGCGCAGCAGCTTGGCGCGGGCCTCCAGATCTCGGCGCTGGGCGCGCAGATCGGCGAGTTCCTGGGACTTGGCCGCGAGCGTCGCATCCCGTTGCGTGGACGACAAAAGGCCACGCTCGCCCGTAAAGGCGTGGAACCCGAAATAGAAGATCAGGAGGACGAGCGCCGCGGTCGGCAGATATGGGCGGAAGCGCGCGAACACGGTCGAATCCAGGACTCCTGATCAGCGATCATCTCACGCAAACGCGCTTAATTTCCGGTTACAAACACCGGATCGGCGGGCCGGATGCGAAAAATCCTGCCCGCCGAATGTGGCGCGTTTTAGAGCTGCTTCAGCGCCTTGGCGCCGAGGTAGATCGCCTGGTCGCCCAGCTCTTCCTCGATGCGCAGCAGTTGGTTGTACTTGGCGGTCCGGTCCGAGCGGGCCAGCGAGCCGGTCTTGATCTGGCCGCAGTTCATCGCCACCGCGAGGTCGGCGATGGTCGAGTCTTCGGTCTCGCCCGAGCGGTGGCTCATCACCGAGGTGTAGCCGGCGCGGTGGGCCATCTCGACGGCGTCCATGGTCTCGGACAGCGTGCCGATCTGGTTGACCTTGACCAGGATCGAGTTGGCCAGCCCCTTGTCGACGCCCATCGACAGGCGCGCCGGATTGGTCACGAACAGGTCGTCGCCGACCAGCTGCACCTTGCCGCCGAGAGCCTCGGTCAGCAGCTTCCAGCCTTCCAGGTCGTCCTCGGCCGCGCCGTCCTCGATGCTCACGATCGGGAAGTTCTTCACCAGGCCTTCCAGGTACTTGACCATACCGGCCGGATCGAGGGTCTTGCCCTCGCCTTCCAGCACGTACTTGCCGTCCTTGAAGAACTCTGTCGAGGCGACGTCGAGGCCCAGATGGAAGTCCGAGCCGGCCTTGTAGCCGGCCGCTTCGCCGGCCTTGACGATGAAGGCCAGGGCCTCTTCGGCCGAGCCGATGTTGGGGGCGAAGCCGCCCTCGTCGCCGACGTTGGTGTTGTGACCGGCGTCCTTCAGGGCCTTCTTCAGACCGTGGAAGATCTCCGCGCCCATCCGCAGGCCTTCGGCGAAGGTCGGCGCGCCGGTCGGGAGGATCATGAATTCCTGGATGTCGATCGGATTGTCGGCGTGGGCGCCGCCGTTGATGATGTTCATCATCGGCACGGGCAGCACGCGGGCAGAGACGCCGCCGACATACTTGTAGAGCGGCAGGCCGGCGCTGATCGCCGCGGCCTTGGCGGTCGCCAGGCTGACGCCCAGAATGGCGTTGGCGCCCAGGCGGGCCTTGTTCGGCGTGCCGTCCAGCTCGATCAGGCGCTGGTCAAGGCGGCGCTGGTCCTCGGCGTCAAAGCCCGAAAGCGCGTCGTAGATCTCGGTGTTGACGGCCTCTACGGCCTGCAGGACGCCCTTGCCGCCGTAGCGGCTCTTATCGCCGTCCCGCTTCTCGACCGCTTCGTGCGCGCCCGTGGAGGCCCCCGACGGCACCGCGGCGCGCCCCATCGAGCCATCTTCCAGGACGACATCGACTTCGACCGTCGGATTGCCGCGGCTATCCAGGATTTCACGGGCTGTGATGTCGATGATTTCGGTCATGGGAGCTCCAAGTCTTTGGGCAGGAAGGCGCGCGTTCGTTTAGCCACCTTCGCACGCGTGGGCAAATCGCCAGCCAAGCGGGCAAAGCAAAAGCCCCCGTCCGGCATCCCGGACGGGGGCTTTCGAAACTCGCCGGCGCGCTATGCGCCGGAACGTCGAAGGCTTAGTCGGCCTTCGGCGTGATGACCTGGCGGCCCTTGTACATGCCGGTCTTCAGGTCCACGTGGTGCGGACGCTTCAGTTCGCCGGTTTCCTTGTCCTCGACATAGGAGTTGGCGCCCAGCGCGTGGTGCGAGCGTCGCATGTTGCGCCGCGAGGGGGATACTTTTCGCTTCGGAACGGCCATCGGAAAATCTCGCAGGCGTAGAAAATGGAGAAGGCGGCCGAACGGGCGGCCGCCGACGTGAGCGCGGGTGTATGCCGGAAAATGTCCGCGGTTTCAACCGCCCTTGTGAATCCCGCTCAAAACGTTTGCCTGCAAGGCCTTAGAGGCCACCTGAGCCCAGGCCATGCGCATCAGCCCAGCCAGATCGGCCTCATCGATTCGCTCGAACCACACGAAGGTCGATCCATTCTTGCCCCAAAATCCCGGAACCGGCTCAACCACGCCCGGCCGGCCTTCCGCCAGATTGCGCTGGTCCTCAGGATCGAGCTTGAGCATCGTCCGTGGGCGGTCCTGGTGGATCGTGCAGAATATCTTCTTGCCGACGCGGAACGACGGCATGCCGTGATGGTCGGCTTCGTAGGCCTCGGGCTGGGCGAGCGCGATACGGCGGACGTCATCCTGCGTGAGCATGACGACAGGCTAGCGCTCCCTCCCGCTGATGGGGAGGGAGTTCTGAACCTAGACCAGCCGGCTCCGCTCCTTGGCGGCGCCGATGAAGCCGGTGAACAGCGGGTGCGGGTCGAACGGACGGCTCTTCAGTTCCGGGTGGAACTGAACGCCGACGAACCACGGGTGGTCGCTGCGCTCGCAGATTTCCGGCAGCACGCCGTCAGGTGAAAGGCCCGAGAACGCCAGCCCGGTGCTCTCGATGGCTTCACGATAGGTGATGTTGACCTCGTAGCGGTGCCGGTGGCGCTCGCTGATGGTGGTGCCGCCATAGATGGCCTCCACCTTCGAACCGGGCGTCAGGACGGCGTCATAGGCGCCCAGACGCATTGTGCCGCCCAGGTCGTCGCCTTCCCTGCGGGTCTCGCGTTCGTTGCCGCGCACCCACTCGGTCATCAGGCCGACGATCGGCTCCGAAGTCGGGCCGAACTCGGTGGACGAGGCCTGCTTGATCCCGGCCAGGTTCCGCGCGGCCTCGATCATCGCCATCTGCATGCCGAAACAGATGCCGAAGTACGGGATCTCGTGCTCACGCGCGAAGCGGACCGCGCGGATCATGCCTTCCGAGCCGCGCTCGCCGAACGCGCCCGGCACCAGCACGCCGTGCACGCCGGTCAGGCGCTCGGAGATCAGCCCCTCTTCACGCTCGAAGGCCTCGCCCTCGATCCAGTCGAAATTGACGCGAACGTTGTTCGCGACGCCGCCATGCACCAGGGCCTCGACCAGCGACTTATAGGCGTCGGTCAGGCCGGTGTACTTGCCGACGACGGCGATGTTCACCTCGCCGTCCGGATGCGTCAGGGTGTTGGAGATCGACTGCCAGCGCGAAAGATCCGGAGCCGGCGCGGTGTCCAGCATGCCGAACACCGACAGCACTTCGCGGTCCAGGCCCTGGGCATGGTAGTCGAGCGGCACGTGATAGATGTTCGGCGAGTCCATCGCCTGGATCACGGCGCTTTCCCGCACATTGCAGAATTGGCCGATCTTGCGGCGCTCGCTGGCCGGAATCGGCTGCTCGCAGCGACAGAGCAGGATATCCGGCTGGATGCCGATCGACCGCAGCTCCTTCACCGAGTGCTGGGTCGGCTTGGTCTTCATCTCGCCGGCCGTCTTGATGTACGGCAGCAGGGTCAGATGGATGTAGCAGGCGTGACCGCGGGGCAGTTCCTGGCCGAGCTGGCGGATCGCCTCGAAGAACGGCAGG
>CAZPOS010000339.1:0-4792 GCA_964588065.1 uncultured Reyranella sp.
CCTCGAACTCATTCCCGCGCCGGCGCAGCAATGAAGGTCGCCAACCTGGCCAAGGCGCGCATCCTCGTCACCAACGACGACGGCATCCATGCGCCGGGTCTC
This sequence comes from uncultured Reyranella sp., assembly GCA_964588065.1. Classification (GTDB taxonomy): domain Bacteria; phylum Pseudomonadota; class Alphaproteobacteria; order Reyranellales; family Reyranellaceae; genus Reyranella. The sequence continues at coordinate 103 of CAZPOS010000339.1, forward strand.
GAGGCGCTGGTCGAGATCGCCACGCAGCTGTCGAGCGACGTCTGGATCGTGGCGCCCGAGGTCAACCAGAGCGGCGCCGGCCATTCGCTGTCGCTGTCGCGGCCGATCCGCGCGCGCGAGGTGAGCGAAGGCAAGGTCGCGGTCGACGGCACGCCCACCGACTGCGTGCTGTTCGCCGTCAAGCACCTGATGAAGAGCCGCAAGCCCGACCTCGTCCTGTCGGGCGTCAACCGCGGCACCAACATCGCCGACGACGTGACCTATTCCGGCACCATCGCGGGCGCCATGGAAGGCTGCCTGCTGGGCATCCCGTCGATCGCCTTCAGCCAGGCCTACACCCACGACCATCCGGTGAAGTGGGGCACCGCGACCGCCCACGGCGCCGCCGTGGCGCGCCGCGTTCTGGCTCTCGACTGGCCGCGCAACGTGCTGGTCAACGTCAACTTCCCCGACGTCGTCGCGGGGTCGGTGAAGGGCGTGCGCGTCACGCACACCGGCACGCGCGGCTTCGGGGGCCACATCATCGAGCGCAAGGATCCGCGCGGCGGCACCTACTACTGGATCGGCTACGCGCCGCAGGAGAGCGAGATCGACGAGGCGAGCGACATCGCCGCCGTGCGGTCCGGCCACGTCTCGGTGACCCCGCTGCACCTCGACCTGACGCACGAGGCCATGCGCCGGAAGCTCGTCGCGGAGTTCGAGGCGCAGCCCGTCGACCTCGACTGAGGGGGCGGCGTGAACGTTCTCGCCATGCAGCGGCTGATCGCCGAACTGCGCAACTCCGGCATCACCGACGAGAACGTGCTGGGCGCGATCGCCTCGGTCGACCGCGAACGCCTGGGAGAATACCGCGCTGCCCATCGCCTTCGGCCAGACGATCAGCCAGCCGCTGGTGGTTGCCGCCATGACCGAGGCACTGCGGGTCGGGCCACGCATGAAGGTGCTGGAGATCGGCACCGGCTCGGGCTACCAGGCCGCCGTGCTGGCCAAGCTCGCGCGCCGCGTCTACTCGGTCGAGCGCTTCAAGCCGCTCTCCAAGGCGGCCGAGCGGCTACTGCTCGACCTCGGCATCTACAACGTCGTGGTCGACATCAACGACGGCAGCAAGGGTTGGCCCGGCCAGGCGCCGTTCGACCGCATCATCGTCACCGCCGCCGCCGAAGAGCGCCCGCAGGCGCTGATCGACCAGCTGGCCGTCGGCGGCATCCTGATCGTGCCGGTGGGCCGCGACCCCACCTCCCAGGTCGTCGAGCGCATCGTGAAGAACGAGAGCGGCCTGCAGCGCGACACGCTGATGCCCGTGCGTTTCGTGCCCCTGGTCGCGGGCCCGCTGCCCGTCCTCGGATCGGGCTGAAAGCGCGCAGGCGGACGCTCCGCTTTGGCGGAGCGTCGGGATGCGCTACACTTCATACATGAAGAACGCCCCTCGCTTCCCCTCGCGATGGGCCGGCCGCATGCATACGCTGGGTACAATGGCGGTGCTGTCGGTCGCGCTCGGCGCCTGCAACACCGTCATGGGCGCCCGCGAAGGCACCATGGAATATCCCGGCTCCGCTGCGGGTCCCAATGCCGTTCCGGTCTATGTCGTGAAGGACAAGGACACGGTCGACGGTCTGTCGCGCCGTTATGGCGTGCCGTCGCAGACCATCATCGACCGCAACAATCTCAAGGCGCCCTATACGATCAAGCCCGGCCAGACGCTCGCCATGCCGGGCGCCCGCTTCGTGCCGGACAGCTACGGCGAGCCGGCCGGCCAGCAGACCGCCGCCGCCAATCCCAATGCGCCGTCGTCGGTGAAGCGCGAGGGCCTGGCCCCGCCGCCGGGCACTTCGCAGGGCGAGGCGCCGCGCTCCGCCGCGCCCGCGGGCGAACCCACGCCGCTCAGCAAGACGTCGGTGACCGTGCCGGCCACGCCACCGGCGGCGAAGATGATCTGGCCGGTCAACGGCAAGGTCGTCTCGGCCTATGGTACGTCGGGCGGCCAGAAGAACGACGGCATCGACATCGCCGCGCCCAAGGGCACGCCGGTGAAGGCCGCCGAGGGCGGCAAGGTCGTCTATGCCGGCAACGAGGTCGCCCGCATGGGCAACCTGCTGCTGATCGAGCATCCCGGCGGCTACATCACCGCCTACGGCAACAACGAAGAGCTGCTGGTGAAGAAGGGCGACACGGTCAAGAAGGGCCAGACCATCGCCAAGGTCGGCAATTCCGGCGGCACGGCCGAGCCGCAGCTCCATTTCGAGGTCCGCCGCGCCGGCAAGACCATCGATCCGCGGACGGTGCTCGGGGCGCAATAGGCCGAGCTTCGCTCGGCCTAAACGATCTTCCCGACCATCTTGTACTCGCCCTTGCGGTCCTCGATCTCGAGGACCCAGAGGTCGGGATCGCGGGCGACCTGGCGGGCGATGTAGGCGTCGGCCTCGGGTTCGGTGACGGGCGAGGGGCCGGTGCCGCGGCTCCAGGCCGGTTCGTCGCCCAGCGTGCTGGTCTGCGTGAACACGGTCACGCCCGCCTCGAAGCGGTTGATCTTCAGCAGCACGGTCCCGACATCGGGATCGCCGCGCCGCACGACGGCTGCCGGAATGAAGGCGCGGTCGCAGAGTCGAATTTGCGCGCTGACCCAGAGTCCGGTGGTGAGGCCCATGACCATGGGCGCCTTCATGCAGCGCGCCGCGCGACCCGTCAAACCCCGGGGTTCATGCTTGCCGAGGGAGGCGGGTTCAGCCAATACAGCCCGCTCCCATGGCCGATCCTCCTCTCCTGGCACTCAGCGGCATCCGCTTCCATCTCGGCGACCAGACCATCCTGGCCGGCGTCGATCTCGGCATCGCGCCGGGCGAACGCCTGTCGCTGGTCGGCCGCAACGGCGCCGGCAAGTCGACCCTGCTGCGCATCCTGGCCGGCGCGCCGATCGCCGATTCCGGCGAGCGCTTCGCCCAGCCCGGCGCGACGGTCGCAACCCTGCCGCAGGAGCCGGACTTCACCGGCCACGCCACGGTCGGCGCCTATGTCGCCTCCGCGCTCACCGACTCGCTGGGGCCGGACGACTATCGCGTCGCCGCCATCCTCGACGACATGAAGCTCGCCGGCGATCGCGATCCGACCACCCTGTCGGGCGGCGAGGCGCGCCGGGCCGCGCTCGCCCGCGTGCTGATCGCCGAACCCGACGTCATGCTGCTCGACGAGCCCACCAACCATCTCGACCTGCCGACCATCGAGTGGCTGGAGGACAAGCTCTCCAAGTGGCGCGGCGCCTATGTGCTGGTGAGCCATGATCGCCGCTTCCTCACCAACCTGACGCGCGCCGTGCTATGGCTCGACCGCGGCATCGTGCGCCGCCTCGACAAGGGCTACGGTGAGTTCGAGGCCTGGTCGAACGACATCCTCGAACGCGAGGCCACCGAGCGGCACAAGCTCGACCGGCTGATCGAGCGCGAGACCGAATGGGCCGGCAAGTCGATCCGCGCCCGCCGCACGCGCAACGAAGGCCGCCTGCGTGCGCTGGCGGCCCTGCGTCAGCAGCGCAGCCAGCAGATCGGCCCCGTCGGCCGCGCCACCATCGAGGCCGGCAGCGCCGAGGCCTCGGGCGCGCTGGTCGTCACGGCGCGCAACATCACCAAGCGCTGGGGCGACAAGGTCATCGTCCAGGATTTCTCGACCCGCATCTTCCGCAAGAACCGCATCGGCCTGATCGGGCCGAACGGCGCCGGCAAGACGACGCTGCTCAAGATGCTGATGGGCGAGCTGGAGCCCGACAGCGGCACGGTGAAGCTCGGTGCCAACCTGATGCCGGTGGTGATCGACCAGCGCCGCATCGGCCTCGATCCCGACAAGACCCCGTGGGACACTCTGGCCGACCGCAACGACCATGTGCTGGTGCGCGGCCATCTCACCCATGTGATGACCTACCTGCGCGAGTACCTGTTCCGCGACGAGCAGGCGCGCCAGCCGGTGCGCACCCTCTCGGGCGGCGAGCGCAACCGTCTGCTGCTCGCCAAGGCGCTGGCCGCGCCGTCGAACATGATCGTGCTCGACGAGCCGACCAACGATCTCGATGCCGACACGCTCGACCTGCTGCAGGAAGCGCTCGACGACTATGACGGCACCGTCCTGCTGGTGAGTCACGACCGCGATTTCCTCGACCGGCTCGTCACCTCGACCATCGTGCTCGAAGGCGACGGCACCGCGACCGAATATGCCGGCGGCTACAGCGACTACGTGGCCCAGCGCGGGCCGCGGGTCGAGCCGACCGGCGTCACGCCGTCACGCGCGAAGGACAAGGCGCCTGCGCCGAAGCCGGCAGCCCCGGCCAAGGCCCGCCTCGGCTACAAGCGCGAACGCGCCCTGGTCGAGTTGCCGAAGAAGATCGAGGCCCTGCAGGCCGAGATCGCCACCCTGCAGCAGGCGCTGGCCGATCCCGACCTCTACCGGCGCGATCCCAAGAGTTTCCAGGCCAAGACGTCCCGCATCGGCGCCGCCCAGACCGAGATCGAAGCCGCCGAGACGGAATGGCTGGAACTCGAGATGCTGCGCGAGGAATTGAATTCCTGAATCATATTCCTCTCCCCCGATAGGGGGAGAGGTTAGGTGAGGGGGTTACAGGAGGTGCGCAGCCCCCTCACCCAGCCTCTCCCCCTAGAGCGGATTCCCATTAATCGAAGCCATACCCTGCATGTGTGAAGAAGTTTTC
>CAZPOS010000340.1:0-4752 GCA_964588065.1 uncultured Reyranella sp.
GCCGCCGCCGAAGGCGATGAGCGTGTACTGGTTGACGATGGCGCCCCGTTCGACCGCATGGACGCGAGCGGCACTCGCCATGTTCTCAGACACCATCTCGTAGACGGCGTAGGCTCCCATTTCGGTCGACAGACCGATACCGTCGGCGACATCGCGTTCGATGGCGCCGCGTGCGGCATCGATGTCGAGCGCGATCGTTCCGCCGGCGAAATGGGCCGGGTCGATCGTGCCGAGCACCACGTTGGCGTCGGTGACGGCCGGATGCCGGCCGCCGCGGCCGTAGCAGGCAGGTCCCGGCTCGGCGCCGGCGCTTTCGGGGCCGACCGTGACCCGCTTGAGGGCGTCGAGGCGCGCAATCGATCCGCCGCCTGCACCGATCTCGACCATTTCGATCACGGGAATGCGGACAGGCAGTCCGGATCCCTTCAGAAAGCGGGCCGCGCGATCGACCTCGAACAGCCGTGCCGTGTGCGGCTGGTAGTCGTCGATCAGGCAGACCTTGGCTGTCGTGCCGCCCATGTCGTAGCTGAGCGCTCGCGCTTCGCCCGCGCGAGCGGCGACCTGTGCCGCGAAGATCGCGCCGCCCGCCGGCCCCGATTCGACGAGACGTACCGGAAAGCGCCGCGCGGTCTCGATCGCCGTGAGCCCGCCGCCCGAGGTGACAAGGTAGATCGTGCCCGTGAACTTCTCGGCCGCGAGTGCCGCCTGCATCCGCGCCAGGTAGGAATCCATGAGGGGCTGCACATAGGCATTGGCCACTGCGGTCGAGGTCCGCTCGTACTCGCGGACCTCTGGGCAGACTTCGCTCGAAAGCGTAACCCAGAGTTCGGGCAACTCCTCCTTCAGGATCTCGCGGACCCGACGCTCATGAGCGGGGTTGACGTAGGAATGCATGAAAGCCACCGCGACGCTTTCGATTCCCTCGGCCTTCAGGGTCCCGGCCAGGGACCGCACCGCGTTTTCGTCCAGCGCCAGGCGGACCTTGCCGTGGACGTCCATGCGCTCGGGGATGGTGAAGCGCATCGCGCGTGCGACGAGCGGCCTGGGCTTCTCGATGCTGAGATCGTACTGGTCGTAGCGGCTCTCGTTGGCGATATCGAGAACGTCGCGAAATCCTTCCGTGGCGATCAGCGCCGTGCGCGCACCGCGCCGCTCGATGACGGCGTTGGTGGCCAGCGTCGTCCCATGGACGAACACGCCGACATCGCCGAACCCCTTGCCGGCATCACCGAGAATGAGGCGAACCCCGTCGAGAACCGCCTGCTCCGGGCGCTGCGGCGTCGTCAGCAGCTTGCGGGTGATCCGACGGCCCCCCTCTTCCAACACGACGTCCGTGAACGTGCCGCCGATGTCGACGGCAATGCGCAAATCGTTGATCACCTTGAGTGCAAACCTCTGTCTGGGGGGATGGTCCGACGGTAGACCCGGCGCCGCCGCGTTGCAATTCGCAGGCCAGCACGCCTATGGTCGCACCGTGACGGCTTCTGCAAAGACGCTCCGCGCGCAGCTGTTCGACATCCTGCGCCCCAACACCCCGACGCCGGCCGGCCGCCGGTGGCGGAAAGGCCATCTGGTCGTGCTGGCGATCGGGTTGCTCGCCGTCATTCTGCTCTCGGTCGAGGAGATGTCGTCGTCTCAGCGCGTCTTCCTGCGGGGGGCAATCTGGTGCGTCACACTCTTCTTCCTCGTGGAGTATGTGGCGCGTCTGTGGATCGCACCGGAACTGCCGCACGCCGCGGACATGACTCCCCTGCGAGCACGGCTGCATTGGGCCGGCAGTGCTCCCGGCCTGATCGGATTGCTCGCGATCATGCCCGCCTTCATGCTGGCGGGCGGGTACAGCATCGCCGGGACCGACGCGGCCTCGATATTCTGCATTCTCTGGATCCTGAAGCTCGGGCTTCACGCGCCGGCCTTCGGGACGCTGGCGCGCGTCATTTCCAACGAACGCGCGCCCATCGCCAGCGTTCTGATCGTGTTCGCCATCCTGCTCATGGCGGCAGCGACCGGTGCCCACATCGTCGAGCGCGACGGCCAGCCGCAGCAGTTCGGCAGCCTGCCCAACGCGATGTGGTGGGCGGTCGTCACGCTGACGACGACCGGCTACGGCGACGTGGTGCCGCTGACGCCGCTGGGCCGCATCATCGGATCGCTGCTGATGATCAGCGGCATCGCGGTGCTCGCGCTGATGACCGGCGTACTCGCCACCGGCTTCGCCCAGGAAGAGCGGCGGCGCGAGTATCTGCGAGTCTGGGACCAGGTGACCCGGGTGCCGATCTTCGCATCGCTGGGCGTCGTGACGCTGTCAGAGATCGTGGGCAAGTTGCGCACCCGCTACTACCCGGCTCGCGTTCAGGTGCTGCGGCGCGGGGATCCCGGCGACTCGATGTTCTTCATCTGCGCCGGCGAGGTCGAGGTCCGATTGCCGACCGGCGGCACGGTGCGCCTGGGCGACGGTGCCTTCTTCGGCGAAATGTCGCTGCTCAATCGCCAGCCCCGTGCCGCCACCATCGTCACGACGGCGCCGACAACCCTTCTCGTCCTCTACGCCAGCGACTTCTACGAAATCGCGTCGCACATTCCGGCGCTGGCCGAAGCGGTGGAGAACGAAGCCCGGCGCCGGCACGAGGAGAATCTCGGCCGACATTCGGGCGGAGCGTCGCCCGGCAGGACAAGGACATGATCGAAACCGACCTTCTTGTGGTGGGCTCCGGCGCTGCCGGTTTCTCGGCAGCACTGACGGCCTCTCATGCCGGCCTGGACGTGCTCATGGTCGAGAAGGAGACGCTGTTCGGCGGAACGACGGCCTACTCCGCCGGCGTCATCTGGATCCCCGGCAACCGTCACGGACGGGCGCTCGGCATCCCCGACTCCAAGCAGGACGCCCTCACCTACCTGCAGCAGGAGGCCGGCAACCGGTTGAACCTGGAATTGGCCAATGCCTTCCTCGACAACTGCAACCCGGCCGTCGAGTTCATCGAGAACAACACCCACGTTCGTTACGAGGCCGTGCCGATCTGGGCCGATTACCACCCTACCAAGCCGGGTGCCGCACAGGGCGGCCGTTCGCTGCTGCCCCTGCCGTTCGACGGTCGGCGGCTGGGCAAGCGGTTCCGCCAGTTGCGGGCGCCGCTGCGCACGATGATGGCGTTCGGCGGCATGATGCTGGGACGCAACGACCTGCCGCACGTCTTCAAGATGACCCGCTCGGCGCGCTCGGCTCTCCATGTCGCCGGCATGACGGCACGCTACGCGCTCGACCGGCTGAGCCACGATCGCGGAACGCGCCTCACCAACGGAAACGGCCTGATAGCGGCCCTCGCCCTCTCGGCCGAGGAGCGCGGCATCGACCTCTGGCTCGACAGTCCCGTCGTCGAGCTCGTGCAGCACGAGGGCGCCGTGACCGGTGCGTTCGTCCATCGGGAGGGCAAGCGACAGGAGATCCGCGCCCGGCGCGGCGTGGTGCTGGCCTGCGGCGGCTTTCCCGCCAACGACGACCTCAAGAGCCGCTACTACGGACATGTCCGGGAGGGGCACTTCCATCGCTCCGCACCGCCGCCGGGCAATCGCGGCGACGGGATCCGGCTCGGCCAGTCGGCGGGCGGTGCCATGGCGGAGGATGTCGCCCATCCGGCGGCCTGGGTTCCGGTCTCGCTGGTCCCGCAACCGGATGGCTCGCCCCTGCCGTTCCCGCATTTCTACGAGCGCGGCAAGCCCGGCTACATCGCCGTCGATCCGGCCGGCCGGCGCTTCGCCAACGAATCGGCCTCGTACCACGACTTCGTGCCCGCCATGGTCGAGGCCTGCCGCGGGCGCGGGGAGACGAGCTGCTGGCTGCTCTGCGACCATCGCGCCATCCGGCGCTACGGCATGGGCGCCATCGGTCCCGCCCCGCTGCCGCTCGGCCCCCATATCCGCAACGGCTACCTGATGGCGGCGGGCAGCTGGGCGGAGCTGGCCCAAAAGATCGGCATTGATGCAGGAGCCCTGCAGGCGACCATCGACCGGTTCAACGCGAATGCCGCCCGCGGCGAGGATCCCGATTTCGGCAAGGGGACCGACGCCTATCACCGCTTCAATGGCGACCCGACGCACCGGCCCAACCCCTGTCTCGCGCCTCTCCTGCAGGGGCCTTTCTATGCGATGAAGATGGTCCCGGGCGACATCGGCACCTTCCTCGGCCTGCGGGTGGACGGGCACGCCCGCGTCCTCGACGTACAGGGTGCGCCGATCCGCGGCCTCTATGCCGCCGGAAACGACATGACCAGCGTCATGGGAGGTACCTATCCCGGTGCGGGCATCACCATTGGCCCGACCCTCACCTTCGGCTATATCGCGGCCCGGCATGCCGCCGCCCAAGCCGGCCAATAAAGCCCCTCCGTAACGAAAGCCGTCAGAATGTCGTTCATCACGCCCGTTATCCTCGTCGGAGGCTCCGGCAAGCGCCTGTGGCCGCTGTCGCGCGAGAGCATGCCCAAGCAGTTCGTTCCGCTCCTGGGAAAGCAGTCGACCTTCCAGCAGACGCTGCTGCGGGTGGCCGACCGGGGCCTCTTCGGCAAGCCGGTGATCGCCACCAACGACGCCTATCGCTTCATGTGCGAGAGCCAGGCCCGCGAGATCGGGGTCGACATCGACATCCTGGTCGAGCCGTCCCGGCGTGATTCAGGCCCGGCCATGGCCGCCGCCGCCGCCTATACGCGCGGCCTCGGGGCGAAGGCCGTGCTGGCGCTCGCCTCCGACCATCTGGTGATC
>CAZPOS010000341.1:0-4680 GCA_964588065.1 uncultured Reyranella sp.
AGACCGTTCTGATCATGGAACTGATCAACAACGTCGCGAAGGCGCACGGCGGCGTGTCGGTGTTCGCCGGCGTCGGCGAGCGTACCCGTGAGGGCAACGACCTCTATCACGAGATGATCGAGGGCGGCGTCATCAAGCTCGACGGTCCGGGTTCGAAGGTGGCGCTGGTGTACGGCCAGATGAACGAGCCGCCGGGCGCCCGCGCCCGCGTCGCGCTGTCGGGCCTCACCGTCGCCGAATACTTCCGCGACGCCGAAGGCCAGGACGTGCTGTTCTTCGTCGACAACATCTTCCGCTTCACGCAGGCCGGTTCGGAAGTGTCGGCGCTGCTGGGCCGCATCCCGTCGGCGGTGGGTTATCAGCCGACCCTGTCGACCGACATGGGCGCCCTGCAGGAGCGCATCACCTCGACCAAGAAGGGGTCGATCACCTCGGTGCAGGCCATCTACGTGCCCGCCGACGACTTGACCGACCCGGCGCCGGCGACCTCGTTCGCCCACTTGGACGCCACCACCGTGCTGAGCCGCTCGATCGCCGAGCAGGCGATCTTCCCGGCCGTCGACCCGCTCGACTCGACCTCGCGCATGCTCGACCCGCGCGTCGTCGGCGAGGAGCACTACAACGTCGCCCGTTCGGTGCAGCGCGTTCTGCAGCAGTACAAGTCGCTGCAGGACATCATCGCCATTCTGGGCATGGACGAGCTGTCGGAAGAGGACAAGCTGGTCGTGAGCCGCGCCCGTAAGATCCAGCGCTTCCTCAGCCAGCCGTTCCACGTCGCCGAGGTGTTCACCGGCACGCCGGGCGTGTTCGTGAAGCTCGAGGACACGATCAAGGCCTTCAAGGCGATCGTTGCCGGCGAATACGACGAGCTGCCGGAGCCGGCCTTCTACATGGTCGGCACGATCGAGGAAGCCGTCGCCAAGGCGAAGAAGCTCGCGGCCGAGGCGGCCTAAGCACATGGCCAAGGTCTCCTTCCGTCTGGTGATGCCCGAGCGCGAGCTGCTCGCGACCGAGGCCGACATGGTGGTCGTCCCGGGCAGCGAAGGCGACTTCGGTGTCCTGCCTGGCCATGCCCCGCTGGTCTCGACGGTTCGCCCCGGCGTCCTCGAGGTCTATCAGGGCAGCAAGGTGCAGCAGCGTTTCCTGGTGGCCGGCGGCTTTGCCGAGGTTACCCCGGAGCGCTGCACGGTGCTGGCCGACGAGGCCGTGCCGTTCGAACAGATGACCGCGGCGCAGCTCGACGAGCGCGAGCGTGCAGCGCGCAGCGACATTGCCGACGCCGATACGCCCGCCGAGAAGGCCGCCGCCGAGAAGAACCTGGCGATCACCCAGGATCTCAAGCGCGCGCAGGCCTTCTACGCCAGCCGCTGATTTCAGCGCTACTGCGCAATTTTCAGTCTGAAAGTGCTCCGGTCTGCCATTGAAAGGCGGGCCGGAGGTGGCTTTATTACGCTGGTGAGACAACGCGCCGAGGGGGCTCGTTCATGGCTAGCTGGACACTCGAGACGATCGCGTGGGATCGCTTCGACGCGTCGAAGGTCGATCCGGAGATCGTGCGCAACATCAAGGCTGCGGCCCTGGTGGAACGTAACGGTGGCGACTACGGCATCTATCTGGGCCGGGTCTTCGCCGACGACCCCGCGTTCATGGACACGGTCCAGAACTGGGTGGTCGAGGAGGTTCAGCACGGCATGGCGCTGGGCCGCTGGGCCCAGCTCGCCGATCCGTCCTGGGATTTCGACGCGGCCTTCGACCGGTTCCGTACCGGCTACACGCTGCCGCTGCACGTCAGTGAATCGGTGCGCGGCAGCCAGGCCGGCGAGATGATCGCCCGCTGCATCGTCGAGACCGGAACGAGTTCCTATTACAGCGCCCTGAAGGACGCGACCGAGGAGCCGGTGCTGAAGCAGATCTGCCAGAAGATCGCCGCCGACGAGTTCCGCCACTACAAGCTGTTCTACGAACATCTCAATCGCTGCCTGAAGCGCGATCGGCTGAACCGCTGGTCGCGGCTGCGGATCGGCTGGGGCCGCCTCGCCGAGAGCGAGGACGACGAGCTGGCCTATGCTTATTTCGCGGCCAACGAGCCGGCGGGCGCCGTCTACGACCGCAAGCGGAACATGCAGGCCTATGCGCGGCGCGCCTATCCGCTCTATCGCCAGACCCACGTGCAGCGCGCCATGGCGATGGTGCTGAAGGCGGTCGGGCTCGAGCCGCAGGGCCGGCTCAACAACCTGATGACCCGCGCCGGCCTCTGGTTCCTCCGCCGCAACGCCGCCAAGCTGGCCGCGCAGGGGGCGTAGAGCGGCCTTTCGCCCTTTCCAACTCAGATCAGATCCGCGAACTCCGCGAACACCGCGTCGTACACGGCGCGCTTGAAGGGTACGATGAGGCCCGACAGTTCGGCCGGCGCGATCCAGCGCCAGGCCACGAATTCCTGATCGTGGGCGTGGATGTCGATGTCGGCATCGGTCCCGGTGAAGGCCAGCGCGAACCACTTCTGCGCCTGGCCGCGCCACCGGCCCTTCCAGTAGGCCGGCCGCCGGTCTTCCGGCACCTCATAGGAAATCCAGCCGGCGCTCTCGCGCAGCAGCAGCGCGCGGGTCGTGCCGACCTCCTCGTGCAGTTCGCGGCAGGCGGCCTCTACCGGCGTCTCGCCCTTGTCGATCCCACCCTGGGGCATCTGCCAGGCGTCCGGCTGGTTGGCCCGGCAGCCGACGAAGACGCGGCGGTCGGGTGCGATCAGCATCATGCCGACGTTGCGGCGATACTCCTCGGGACGGCCGACCATGACGGGAAGCGGAGGAGTCATGGTCAGGGACGCAGCTGCGCCGGCTGGGCGCGCAGTCGGGTCATGCAGGCGTCGCGGCATTCGAAATGTCCGATGATGGGCACGAAGGAGAGGGCGGTACTGCCTTGCTGCCCCTTGAACCACGCAGCGATCGCGGTGATCGCCTCGTCGTCGGGCTGCATCACGCCGAATGCATGGCGTGGCGGCCGGTCGGGCGCGGCTTCGGCGACCCAGCCGGCCAGGCGATCGATGTTGCCGCCGACCCCGTCGCCCGCAAGCTTGTAATCGAGCACGTCCGAGCTGCGCGCGTAGCCCACGCCGAGCTGCGCCGTGAGCCGTTGGATCGTCGTCACGCCCGGCGCGGGATTGATCTCGATCAGCGCGAGCCCACGGGCCGCGATCTCCGCGATCACCGGCCGCATCACCGTTTCCGATTGGGCCGCCCGGTCGGCGGCCGGGATCACGAGGCCGACATAGCCTTCGCCGCGCGCCAGGGTGGCGCGCAGGCGGCGCACGTTCTCGGCCGCGTCGGCGGTGGCCTCGATCGGCCGGATGCCGCGCTCGGCGACGGCGGGATCGTCCGTCGGCATCATCAGATAGGTCTCGTGGCCGGCCGCCCGCGCCTGGGCGAGCCAGCGCGGCAGGTCGGGTGTGCTGGGCAGGAAGGCGAGGCTGACTTCGGGCGGGAGGTCCTCGATCGCGCGCCGCATGGTGGCTTCGCTGACCCCGACATTGATCACCAGCAGGCCGAGCCGCGCCGGTGCCCCGGCCGGATCGAACCGCCTTGCATGGGCCATCCACGGCATCCAGCCGGACGGCGAGATGCGCGGCAGCCGTAGCCCCTCATCGGTGATCTCGACCAGTCCCGCGAGATCCTCGGGCGGCGGTGTGCGGAAGCCCGCGGGCCCGGGACGCCGGGGCAGCGGAATCGACTGGATCGGGGCCGCAGCCGCAGGATCCGGTGCCACGGCGGTTTCGACAGCGGCCGCCGCGGCACTGTCGACGATCTGGGGAGCAGATCCGCGGAAATCGCCGAAGGCTATTCCCGCGGTGCCCGCGATCAGGCCGAGGACCAGCAGATAGGCGGCAACGAGGCCGCGCCTACCTCCACGCGGCTCCTCCGGCCGCGGCTTGGCGACCAGGGCGACGCGCCGGCTCGAAGGTTCGCCGGGCATGGCCACGCCGTCATCCTCGCAGGCCGCTCAGTTGGCCTTGTTGCTGTAGAGCGAGATGCCGCGGATCAGGTCGGCCGCCCGCAGCAGCTGGTAGTCGGCCGCCTGCTCCTTCGGCGGCTCGTCCGGATCGACCGGCGCGGTTTGGGGAGCGGACTGGCCGGCGGCCTTGTCGTCGGTCTTGTCGCCAGGCTTGCCGGCCTCCGGCTTGCCGTCGGCGGGCTTGGCCGGCGGCGGCGGGGCCACGGGCTTGTCGTTCGGGTTGGTGATCGAGCGACGCAGGTTTTCCTCGCGGAAGCTGGAACGCTGCTGGATGTTCTCGATCTTCGCGGGTTCGACCTCGATGTCCGGCTTGATGCCTTCCTTCTGGATCGACCGGCCCGACGGCGTGAAGTAGAGCGCCGTGGTCAGGCGGATCGCGCCGCCGCCCGTCACCTGCATGATGGTCTGCACCGAGCCTTTGCCGAACGACCGGGTGCCGAGAACGATCGCGCGGCGATGGTCCTGCAGCGCGCCGGCCACGATCTCCGACGCCGAGGCCGAGCCGCCGTTCATCAGGATGACGATGGGCAGGCCGTTGGCGACGTCGCCGGGCTTGGCGTTCCAGCGCTGGACCTCGTCGTTCTTGCGCGCCTTGACCGAGACGATCTCGCCCTTGTCGAGGAAGGCGTCCGACATGGCGATCGCCTGGTCGAGCAGGCCGCCCGGGTTGTTGCG
>CAZPOS010000342.1:0-4670 GCA_964588065.1 uncultured Reyranella sp.
CCATTTCGCCGAAGCGCTGGCCGCCGAACTGGGCCTTGCCGCCCAGCGGCTGCTGGGTGACCAGGCTGTACGGTCCGATCGAACGCGCGTGGATCTTGTCGTCCACGAGATGGTGCAGCTTCAGCATGTAGATGTAGCCGACGGTCACCTTGCGGTCGAACGGCTCGCCGGTGCGGCCGTCGATCAGGGTGACCTGGCCCGACCGGTCGAGACCGGCCATCTCCAGCATCTCGACGATGTCGGGCTCATGCGCGCCGTCGAACACGGGCGACGCGAAGGGCACGCCCTTGCTGAGGTTGCGGGCAAGCTCGATCGTCTGCTCGTCGCTGAGATCGGCGATGTCGGCCTTGAAGGCCTTTTCGCTGTAGATCTCGCGCAGCTGCTTCTTGATCTGCGCGGCCGAGACCTCGCGGGCATCCTCGAGCATCTTGCCGATCTTCTTGCCGAGGCCCGACGCGGCCCAGCCGAGATGGGTCTCGAGGATCTGACCGACGTTCATGCGCGACGGCACGCCGAGCGGGTTCAGCACGATGTCGACCGGGCCGCCCTCCTCGAGGTACGGCATGTCCTCCAGCGGCATGATGCGGGAGATCACGCCCTTGTTGCCGTGACGGCCGGCCATCTTGTCGCCCGGCTGCAGCTTGCGCTTGGTCGCGACGAAGACCTTGACCATCTTCATCACGCCCGGCGGCAGCTCGTCGCCGCGCTGCAGCTTGTCGACCTTGCTGTCGAACCGGTCCTGCAGGCGCTTCATCGATTCGTCGAACTGCTTGTTCAACGCCTCGATCTCGGCCTGCTTCTTGTCGGCCTTGACCGCGATCTGCCGCCACTGGCCGGGCGTGTACTCGCCCAGCACGTTCTCGGCGATCTTGGTGCCGGGCTTCAGGCCCTTGAGCCCGCCCGCGACCACCTGGTTCATCAGCATTTCCTGGAGCTGGCTGTAGAAGCTGCGCTCGAGGATGGCCTTTTCGTCGTCACGGTCCTTGGCGAGACGCTCGATCTCGTCACGCTCAATGGCCAGGGCGCGCTCGTCCTTGTCGACGCCGCGGCGGTTGAACACGCGGACCTCGACGACGGTGCCCTCGACGCCCGGCGGCACCTTCAGCGACGTGTCGCGCACGTCCGCGGCCTTCTCGCCGAAGATGGCGCGCAGCAGCTTCTCTTCCGGGGTCATCGGGCTCTCGCCCTTGGGCGTCACCTTGCCGACCAGGATGTCGCCCGCCTTCACCTCGGCGCCGATATAGACGATGCCCGCCTCGTCGAGGTTCTTCAGGGCTTCCTCGCCGACGTTCGGGATGTCGCGGCTGATTTCCTCCTGGCCGAGCTTGGTGTCGCGGGCCATGACCTCGAACTCCTCGATGTGGATCGAGGTGAAGACGTCGTCACGCACGATGCGCTCGGAGAGGAGGATCGAGTCCTCGAAATTGTAGCCGTTCCAGGGCATGAACGCGACGAGCACGTTGCGGCCGAGCGCCAGCTCGCCGTTCTGCGTCGACGGGCCGTCGGCCACGATGTCACCCTTCTTCACATGGTCGCCGACCCGGACGAGCGGCTTCTGGGTGATGCAGGTGCTCTGGTTGGATCGCTGGAACTTCAGCAGGTTGTAGATGTCGACCGCCGGCCGGTTGGGGCCAATATCATCGGTCGCGCGCACCACGATACGCATCGCATCGACCTGGTCGACGATGCCCGTGCGGCGCGCCGAGATGGCGACGCCCGAGTCGCGAGCCACCACCTCTTCCATGCCGGTGCCGACCAGCGGCGATTCGGCCTGGATGAGCGGCACCGCCTGGCGCTGCATGTTCGAACCCATCAGCGCGCGGTTGGCGTCGTCGTTCTCGAGGAACGGGATCAGCGCCGCGGCCACCGAGACGATCTGCTTGGGCGAGACGTCGACGAAATCGATCGTCTCGGGCCGGCCGAGAATGTACTCGCCGCCCTTGCGGCACTGCACCAGCTCGGACACGAACTTGCCCTTGGCGTCGATCTCGGCATTGGCCTGGGCGACCGTGTAACGGCCCTCCTCCATGGCCGAGAGATAGACGACCTCGTCGGTCACGCGACCGCCGACGACCTTGCGATACGGGCTCTCGATGAAGCCGTACTGGTTCACGCGGGCATAGGTCGCCAGCGAGTTGATCAGACCGATGTTCGGGCCTTCCGGCGTCTCGATCGGGCAGATGCGGCCATAATGGGTCGGATGGACGTCGCGCACCTCGAAGCCGGCGCGCTCACGCGTCAGGCCGCCCGGTCCGAGTGCCGAGAGACGACGCTTGTGGGTGACTTCCGACAGCGGATTGGTCTGGTCCATGAACTGCGAGAGCTGCGAGGAGCCGAAGAACTCGCGCACCGCGGCCGCCGCCGGCTTGGCGTTGATCAGGTCGTGCGGCATCACCGTGTCGATGTCGATCGAGCTCATGCGCTCGCGGATCGCCCGCTCCATGCGCAGCAGGCCGACGCGATACTGGTTCTCCATCAGCTCTCCGACCGAGCGGACGCGGCGGTTGCCGAGATGGTCGATGTCGTCGATCTCGCCGCGGCCGTCCTTGAGGCCATGCAGCACCTTGACGACCGCCAGGATGTCCTCGCGGCGCAACGTGCGCTGGGTGTCGGGCACGTTCTCGAAATCGAGGCGCATGTTCATCTTCACGCGGCCGACCGGCGACAGGTCGTAGCGGTCGATGTCGAACAGCAGGCCCTGGAACAGGGTCTCCGCCTGTTCGAGCGTCGGCGGCTCACCCGGACGCATGACGCGGTAGATGTCGAGCAGCGCTTCTTCGCGGTTCGAGTTCTTGTCCGCCGCCAGCGTGTTGCGGATGTAGGGGCCGACGTTGACATGGTCGATGGCGAGAGTCGGGAGCACGTCCACGCCGTTCTCGTCGAACATCTCGAGCACGGCCTCGGTGATCTCCTGGCCGGCCTCGACGTAGATCTCGCCCGTCTTCTCGTTGATGACGTCGACCGCGGCGTAGCGGCCGATCAGCTCCTCAGGCAGCACGCGGATGTCGGTGAGGCCGGCTTCCTTGAGCTTGTTGAGCAGGCGCGGCGTCATCTTCGTCCCGGCGTCGGCGACCGACTTGCCGGTCTTGCCGTTGACCAGGTCGTGCGTCAGCTTCACGCCACGCATCGACTCCGCGTCGAACGGCGTGTTCCAGCCGTCCTCGCCGCGGGTGTAGACGACCTGGCCGTAGAAGGCCGCCAGGATCTCTTCCGGCGACATGCCCTGGGCGTCGGACGGATCGAGCGTCTGGCCCTTGGCGATGGCGGCGGTGCGCTTCTTCCAGGTGGCGTCGTTGTCGAGCGCAAGCAGCAGCGTCGTCACCGGGATCTTGCGGCGACGGTCGATGCGGACGTGGATCAGGTCCTTGGCGTCGAACTCGAAGTCGAGCCACGAGCCGCGATACGGGATGATGCGGGCGGCGAACAGGTATTTGCCCGAGCTGTGGGTCTTGCCCTTGTCATGGTCGAAGAAGACGCCCGGTGAACGGTGCATCTGCGAGACGATCACGCGCTCCGTGCCGTTCACGATGAAGGTGCCGTTGTCGGTCATGAGCGGCATGTCGCCCATGTAGACGTCCTGCTCCTTGATATCGCGGATCGAACGCGACCCGGCTTCCTCGTCGATGTCCCAAACGACGAGCTGCAGCGTGACCTTCAGCGGCGCGGCATAGGTGATGCCGCGCTGCTGGCACTCCTCGACGTCGTACTTCGGCTCCTCGAACTCGTACTTCACGAACTCGAGGCTGGCACGCTCGGCGAAATCCTTGATCGGGAACACGCCGCGGAAGACTTCCTGGAGACCCGACTGGGTGCGCTTGGCGGCCGGCGTGACGCGCTGGAGAAAGCTCTCGTAGGAGCTCTTCTGGACCTCGATGAGGTTCGGCATCGGCGCCACCGATTCGATGTGGCCGAAGAAACGACGAATCCGTTTGCGCGTATTGAAGGCCGTGGCCATCCTGCGTCCTCGAAGGTTCAAGGGCGGTGATAAACACCCGCTGCTTTCTCGGAGCTCCCGGCCCGCCAGCCGTTCGCCCCATCCGTCGCAGAGGGCCACTTGTCGGAACGGATCTCGCGGGGAAATCCGTTCGGAAAAGGGGCCCGATCGGGCCGGCCTCCCGAAGGAAGCCGGCCCGGCCGGTAAAACGTCTTACTTGAGCTCGACCTTGGCGCCTTCGGCCTCGAGCTTCTGCTTGAGCTTCTCGGCATCGGCCTTCGGCACGCCTTCCTTGATCGGCTTCGGCGCGGCTTCGACCAGGTCCTTGGCTTCCTTGAGGCCGAGACCGGTGATCTCGCGGACTGCCTTGATGACGTTGATCTTCTTGTCGCCGGCGGCGGCGAGGACGACGGTGAACTCGTCCTTCACTTCGACCGGAGCGGCGGCAGCGCCACCGCCAGCGGCGGCAACGGCGACCGGAGCGGCGGCGCTGACGCCCCACTTCTCTTCCAGCAGCTTGCTGAGCTGAGCGGCCTCGAGGACCGTCAGGGCCGACAGCTCTTCGACCAGCTTCTCGAGATTAGCCATTTTTGTCTCCTGTAACCCGAACTTCGATTAACGTGATGTCGACTTGATAAAGACTTACGCCGCCTTCGCGCCGTCTTCCTTGGCTCCATATGCCCCGAACACACGAGCGAGCTGACCGGCGGGCGCCACCAGAACGCCAGCGACCTTG
>CAZPOS010000343.1:0-4629 GCA_964588065.1 uncultured Reyranella sp.
AGACGCGCTCCTTGCGGAGCGCTCCTCAGGGTGAGGCCATTTTTGTAAGGGCGATGCGACCCTGTTCCTGATCGGAGAGACTCTTAGGGAACCAGGACGGTCTGGCCCGTGGTCTTGCGGCTCTCCAGGTCGATATGCGCCTGGGCGGCCTCGGCCAGCGGATAGTGCTGGTCGATGGAGATCTTCACCTTGCCGCTCTTCACCATCTTGAACAGCGAGCGGGCGCTGGCCTCGAGATCGGCACGCGTGGCGGTGTAGGCGGCGAGGCTGGGGCGCGTGACGTAGAGCGAACCCTTGGTGTTCAGGACACCGATCGGGACCGGTGCGACGGCACCCGAGGCATTGCCGAACGACACCATCAGGCCCCGCGGCTGCAGGCAGTCTAGCGAGGCCGCCCAGGTGTCCTTGCCGACGCCGTCGAACACGACGGGGACGCCCTTGTTCTTGGTGATCTTCTTCACCTCGGCCACGATGTCCTGCTTGGTGTAGTCGATCACCCACTTGTAGCCGTTCTTCTTGGCCAGCACGGCCTTCTCGGGCGACGAGGTCGTGCCGATCACCTTGTAGCCGCGCGCCTTGGCCCACTGGCCGAACAACAGGCCGACGCCACCGGCCGCGGCGTGGAACAGGATCGTGTCGCCCTTCTTCAGCCAGGCCTTGGCGGTCCGGTCGACGAGATATTCGGTGGTCATGCCCTTGAGCATGATCGCCGCGGCCTGCTCGTCGCTGACGCCCTTGGGCACCTTCACCAGCTGATCGACCCCCATCAGGCGTTCCTGGCAGTAGGCGCCCAGCACGCCGCAATAGGCGACGCGGTCGCCCTTCTTGAAGTCCTTCACGCGCGGGCCGACCTCGACAATCACGCCCGCCGCCTCGCGGCCGACCGCGTTGGGCAGCGGCGTCTGGTAGAGGCCGGAGCGGGTGTAGACGTCGATGAAGTTCAGACCGATGGCGGTGTGACGCAGCTTGACCTGGCCGGGGCCGGGCTTGCCGACCTCGACGTCCTCGAACTGCATCTTCTCCGGGCCGCCGTTCTCGTGAATCAGGATGGACTTGGACATCTCGAATTTCTCCCCTTGCAGCGGCAACGGAGGAACGTCGCCTGCTTGCGCGCGTCGAGTATAGTGACCGGCCTTTCATGCGCCAGCCCGGCGCGGCCTGCGACAGGAGAGTTTATGCTCGGAAAGGTCTTTCTCGGACGACGACGCCTTCTGACGACGACGGCCGCCGCGTTGGCCACCCCTTCCATCGCGCGCGCGCAGCAGGTCCAGCGCAGCAGCAAGGCGTCCTACAGCCTCCGGATGCTCACGCTGGATCTCGAGCAGCCCTGGGGGATGGCGTTCCTGCCGGACGGGCGCCTGCTCATCACGGAACGGCCGGGCCGGCTGCGGATCTTCGCCAACGGCCGGCTGGAGCGCGCCCCGGTCGGCGGCCTGCCGAAGGTCTATGCGCGCGGCCAGGGCGGACTGCTCGACATCTGCCTGCATCCCGACTTCGCCCGCAACGCCCAGCTCTATCTCACCTATTCGGCAGAGGGCGAGGGTGGCGCCGCGACGGCGCTGGCGCGGGCCGAGTTCCGCAACAACGCCCTGGTCGGCGTGCGGCCGATCTTCGAGGCCCTGCCCCGCACGTCGGGCGGCCTGCACTTCGGCTCGCGCGTCGTCTTCGACCGGGCGGGCCTGCTCTACGCGACCTGCGGCGAGCGTTACCAGATGCAGCGCGCCCAGAACCTCGCCGATCTCGGCGGCAAGGTCGTGCGCCTGCGCGACGACGGCACGGTCCCGCCGGACAATCCCTTCGTCGGCCGCGAGGGCGCGCGCCCGGAGATCTTCACCTACGGGCATCGCAATCCGCAGGGCATGGCGATGCATCCCGACACCGGCCGCCTCTGGCTGGTCGAGCACGGGCCGCGCGGCGGCGACGAGTTCAACCTGCTGACGGCCGGCGCCAACTACGGCTGGCCGCGGGCGACCCATGGGATCGACTACAGCGGCTCGACGATCAGCCCGAACAAGAGCCTGCCCGGGATGGAGGATCCGGTGCGGGTCTGGGTGCCCTCGATCTCGCCCAGCGGCCTCGCCTTCTACACCGGCGACCGCTTCCCGGGCTGGGAGGGCTCGGCCTTCACCGGCGCCCTGTCCGACAACGCTCTGTTCCGCATCGAGCTCGACGGCGACCGCTACGTCGGGGAAGAGCGGTTGCTCGTCGACCAGCTTCCCTATATCCGCGACGTTCGTCAGGGGCCCGATGGCCTCCTCTATCTCGTCACCCACACCGACAGTGGGGGACTCTATCGCCTGGAGCCCGCGTAGCGCCCATGCTCATCCTCGCCTCCGCCAGCCGCTCGCGCCGGCAGATGCTGCAGAATGCCGGCCTCGACTTTTCGGTCGAGACGTCCGGCGTCGACGAGGACGAGGTGAAGCTCAGCCTTGCCGCAGAGAAGGCCACGCCGCGGGACATCGCCGAAACACTGGCCGAGCTGAAGGCCCAACGCGTTTCGAGGCGCCATCCCGGGGCGCTGGTGATCGGTGCCGATTCGACCCTTTCCTGCAACGACCGCCTGTTCGACAAGCCGCCGACGATGGAAGCCGCGCGGACCCAGCTCCAGGCCCTGGCCGGACAGACCCACGAGCTGCATTCCTCGGTCGTGGTGGCGAGAGGCGGCGTCCGTCTGTGGCATTGCAACGACCATGCACGGCTGACCATGCGCCCGCTGCCCGATTCGTTCCTCGATGCCTATCTCGCGCGGGCCGGGGAGGCGGTGACCAGTTCGGTCGGCGCCTACCAGCTCGAAGGCGTGGGCGCGCATCTCTTCACCAAGGTCGAAGGCGACTACTTCACCATCCTCGGCCTGCCTTTGCTGCCGCTGCTGGGATTCCTCGCCGGACACGGCATCGGACTGGAGACAGCCCCATGAGCGCCTACGACACCCTGCTGGCCGAGACCGCGGGCCGGCCCTTCGCCGCCATCGTCGGCTGGCCGGTCGAGCATTCGCGCTCGCCCGCCCTGCATGGTTTCTGGCTGAAGCAGCACCATGTCGACGGCCATTACGGCCGCCTGCCGGTGAAGCCCGAGCGGGCGGCGCTGCAGGAGCTGGTCGCGTTCCTGAAGAAGACGCCCAACGCGCGCGGCTGCAACCTGACCCTGCCGCACAAGGTCGAGATCCTGCCGTTGCTCGACCGCATCGATCCCGTCGCCCGACGCATCGGCGCCGTGAACACGATCGTCAAGCAGGCCGATGGCACGCTGGAAGGCCGAAACACCGACGGGTTCGGCTTCCTCGAGGCCCTGAAGTACAACGCCCCGCACTGGATGCCCGACGCCGGACCGGCCGTGGTGCTGGGCGCCGGCGGCGCCGCCCGCGCGATCGTCGCGAGCCTGATGGATGTCGGCGTCCCCGAAGTGCGGCTGGTCAACCGCACGCGCGAGACCGCGATCGATCTGGCCGTCGCCCTCACCCCTCCGGGTGGCCAGCGCATCGTGGTCGGCTCGTGGGACGAGCGTTCGGAGCTGCTGTCCGGCGCGAGCCTGCTGGTCAACACGACGTCCCTCGGCATGAAGGATCAGCCCGCGCTCGACATCGATCTGGCGAAGCTGCCGCACACCGCGGCAGTCTACGACATCGTCTATGTGCCGCTGGAGACCTACCTGCTCGCCGCCGCCCGGTCCCGCGGCAATCGCTGCATCGACGGACTGGGCATGCTGCTGCACCAGGGACGGCCTGGCTTCGAGGCCTGGTTCGGCCCCCGGGTCGAGGTTTCCGCGGCGCAGCGACATGCGGTTGCCGCCGATCTCGGGGCCTGATCATGGACGAGAGCAACCCGCCGGTCTCCGATCCTCCAGCCGGCTACAAGCCGCTGTTCCGGACCAGCCCGTTTCTCGACCACAACGGGCCGTTCTTCTATCGCGAGAATGCCGACGGCACCTTCGTGGTCGGGCTGCGCATCCAGCCCAAGCATGCAAACGCCCGCGGCGTCGCCCATGGCGGACTTCTCATGACGCTGTGCGACATCTCGCTGGGTTACCGCACGAGTCGCAGCCAGACCCCCTCGCCGCTGCTCGTCACCGCGAGCGTGAAGACCGACTTCGCCGGTTCGGCGAAGATCGGCGACTGGGTCGAGGCCCATGTCGACGTGCACAAGGTCGGCGGGCGGCTGGCCTTCGCCAACTGCTATCTCAAGGTCGGCGAGGAGCGGATCGTGCATGCGAGCGCGGTGTTCGCGAGGACGGGCGACCGGGCATAAAGAAAGAGCGCCGATTTCGCGGCGCTCCTTCGATGTCTTACCTCGTTACGACCGTGTGGGCTCTCGCGCTTGGTTACAAGCGCTGCCGCCCACCATAAGGCGCGCGCAGCGCGCCTTATTGGTTCATCGATCCAAAGAAATCCTGGTTTGTCTTCGAGGTGCGCAGCTTGTCGAGCAGGAACTCGATCGCGTCCACGGCGCCCATCGGCATGAGGATGCGGCGCAGCACCCACATCTTCGAGAGCGTCGCGCGATCGACCAGCAGCTCTTCCTTGCGGGTGCCCGACTTGGTGATGTCGATCGCCGGGAAGGTGCGCTTGTCGGAGACCTTGCGGTCGAGGATGATTTCCGAGTTACCGGTGCCCTTGAACTCCTCGAAGATGAC
>CAZPOS010000344.1:0-4622 GCA_964588065.1 uncultured Reyranella sp.
TTCGGCCCGCGCCAGGGCGCCGACCTTCTTGGCCGCACCTTCGTTCAGGATGGTCCTGGGCCGGAAGCGCCCGACACCACGATCCGTGACCTGGCCCTCGACGTGCGCCAGCTCCTCGGGGATCGCTTCCTCGTCGCTGCCTTCGTCGCTCCAGCGGGCGCCGGCCTGTGCCTTCACCTTGTAGATCGAGAAACGCTTGCTGGCGTCGCGCACGGCTTCGACCTCGAGCAGGCGATCGTCGGGATGCACGATCCGGTCGGTCGCCCGTTCCATCGCAAGCCGCGTCAGAACAACACGACCGTCCGGATCGTCCATCACCAGCAGTTGCCGTTGCCGGGCCAGGCGCTCGATCAGCTTCCAGCAGGTCTCACCGTGATGCGCCGCAGCCACCGCGAATGTCGGCCCCGTCGCTCGCGCGTCGACCTCGATGCCGAAGGGCGCGGCCACCTTGCGGGCAACCGTCGCCAGATCCAGCCCTGCCAACTCCGTCGTCTCGAAGTCGGGCGAACAATCGATCAGGTCGCAGGTCTTGCTGCGGCCTGAAATGGCCACCGACGCCGTGGTCGCGCTCCGCTTCTTCCGGACGATCTCGATCCAGCCGGTCAACACCTTGTCGTCGCCGATCCTGATCTCGCACGCGGCGCCTTCCGGGATCTCGAAGCGCGCGTCCAGGCCGGGCCAGCGCTGTGTCACGGCGATCTGGAAATCGCCGGCACCGCGCTTGATGCCGCGGGAAACGCGAACATCCAGCCAACCACCAAACACCTGCCCATCAACGATCAAACTGAGCTCATGGTCTTCGATGGGCATGAGCCGAGCCTTCAGAATTCCGGAGGGGCGCGCTAACGCTCACCCATGTTCAGAGAATGACGCGAGGCAAAGCAACGCAGACCGCAGTCACATGCACAGCCGGATGCCCGACCGAACAACGCGGACTTGAGAATCGGGATCCGACTGGAGGTTGATTTGAAACCGCCTCTCGGAACGACTGCCCCGAGCGTCAGCGTAAGAGACCGTCATCGATATGCTTGAAAGACCCTTCGGCACCGTCAGACCAAAGGCATGCTCAGCTCCGCGCGCAAGCACCGGCAACTCATCGAGGGGTACCTCGGGCAACGTTGCGTCAAACTTGAACCGCAGCGCAGTTGCCGTGCCCCCTTGATTCGCAATGACCAAAGGTATCGTCACTCCGCCATTGGCGGCGGTAACCGCCTTCTCGATCTGATTAAATACGAAGAGCGGCTCAATTGAAGTCGGGTCGGCTGCGCGCTGCCGCAAGTAAAGTTCCAGATCAGCATCGTAGCTTTGTTGAGCTACTCTCACCATTTCTTGCTGCTGTTGGACAGAGGCGCTGAGCTCCTGAGCTTGTAGTTGCAGAGCATTACTACTGATCCGAAGCTCTGTGCCCTGTTGAAGGAAGCCCAGCACCAACCACAGAAACGCCAGAGGGGCAAAGAACCCCGCAAACACATCGCCCCATTCATTAAGACCAAGAGCTTGGGCTTTTGTCCAATCGTCAATGATCATCCAGATCATGAAAGCCAACCAGAAAAGCGTGATCGCTGATCCAATTCTGGTCGATCGACTCATCAAGCGAATGTCCGACGTGTCGGACTCGTTCGTCACAGCAGCCATGCTTTGCCTCTACCGATGGTTCATCCACACGGTAGCGAATGAAGAGGGCCGTTCAACCCGAAAGCCGCTCCCCCCTGTTGGGAAGGAACGCGGGATGAGTGGCCCCCGTACGGGCGGCCAGCTCAGCGGCGCGGGCTTCGAGATCCGTCGCTCCCCCGTAGAACAGCTGGGCCAGCACGCGGGCGGGTCGCGGAAGCGGCACGGCATAGGGCACCAGTCGCGCCTTGTTGGCCCCCGCCGCGGAAATGGCCTGCAGCGCTGCAGCGCGCAAGTCCTGCAGGGCGACGCGCGCACCGTCATTGCGGCCGCCGGCGGCCGAGGGATCGCCGGCGATGTCGATCTCGGCATCGAAAGCTTCCGCCAATCGCTCGCGCAGGGCGGCCGCGTCATCGTAACTGGCGAACGTCATTGCCGAGGCCTGCGCCCCGATCTCCGCCAGGACCGCCCGGCGCACGCCGGCGCCGAAGGCGCCGCGGTTGTTCGCGACCGCGACCTCGAGCGGCGTTTCAGCCGCTTCGGCCAGGATGGCGGCATCGTCGACGCTGCCGTCATAAGCGCTCCAGAGAGCCTGCACGGTTCGCGCCCGCGCGGCTTGGTCCGGCGACGGTCCCGCCAGGGCTTCCGCCCATTCGGTCAGCAGGCCGACCGTGTCGACCGCAAACACGGCCAGGTCGAGCCCGGGCAGAAGCGAGGCCTCGTACGCGTCGGTCAGCGCGAGGACCTCGCCCAGGGCGGTCGAGGGAAACTCTCCGGCGACCAGAGAGGCGGCGACGTCGAGCAGCCCCGTCAGGCCTTCCGCCCCCTCGAACAGGTCGCCCACGATCTCCTGGCCCGGGATGTCGAATGACAGGGCCTCGCCCAACGCCTCGGCGAACGCCGTTCGCGCCGCTTCCACCGCCGACAGCAGGGTATGCGGCCAGCTGGTCGAGGCCGCCGGGTAGCTGTTACTGCCCGGATCGATGAAGGTGATGGAGAACTCGACCCAGTGGGCGCGCCCTGAGGTCTTGCGATAGTCCCATTTGAGGGCAAGCGCCGTCTCGCGCCGGAACCCCGGCAGCACCAGCGGCCCCGGCTCGCCTTTCCAGAGCATGTCGTCGAACTGGCGGGCCTGCAGGTCGGCCAGCGGGCCCACGAAGTAGATGCTGAAGTCGCGCCGCCGGGCCTCGGCGCCGAGATCCTCGAAGAACGGCCGGTCGCGGTCCGGGTACTGGTGATGCGGCCCGCGGCGACCGCCCTCGCTGCGCTCACCGGCGATCTTGAACGACTTGCCCTTGAACGACCCCTCGAGGGCGGTCAGCGGATCGAACAGCGTTGCCATCAGTAGACATCCATGCTGCGGCCGACGTCGAGCTGATCGACACCTTTGGAGTCGCTCTCGACGTTCGCGACGGTGCCTGGCTCGGCCTTGACCGTGATGGTCGCGGCGATCGTCGCCTTCTGAGGGACCCCGCTGGCGCCGATCGACGCCGCCGAGGCCGGCGCCGGACCGGCGGGCAGGCCGTACATGCCGCCATTGAAGTCCGGGTTGAACCCTCCGGCGGCGGCTGTCGCGGCGTTGAGGCCGCCGGCCCCCGCCGAGATCCTGTCGCCGGCCCAGGTCAGGGCCCGATCGATCGGGGCCCAGACGCTTGAGAAATCCGGCAGCAGTGACTTGATCCCGTCGATCAATCGCTGCAGCAGACGCGCGCCTGCCGCATAGAGATCGACGTCGAAAAGCCATTTCGAAAGGCCGTTCACAGCCTCGCTGATCAGCGTAAAGGCATTGAAGCGCTTGAACAGCTCCCACAGTCCGCGGCCAAGACCCTGATCGAACGCCGCTCGCACGGCCGCCATCTGCTCGCCGAACCACGCGGTGATCGGCCCCCAATTCGCATACACGGCATACGCCGCCACCGCGATCGCGGTCGCGAGCAGCACGAACGGGTTCTTGAGCAACGCGACATTCATCGCCCAGACGGCCTTCGTAACGACCTGAATGGCGGCGAAGACGGGGCCGGCCAAAGTAAGGCCGAGGCCACCGACCACGATGTCGAAGGCCGAGCCGACATCGATACCTTTCAGGAACGCGTCCACGAAGGGCAACGACAGAACCCCCTTCACGGCGCCGGCGACCAGGTCGAAGCCCTCGCCGATCTTCGCCACCTTGCGCTCGAGCGCCTGGGCGATCAGCTCGCGGTTCGCAACGATCCAATTCGTCGTCCACTCGACCGCTCGCGCGAGGCCGGGGGCAATCGCGGCGCTCAGTCGTGAAGCGAGCCCGGAACCCGCCTTGTCGAGCTGCTTGTATGCGACATCGAGTCTCTCGAACGAAATGCGGTGCTCATCGGTGAGCCCCGAATAGCGCCTCATCTCGGCGCGGAGATCGGCGATACCGGCACGCCCCTTGCTGAGGAAGGGAACCATGTCGGCGCCGGCCTTCCCGAAGAGCGCGACCGCCATGGCCGTGCGGGTGGCCGGGTTCTCGGTATTCTTGAAGGACTCGGCAATGTCTTCCAGCGAGTTGGAGACGCCCTTCACCTTACCCTGGCTGTCGAACAGGCTGATGCCCATCCTCCGAAACAGGAGCGCGACGTCCTTGTTTTTGCCGGTTGCGGCGTCGTACATGGTCTTGTTGAGCTTGACCAAGCCCTTTTCGAGGGCTTCGCTCTCGACGTTCGTCAGCGCGGCGCCGTACCGCCAAAGCGACAGGTCACCCTTCGTCGCGCCAAGTTTCTCTGCAGCCATCGACAGGCCATCATACCCGTCCGAGGCCTTGCGGGTCATGGCGATGAGCCCGGCCATCGTGGCCACCGAGCCCAGGGCACCCAGCGCCGGGAGCCACTCCGTAATCGAGCTCAGACCGCTGCGCGCCTTGCCCGCGACCCTGTCGAATACCGACCCGACCCGGCCCAAGGCCGTGGCATTCGGCTTTTCGAGCGCCTCGTTGACCGACTTGAGCGGCGACAGCAATCCCTTTGCCGCACCACCGACTTTCCGAAAGACCTCCG
>CAZPOS010000345.1:0-4621 GCA_964588065.1 uncultured Reyranella sp.
CCGCTGCACAAGGCGATGTTCTGCGAGACCAGTCCGGGTCCGGTGAAGTTTGCCGCCGAACTGATCGGCCAGTGCAGCGCCGAGATGCGCCTGCCGATGGTGCCGATCGCCGAGAGCAGCAAGAAGGCCGTGCGCGAAGCCATGGTCCATGCCGGCCTGATCAACTAGAACAGCCCCCCAACCCGAAGAGCGTCCTGTGGTCAAGAAACCGGAACTGGACCGCACCGTTGTGGCCCAGAACCGCAAGGCGCGGCACAATTACTTCATCGAAGAGACTTTCGAGGCCGGCCTGGCATTGACCGGGACCGAAGTGAAGTCGCTGCGCGGCGGCCGCAGCACGATCGCCGAGTCCTACGTCACCGAGGAGGGCGGCGAGGCCTGGCTGGTCAACGCCAACATTCCCGAATACGCCTCGGGCAACCGCTACAATCACGAGCCGCGCCGGCCGCGCAAGCTGCTGCTGCATCGCAAGCAGATCAACAAGCTGATCGGCGCCATCCAGCGCGAGGGCCGCACGGTCGTGCCGCTGCAGGTCTATTTCAATCCGCGCGGCCGGGCCAAGATCGAGATCGCGCTGGTGACCGGCAAGCAGGCCCACGACAAGCGCCAGGCGCTGAAGGACCGTGACTGGCAGCGCCAGCGCGCCCGGCTGATGTCGACCCGCCGCTGAGCCGCCGGCATGTTTCGAAGGAGCATCCGATGAGTACCGTCCTGATCACCGGCGCGGCCCGCGGTCTTGGCCTCGAGTTCGTGAAGCAATACGCGGCCAAGGGCTGGAAGATCCATGCCTGCGCCCGCACGCCCGAATCGCTGAAGCAGGTCGCCGGCGATATCCACGCGCACCAACTCGAAGTCACCGACTACGGCGCCGTGAAGGCGCTGGCGGCGAAGCTGAAGGGCGAGGCGATCGACGTGCTGATCTGCAACGCCGGCGTGGCGGGCCGTGAGGCCGGCGATCTCGGCCGCATCGATCCCAAGGTCTGGCGCGACACGTTCGAGGTCAATGCGCTGGCGCCGCTGATGATGGCCGAGGCCTTCGTCGAGCAGGTTGCGGCCTCCAGGGACCGCAAGCTGATCGCGATCTCCAGCCGCCTGGGCAGCATCACGCACAATGACGGCGCCCGCTATGCCTATCGCGCCAGCAAGACGGCGCTCAACATGGAATGGAAGAGCCTGTCGAAGGACACGGCTTCGAAGGGGCTGATCTGCGTCGTCCTGCATCCCGGCTGGGTGCAGACGGACATGGGAGGCTCTGCCGCGACGCTGACGATCGCCCAGAGCGTGCCCTCCATGGTCGAGGTGATCGACGGGCTGAGGCCCGCCGACAATGGCCGCTTCCTGAACTACGACGGCGCCGAGCTTCCCTGGTAGAGCCATGCTGCTCAGCGAGGAACAGACGCTCATCCGCGACACCGCCCGGGCCTTCGCCCAGGAACAGGTGCTGCCTCACGTCCGGGCCTGGGAGGCCGCGGGCGAGATTCCCCGCAAGCTGCTCGCCGAGATGGGGCGGCTGGGATTCATGGGCATGACCGTGCCGGCCGAATGGGGCGGCGCCGGCGCCGACATGGTGTCCTACGTGCTGGCGCTGGAGGAGATCGCGGCGGCCGATGGCGGCCTGTCGACCGTGATGAGCGTCAACAATTCGCCCGACTGCGCCGCCCTGCTGGCCTACGGCTCGGACCAGCAGAAGGAGAAGTGGCTCAAGCCGCTCGCCCGCGGCGAGATGCTGGGCGCCTTCTGCCTGACCGAACCGCATGCGGGCTCGGACGCCTCGAACCTGAAGACGCGGGCCGAGCGGCGCGGCAATGGCTGGGTGCTGAACGGCGTGAAGCAGTTCATCACCTCGGGCCGCAGTGCCGACATGGCGCTGGTCTTCGCGGTCACCGATCCGTCGTCGGCCAAGCGCGGCATCTCCTGCTTCATCGTGCCGACCGACACGCCGGGCTACCGGGTCGCCTCGATCGAGAAGAAGCTCGGCCAGAAGTCGTCCGACACTTGCCAGATCGCCTTCGAGGACTGCGTCGTCGGCGCCGATGCCGTGCTGGGCGGGGAGGGGGAGGGCTACCGCGTGGCGCTGGCCAACCTCTCGGTCGGACGCATCGGCATCGCCGCCCAGTCGGTCGGCATGGCCCGGGCCGCCTTCGAAGCCGCGCGCGGCTATGCGCAGGAGCGCGAGGCGTTCGGCACGAAGATCGCGAACCACCAGGCGGTGCTGTTCCGCCTGGCCGACATGGCGACCAAGGTGACGGTCGCGCGGCAGATGGTGCTGCACGCGGCGAGCCTGCGGGATGCCGGCCGCCCATGCCTCACCGAGGCCGCAATGGCCAAGCTATATGCTTCCGAAATGGCCGAGGAAGTGTGTTCGGCCGCAATTCAGATCCACGGCGGGTACGGCTACGTTTCCGACTATCTGGTGGAAAAGATCTGGCGCGACGTCCGTGTCTGCCAGATCTACGAGGGCACCAGCGACGTGCAGCGCATCCTGATCGGTCGTGGCCTGGCAGGCTTGTAGGTTCGCGTTTCGCTTGTTCCCGAGCATGCCGCGTGCGAACATCACCCGGTGTGAGGGCCGCGAAAGCGGTTTTGGGGAACTTGGGGAGCCGGGCGACGGATGGTGTCGGTCGTGCGCCGTGATTTTATGAAGCTCATCGCAATTGCCGCAGCCCTGCTGACGGTGACGGGCACCGCTTTGGCCCAGGACACCAAGGCGGTTCCGAAGACCGTGGCCGCGCCGTCGACCACCCGGGTCATCCAGATGCAGACCGCCTTCAGTCCGGCCCTTCCCGGATCGGGCGAGGGCGTCCGAGTCTTCACCCGGTCCGTGAAGCACATGACGGCCGGTGCGGTCGCGATCAAGATCCTGGAGCCCGGCCGGGTCGCGCCGACGGCCGAGATGCTGGATGCGATCGTCGCCGGCGACCTCGAGGCCGGCTTCACCTGGTCGGGCTATGCCGCGAGCAAGGCGCCGGTCTTCAACATCTTCGCCACCGTCCCGTTTGGGCTGGGCCCGGACGAGATGGCTTCCTGGATGCTCGAGGGCGACGGGTCGAGGATCCACCGCGAAGCCTACGAAAAGCTGGGCGTCACCGGCATTCCCTGCGGCATCCAGGGCCCCAAGGGCGGCGGCTGGTTCCGCGGCGAGGTCAATTCCGTGGCCGACTTCAAGGGCCTGCGGCTGCGCTACGGCAAGCTGGCGGCGGAGGTGATCGCGCGCCTCGGCGCCGTCGTCGTGCCGCTGCCGCCGGGCGAATTCTTCTACAAGCTGCAGCAGGGCAACGTCGACGGCGGCGAAATGTCGACGCCGGCCATGGATGCGGCCCTCGGTTTCGACAAGCTCGGCCTTCCTTATTACCTGCCGGGCTGGCAGCAGCCCTCGGCCGTGCTCGACTTCCTGATGCGCAAGGACAAGTGGGCGGCCCTGCCGGCGTCGCTGCGCGCACAGATCCAGACCGCCTGCCAGGCGAACATCGCCTGGATGCTCAGCCGCTCGCCCAACGTCCAGGGGGTGGCGCTGGAGAAGCTGAAGGCGTCGGGGGTCGAAGTGCGCGAATGGTCGCCGGACGTGCTGGCCGCCTTCCGCAGGAACAGCGAGATCGTGGTCAAGGATCTGGCCGAACGCGATGCCGACTTCGCGGCGGCGCTGGCCAACCAGCGGGCCTTCATCGCCCAGGGCGCCCACTGGCGCAGCCTGTCCCGCCTGCCGTAACCGCCGGCTTGCACGCGGTCACCGGTCCGGGCAGTTTCGCCCTGACATGACTGTTCTTTCTTCCCAGATCGACACCCGTTCCGACACCTTCAAGCGCAACGCCGAGGCGATGCAGGCGCTGGTCGAGGATTTGCGCCGCCGTACCGACAAGGTCCGCCTGGGCGGCGGCGAGGACTCGCGCAAGCGCCACGTCGCCCGCGGCAAGCTGCTGCCGCGCGAGCGGGTGCGCGCACTGCTCGATCCGGGCTCACCCTTCCTCGAACTGTCGCCGCTGGCGGCGCTCGACATGTACGACAACGAGGCGCCGGGCTCGGGCGTGATCACCGGCATCGGCCGCGTCAGCGGCGTCGAATGCGTGATCGTGTGCAACGACGCCACCGTGAAGGGCGGCACCTACTATCCGATGACGGTGAAGAAGCATCTCCGCGCCCAGGAAGTGGCGATGGAGAACCGGCTTCCCTGCATCTATCTCGTGGATTCCGGCGGCGCCAACCTGCCGCAATGGCCCGACGTCTTTCCCGACAAGCACCATTTCGGCCGCATCTTCTACAACCAGGCCAACATGTCGGCCCAGGGCATCCCGCAGGTCGCGGTGGTGATGGGATCGTGCACGGCGGGCGGCGCCTACGTGCCGGCGATGAGCGACGAGACGGTGATCGTGCGCAAGCAGGGCACCATCTTCCTGGCCGGCCCGCCCTTGGTGAAGGCCGCGATCGGCGAAGTGGTGAGCGCCGAGGATCTGGGCGGCGCCGACGTGCATGCCCGCACCTCCGGGGTCGCCGACCATTATGCCCAGAACGACAGCCATGCGCTGGGCATCGCGCGGCGCATCGTGGCCAACCTCAACTGGAAGAAGTCTCCATCGGCATCGCTGCTGCCGCCGCGCGACCCGAAATACGCCGCCGAGGAACTGTA
>CAZPOS010000346.1:0-4615 GCA_964588065.1 uncultured Reyranella sp.
ACGGCCGTCATCGGGGTCCAGGAGCAACTTGGTCAGCCCATCGGTCTGCGACAGCGTCACGGCCCGTCCGGATGCGGCCCAGGGGAAGGTGGTCACGTTGACCTTCCTCGCCTCGCGTTTGGCCTGAGTCTCCGTCAGTCCGCACCAGGACACGGTGCTCGGGGGCAAGTATCCGCTCACGACCAAGGACATCGTGATGGTCCTGGAGCCGATGCTGCATCGCGACCCCAAGGTCTGGGGCGACGACGTGGAAGCCTTCAGGCCCGAGCGCTTCGCGCCGGAGAATGCCAGCCAGCTGCCGCCGAATGCCTGGAAACCGTTCGGCAACGGCGCGCGCGCCTGCATCGGGCGGCCCTTCGCCATGCAGGAAGCCCAGCTCGTCCTCATCCTGATGCTGCAGCGCTTCGACTTCGTGCTCGACGACCCGTCCTACACACTGAAGATCCACGAGACGCTGACGCTCAAGCCGGAAGGGCTGCGCATCCGCGCCCGGTCGCGCCGCACCGGAGCGACCTCGTTGCGGCGCAGCGCGGTGCCGTCGACACCGCAGAGGCCCCTGACGCTGCAGCCGGCGCGACAGCCGGCCTCGGACGCGGCCGCGACGCCGCTGCTCATTCTCTACGGCAGCAATACCGGCTCGTCGGAGGCCTTCGCCAACCGCATTGCCGACGAGGCGCCGGCCAACGGCTTCGCGCCGACCGTGGCGGCGATGGACGACCATGCCGGCAACCTGCCGCGCGACGGCGCGATCGTCGTGGTCACGGCCTCCTACGAAGGCCAGCCGCCCGACAATGCCCGCCAGTTCGTGTCCTATGTCGAATCGCTACAGGAGGGCGCGCTCGCGGGCGCGCGCTTCGCCGTGTTCGGCTGCGGCAACCGGCAATGGGCGCGCACCTACCAGGCGATTCCCAAGCGGGTCGACTCCGCTCTCGCCAGGGCCGGCGCCACGCGGCTCGCCGAGCGCGGCGAGACCGACTCGGGCGGCGACTTCTTCGGCGCCTTCGACGAATGGTGGGCGGGCTTCCTGCCGCGCCTGCGCGAGGCACTGGGCAAGGACGCCACCGCCGCTCCGGCGACGGCCGGCCTGCAGGTCGAGTTCGTCAAGGACGGTCGCGAAGGCGCGCTGCGGCTGGGCGACCTCCAGCGCGGCACCGTGGTCGAGAACCGCGAGCTGGTCGACATGAGCGCACCCAATGCGCGCTCCAAGCGGCACCTCGAATTCTCGCTGCCCGCCGGGATGACGTATCGGGCCGGGGACTACTTGGCCGTCCTGGCGACCAATCCGCAGGAGCTGGTCGATCGCGTGCTGCGCCGCTTCGGCCTGGCGCGCGACACGCTCGTGGTGCTGCGCCGCGACGGCGCGGCCAGCCTGCCGGTCGGCCGGCCGGTCAGTTGCGGCGAGCTGCTGTCGAACTACGTCGAACTGGCCCAACCCGCGACGCGCGCCCAGGTGGCCGCGCTGGCCGCGGCGACGCCCTGTCCGCCCGAGCAGGCGGAGCTGGAAGCCATGGCGGGCGAGGCTTATGCCGATACGGTACTCAAGCCGCGCTGCAGCGTGCTCGACCTGCTCGACCGTTTCCAGTCCTGTGCTCTGGCCTTCAGCGCCTATCTCGACATGCTGCCGCCGATGCGGGCGCGGCAGTATTCGATCTCCTCGTCGCCGCTGTGGAAGCCCGATCACGTCACGCTGACCGTCGCCGTCGTCGACGCACCAGCCTACTCGGGCAACGGCACCTTCCGCGGCGTCGCCTCGTCCTATCTGGCGAATCTGCAACCCGGCGACCGCATCTCGCTGGCGGTCCGGCCGTCGAACGCGCGCTTCCATCCGCCGGCCGATCCCCGGACGCCGATCATCCTGATCTGTGCCGGCTCCGGCATCGCGCCGTTCCACGGCTTCCTGCAGGAGCGGGCCACGCAGAAGGCGGGCGGCCAGGACGTCGGACCGGCCTTGCTGTTCTTCGGCACCAACCATGCCGACGTCGACTATCTCTATCGCGACGAGCTCGCGCGCTGGGAGGCGGCGGGCGTCGTCACGGTGCTGCCGGCCTTCTCGCTGCAGCCGCGGGCCGAGGTCTCGTTCGTCCAGCATCGCGTATGGGAAGAGCGTGCCCGCATCGTGGAACTGTTCCGGAGGGGCGGCAGCGTCTTCGTCTGCGGCGACGGCCAGTACATGGCGCCGGCCGTGCGCGAGACGCTGATGCGAATCTATCGCGAGGCCTCGGGCGCCAGCGAGGCCGACGCCCAGAAATGGGCCGAGACCGTCGAACACGAGCACGGACGCTTCGTTTCCGACGTCTTCGCCTGAGCCCCCTGCGAGTCGGCTTCACATAACCACATTGCGACGGACCGGGGGCGGGGCTAAGCCAAGGGCGGAAACGCAGAGGATGCCGGTCATGGCTGTTGGCGACACATATCGTGCGCTGCATGCGCGGTCGCTCCAGGATCCCGAGGGATTCTGGGCGGAGCAGGCGGCGGCGATCGACTGGACGAAGCGCTGGGACAAGGTGCTCGACGGGACGAACCCGCCTTTCTATCGTTGGTTCGAGGGCGGCGAACTCAACGCCTGCCACAACGCGCTCGACCGGCACGTGGAGGGTGGCCGCGCGGAGCAAGCGGCGCTGATCTACGATTCGCCACTCACCGACACCAAGAAGACCTTCACCTATCGCGAGCTGCGCGACCAGGTGGCGCGCATCGCCGGGATGATCGCGGCTGAGGGCGTCGGCAAGGGCGATCGCGTCATCCTCTACATGCCGATGATCCCCGAAGCGGTGATGGCGATGCTCGCCTGCGCGCGGCTGGGCGCCATCCATTCGGTGGTGTTCGGCGGCTTCGCGGCCAAGGAACTGTCGAGCCGCATCGACGATTGCGAGCCCAAGCTGATCCTCACCGCCTCGTGCGGCATCGAGCCGTCGCGCATCGTGCAGTACAAGCCGCTGGTCGACCAGGCGATCGAGCAGGCGAAGCACAAGGTGCCGCGGGTCATCCTGCTGCAGCGCCCGCAATGCGCGGCGACGATGGTGCCGGGGCGCGACCTCGACTGGAACGAGGCGATCGCCAAGGCGCAGCCCGCGGCCTGCGTGCCGGTCAAGGCCACCGATCCGCTCTACATCCTCTACACGTCGGGTACGACCGGCCAGCCCAAGGGCGTCGTGCGCGACACCGGCGGCTACTGCGTGGCGCTCGCCTGGTCGATGAAGAACCTCTACGGCGTGCAGCCCGGCGAGGTCTACTGGTGCGCCTCCGACGTGGGCTGGGTGGTGGGCCACAGCTACATCGTCTACGGGCCGCTGATCCATGGTGCGACGTCCATCCTCTACGAGGGCAAGCCGGTCGGCACGCCCGACGCCGGCGCCTTCTGGCGGGTGATCTCCGAGCACAAGGCGATGGCGCTGTTCACCGCGCCGACCGCGTTCCGCGCGATCAAGCGCGAGGACCCGGACGGCAAACTGCTGAAGAACTACGATCTCTCGCACTTCCGCACCCTGTTCCTCGCGGGTGAACGCGGCGATCCCCCGACCGTCGAATGGGCGCAGAAGCTTTTAGGCGTGCCGGTGGTCGATCACTGGTGGCAGACCGAAACCGGCTGGGCGATCTGCGGCAACTTCCAGGGCCTCGACCCGATGCCGGTGAAGCTCGGCTCGACCTCGGTGCCGTCGCCGGGCTGGCAGCTCGACGTGCTGGACGAGAACGGCCATGCGATGAAGCCGGGTGAGGTCGGTGCGTTGGCCGGCAAGCTGCCGCTGCCGCCGGGCACCTTCCCGACCTTGTGGAACGCCGACGAGCGTTACAGGCAGAGCTACATGAGCGAGTTCCCCGGCTACTACAAGACTGGCGATGCGGGCTTCATCGACCCGGACGGCTACGTCTCGGTGATGACGCGCGTCGACGACGTGATCAACGTCGCGGGCCATCGCCTTTCGACCGGCCAGATCGAGGAGGTGCTGGGCGCGCATGCCGACGTGGCCGAATGCGCGGTGATCGGCATCGCCGACGATCTGAAGGGCCAGGTGCCGCTCGGCTTCCTGGTGCTGAAGGCCGGCGTCAACCGGCCGCCGCAGGAGATCACCGCCGAGGTCGTGCAGATGGTGCGGGACCGCATCGGTCCCGTCGCCTTCTTCAAGAGCGCGCTGGTCGTGCAACGGCTGCCGAAGACGCGCTCCGGCAAGATCCTGCGCGGCACGATGCAAAAGATGGCCGACAGCCAGCCATGGACGCTGCCGGCCACGATCGAGGATCCGGTGGTGCTGGATGAAATCAAGGACGGGCTGAAGACGGCCGGGTTCTCAAACAAATCATAGGAGCGCGCCACTCCAGTGGCGCTCATGAGTGAAGGAAGATGCGCCACTGGAGTGGCGCGCTCCAAAGGCAAGAAGGACAGACGTATGACTCTCGACATCAACCGCCCCGATCTCACCGTCGGCGTCGTGGGAACCGGCGCCATGGGCCGCGGCATTGCCCAGGTCACCGCGCAGGGCGGCATCAAGGCGATCATGTTCGACGCGGCCCCCGGTGGTGCGGCAAAGGCCAGGGCGGCGATCCTCGACACGTTGAAGGGTCTGGTCGCCAAGGGCCGGCTGAGCGAGGCCGATCTCGCCAAGGCGGAGTCCAATCT
>CAZPOS010000347.1:0-4613 GCA_964588065.1 uncultured Reyranella sp.
GCCGGCGATCAGGCTGGTGACCTTGGGGAAACTCTTGTCCTCCATCACGATCGCACCGACGCCGGCCCGCTCGTACTGCTCCACCGCATAGAGGACGTTGATGGCGTTGCCGAAGCCGGTGTCGATGTCGGCAACGACCGGCAGGCCCGACCGGTCGGCCATGGCCCGCGTCATGTCGAGATGCTGGGTCATCGACACGATGCTGACGTCCGGCACGCCGTACAGCGCGGAGAGTTCGAAACCCGAGGCCCAGATCGCGTCGAAGCCCGCCTCGGCCGCGAGCATCGCCGAGAGCGGGCTGTGCCCCGCCATCGCCTCGACGAGACCCTTCTCGGCCATCACCTTCCGCAGCCTGGTGCCCGCTCCCATGATCCCTCTCAACCGCGCAGACGCGCGTTCTCCAGAAGTGAAAGAAAGCGCGCCGCCGCCTCGATGTCCCGGCGCACGCCCTCGCGCTGCTTTTCCGCGATCGGATCGTCGCCCCAGCGATCGACCTGGTAAAGCTCGTCGGTCTGGGCGGCCGTGAAGGCCGCCGCCGCGTCCAGCCGCCCGTCCGACACCGCCAGCGCGATCACGACAGAACCCGCGGTGTGGGTGAGGTTGTAGAGCGCCGACAGGGCGAGATCGCCGTGTGCCGCGACCGCCTCGTGGAGCCGCGCCTTCGCCTCCGCCGCCTGTTCGACGAAGCCGATGCCTTCCGCCGTCGTCAGGCGGGCGCCGTGACGCTCCGCCGCCCAGGCGAGCAGCGGGTTCCAGCGCTCGCACTGCAGGCCGACCAGGCTGTCCGGCCCAGCAGCGCGATAGCAGAGCAGATCGGAGGCCGCATATTTGGAAGTATCGGCAATCACCTCGTCGCGCCGCGAGACGACCCGGTCGATGCCGGTCGCGGCGAGGCGCGTGAGCGGCAGATGGGCGGCGTTGATCTCGGCCTTCTCGGGAACGGCGGCCCATTCGTCCGCGATCGCCTCGGCGAGCGCCCGCGTCGGCACGACCAAAACCGCCTTGGCCGGCGTACGCATGGGCTTGCCGTCGAGCAGGACGCGAAATCCGCCCTCGCCCGCGTCGACGCCCGTCTCCTTGTAGAACCGCTTCATTCAGCTCCCGAACAGCATCAGGCGTCCACGATACGAAACTGCCGCATCAGAGGCGACGACCCGCGCGAGGGCTTACATGGGAGGTGGGGAGGACGACAAGGCCCCCGCTTCGGCCCGTTTCGCCTCCGAAAAGTAGATCCGGATCACCTGAAGAAGGGTCGCCGGGTCCGCCTGCAGCGAGCCGCTGGTGAAGGTGACCGGACTTCCGGCGAGGCGCCAGTTGATGGACTTCGCGAGCCGCTGCAGGCCGTTACCGCGCGCGATGTACTTTTGAGGATCGTTCAGCCTGATCGAGAGAAACGCTCCGCCCCTCCCCAGGCCCTCCCGGATTTCGCTGACGTCCGCCCAATCGACCCGACCAAAGGCGAGGCCTGTCGGTCGAAAGATGAAGCCCCGGCGATCGATCACCATCCCCGGCTCTTTCGCCCGCAGCGTTCGCAGGTGTGCGAAGGCCAGGAACAGAAAGAAGAAGACACCAAATCCGAGGACGGACCGGTGGAACGAGTTCGTTCCGGGTGCCGACAACAGCATCCAGCCTCCCGCCACGGCCATCGCCAGACTTCCGACTGCGAGAAAGCCGACCTTCGAGCGACTGACGGGGATCGAGACCTCGGGAGGCGTCCCTTCCGTCACGGCCGGCCCTGGCTGCGCTGCGGGGCGGGCGTCTGCCCCTGCGGTCGCGACGCCCGCTGACGGACGTCGGACGTG
Organism: uncultured Reyranella sp.; assembly: GCA_964588065.1. Classification (GTDB taxonomy): domain Bacteria; phylum Pseudomonadota; class Alphaproteobacteria; order Reyranellales; family Reyranellaceae; genus Reyranella. Next base: position 1,803 of record CAZPOS010000347.1, read on the forward strand.
GGCGCCGGCAACTGTGCCCGCAGGCCCGGTCGCAGGGCTTCGACGCGCGGCGCCAGCACGGCGCAGGCATTGGCGCCGGCCTGCCGGCCGGCCTGGGTCACCTGTGCGACCAGGCTCGGGATCGGGCCGCCGCCCACCAGCAGCTTGGAGAGGTTGGGATCGACCGCGCTCGCCGTGGCCTTGCCCGGCCCGCCCTTGATCCGCATCGGCACGGCCAGCGGCGCGTTCTGATGGTCGCGCGCCTCGGGCGCGAGCATGAATTCCCAGTTGTCGGTGCGCAGATGCAGATAGCCGCCGCCGACCAGGACGCCGCGCGGCGTGTCGACCACCAGGCGCCTGAGATTGGCGACGCCGCCGCTCACTTCGAACCGGCCGGCGATGCAGTTGAACGGCACGCCGGCATCGCTGCCGCCCAGCAGCCGCAGGGTCTCCGGCGGCCAGTTGGCGAGCTGGCTGGGCGGCCACGTCCCCTTGCCCATGGCGATGTCGATCGCGCCGTTGGCCGAGTTCAGCGCATCGCGCGTCGTGCGCCCGCCGCCGCGCAGGCGCAGGTCGACGTCGGCGACGCCGTCGCGCAAGCCGAAGTCGAGCCCGAGCAAGCTGGACAGCTCGCCGAGCGAGACGCGGTTGGCGGTCGCGGTCAGCGTGGTCTGTCCCATGCGTCCGGCCGGGTCGTAGACCAGATCGACACCGGCCGAGCCGCCGCCGACGGTCGCGGCCGCACGGAAGGTGAAGCGCGTTTCGCCGGAGACGAGCGTCACCGAGGCGTTCTGCATCTTGGCGCCCAGCCCCACCACCTCGCCCAGCCTGACGGTCACCGACAGGCTGGAACGGCCGAGCCAGCTCGCGGAAAACGGCAGGGTCGGGATGAGCCGCGGCGGTGGCGCAGACACCGGGGCGGGTGCGGCGGGCGCGGCGAGGGCGGGCGGCGCCTTGAGTTCCGAAACGTCGAGGCGCGTCACGTCGGCATTCACGATGACCGTCGGCGTGCCCTTGCGATCGACCCGGAACAACGCCTCGCCGGCCGCCTCGCTGGAGCCGACTTTCAGCGAGGTCACCTCGACCTTGAAGCCGTTGCGCTGGGTCGAGGCCTTGGCGTTCATCGCATAGGGGCCGCCCACCGGCACCGGCAACCGGATGTAGGGCCCCAGCACCGAGACGTCGGCGCCCTCCGAATTGATCTGCAGCGACGTGCCCTTGGGGTTGATGCTGCCCTTGATCGAGATCTTGCCGTCGCCGAAGCCGCCCTGCAGATCGAGATTGCCCGGAAGCCCGGCCATCCAGCCGTTGAACGATCCGGCGGTGCCCGTCAGCTCCATCGGCACGCCCTGTGCCACACCGAAACGGCCGTCGACCTGCAGGGTCTGGTTCGGCGCGCCTGCCTTGAAGGTGGCGCTGGGAATCTCGAGCACGACTGGCGGGCGGCCCGCGCCTTCCGAGACGGTCAGCACGGAATCGCGAACCTCGACGGTGCCGATCCACGGGAAGGCCGCCGCGGTGCGCAGCCGCAGCGAGCGGTTCTCGCCGGGATGCGGCCCGGATCCGTCGGGCGGCGGCAGCATCTCGAGGTTGCTGTCGCCCACGTCATTGCGTTCGACCGAGATGTCCGCGCCCTCGAGCAGGATCCGCCCGATCTTGACCTCGCCCAGCAGCAGCGAGATCGGATCGAGGAACAAGGTCATGCGACGGACGCGCGCCAGGTCGGGCCGCGATCCCCACGCCGCATTGGAAAGAGTGACACCCTCGGCGACCATTGCGGGCTCGCTCCCGAGCTTCACCGAAAGCGGCACCCGGGCGGCCAGCTCACGGCCCGTGACCTTGCGCACCTGCTCGGTCATGCGCGCCTGATAGCGCGACAGGTCCCTGGTCGCGGCCCAGACGACGCCGACGACGGCAGCGATCGGCACCGCCACCGCCGTGACCACCGCCACGCGCTTCCAGGGTATCCGCATCGCGATCGCTTTCCCGCTCAAACACCGTCCGTCGAGAAGCCAAATGCCTCGACGGTGCGGCGGAAGTGAGGAGGCAGCTCGGCCACGGCCGTCAGCTCGCCCTTGCCTGACGGGTGAGGCAGCGACAGCCGCCGGGCATGGAGATGCAGCCGGCGCGAATCGGCAACCGCCGCCAGCAGGGCTTCCTCGCCGCCATACTTGCGATCGCCCAGGATGGGACAGCCCATCTCGGCACAATGCACGCGCAGCTGATGGGTGCGGCCGGTCCGCGGCCATAGCGCCAGCAGGGCCGCACGGCGGCCGGCGCGGTCGATCTCGCGGAAGTGCGTCAGCGCCTTCTGGCCGTTCTCCTCGTCGACCTGCATCAGCTCGCGGTCGCGCGCCCCGGGGCGCTTGGCGAGCGGCAGGTCGATCGTACCCTCCTTCTTCGGCGGCACGCCCACGACGATCGCCCAGTAGAGTTTCTCGGTCTCGCGATCCCGGAACGATTCCGCGAGGCGCTTGGCGGCCTGTCCGGTGCGCGCGATCAGCAGCAGCCCGCTCGTATCCTTGTCGAGCCGGTGCACGAGACGCGGCCGCTGCTCGAAGCCGAAGCGCAGCGCATCCAGCATGCCGTCGATGTGCTTTTCCGTGCCGCTGCCGCCCTGGACGGCGAGCCCCGGCGGCTTGTTGAGCACGATCACGTGCTCGTCGCGATGGATCACCATGCGCTGGATCTCGGCGGCGTCGCGATCCGAGACGGTCGACGCTTGGACGGCCCGGGGCTTGGGCGGCGGCGAGTTGGTCACGCCGGGCGGCAGGCGGATCGACTGGCCGGGTTCGACCCGGTCCTTGCCCTCGGCCCGCTTGCCGTCGATCC
>CAZPOS010000348.1:0-1735 GCA_964588065.1 uncultured Reyranella sp.
GCGATCAGCGCGCCATTGGGGACGGCCAGGGCCGCCGAGTTGGTGTCGAGCCCGCCGCCGAACGCGAAGGTATCGACGTCGCGATCTCTCACGTCGTCACCTGCGGTAGATATTCGGCCATCAGGCGCGAATGGTACTGGCGGTACTTCTCGGCCGCTGCCGACAGCGAGAAACCCGCCTCGTCGAACTCGCCGAGCAAAATCAGCGCGCGCCAGACGATCGCCTCGTGATATTCCTCGTCGATGTACGGCTCGTCGGCATCGGCCGCGAGGATCTGCACCGCGCGCTTGTAGAAGCCGCGCAGCGTGTACGCCTTGTCGGGTATGCCGCCGAAGACCAGCTCGCGCGCGGGCGAGACGGCCACCATCGTCGGGCGCTGCTCCTGCGGCACGCCGCGGTCATGGGTGCGCACCCAATCGTGGTAGGAGCCGAGCCGGATGGCTTGCTCGTCAGCGCGGCCGAGCGCCGTTTCGTAGAGGCTGAACGGGTCGAGATCGGGTTGCGCGCGCAGCCATCCCCCGAAGTCGCTGATGCCGAGCGCGATCGGCGCATAGGTGGTGACGCCCACGGACAGGGGCGCCTCGAACCGCTTGTGGCGGAACGTCCAGTCGGCGCGTGACTTCTGGATCTCGGCCCATGCCGTCGCCGTCCAGGTGACGATCTTCGACATGCGGCCAGACGCGTTGGCGACCGTCGCCAAAGTGGTGCCGACGGTGCCGCTCTCGGACGCCACCCTGTTCACCAGTTCGAGGAAGGTCGCCACGCGCCTGCGCTCCCTTACGCGGCCTGCGCCGTGGCGGCGGGCTGCTGGAACCCGTCGTCGACGGCATCGTGCCAGGCTTTCAGCGCGTCATCGTCGGGCAGCTTGCGCGCCTCGAACGGGTAGGAGTGGACCTGCTCCCACACGTAGTACGGCTCGCCGGTCATCGGGTTGATCTCGTCGCCCGGCACCTGCACGCGCTCGACGGCGTTGTTCAGGCATTCGTAGATGCGATAGGGCACGTCGATCCACACGCCGCGCTGCAGGCGGCAGGTGACGCCGTTGATCGACAGGGTGACGTCCTTGGAGCGATGCTTCTCGGCTGACTTGGCGATCTTGACCTCGCAGCGCGGGTCGTTGGCCTGGTGCATCATCTTGAGCTTGGCGGCCGTCGCGGGCGGGTCGATACGTGCGGGCACGATCGCGGGGGCCTGCTCCTCGGCGGGCGCGGCCTGCTGCACGACTGGCGCGGGCGGCGCGGGGATCGGCGGCACGTCCTTCAACTCGGGCGCGGCCTTGCCGATCTTGGCGCGAAGCTGCGAAAGGTTGGTGCCGTCCTTGACGTCGATGCCCAGCAACGTCTCGGCGAAATGCTTGAGCGTCGGCAGGTCGGCTTCCTCGATCGGGATGCGGTTCGTGGGGGTGGTCATGGTCTATGTCCTCGTGAGAGTGCGGGGGTGCGCGCGATCAGGCGGCGCGCTTCGCCTCGATGGCGTTGCGAATGTCGGCGACGATGACCGCGCCGTCCTTGCCGGTGCCCTTGATCGCCTCGAGATCGACGCCCTCGGCCTTGGCCTGGGCTTCGAGTTCGTCGCGCTTCATGCCCGACAGGGCCGGGGGATCGTCGGGCAGCGAGCCGCCCTTGTGGCCGTCATTGTCGTGGTCGAGCGGGTCGTGATCGGACTTCGCCTCGGCCGGGTCGCCTTCGCCCGGCTCGTGCGCCGCGTTGCTGACGATGGGGTCGGCCTTGGGCTT
>CAZPOS010000348.1:1745-4606 GCA_964588065.1 uncultured Reyranella sp.
TGATCTCGCCCGAATCGGCGACGCCGCCTTCTCCCCCCGAAGTGGCGGCGTCGCCGTCACCGTTCCCGTCCGCGACGGCCGGCGATCCGGTATCGTGGCGCTCGACGCGCAGCGCGTCGCTACCCTCGGCCACGATGACCACGTTCTCGGGAAGCTCGATCGGCTTGCCGAAAGCGTATTCGTACCTGTCGCCGTTAACGATCAACGGCGGCTTGGCAAGCATGTCGCCCTCGTGCGCGGGGCGAATGGTGACGGTGATGTTCTCGAACTCGGACATGGGGAGGCTCCTGTTCTGACGGGGGGATGAAATGCGTAGGGGGGAAGGGGTGAGGCGGCAGAGCGCGAAGCCCTGCCGCCTGCGTGACGATCAGTAGTCGCCGTTGCGCGACGCGAAGTAGCGGAAGGTCTTGCCGCTCTCCGAGATCGCGGTGCCGACCGTGAAGCCCTTCTTGGCCGAGTAGTCGGTCGGGCTATAGGCGCTGACACCGTTCGACGTGATCTTGCTGAACTGCGTCGAGGCGTTGTTGGTCGACTTGAGCGCATGGCCCGCGGTCATGCCGCTGAACCATTCGTAGATTTCGTCGCCGTCGGTTTCGTTCCAGACCTTGACGTAGTCGGGCGTCCAGCCAAGCTGCACGTTGATTGCCGCGGCGGTGCCGACATAGCTGCCGGTGCGAATTTCTGCTGCCATTGTCCTGTTCCTTGTCCTGCCTCGGGTCCGGTTGCTCCGGCCGTCATGGGCGAAGCGGGCGGGGCACGATCACCCCGCCCGTGTCACGATCAGAGGGCGCTCGCGGCGACCTCCAGGCGGGCCATCCACGTCTCGTTGAGACGCACGGCGTTGAACCAGGCTTTCCAGCCGACGTAACCGCGCTGGCCGAGGGGATCGCTCTTGTCGGCCTTGCCGGGGTTGATGACGGTCGGGACGCAGGCGATGTTGTTGCCGTCTGCGAGCTTCTGGTTCTTGAGCGGCGTCAGGCCGAACGCGTCCTGGCCGAAGAACAGGAGCGGGTAGACGTCGGCCGCGCTGCCACCGGTCGACAGCACGTTGCTGCCCGGCGTGCCGCCCGCGTTCTGCCACGGCGCGAGATCGGCCGAGAGAATGTAGCGGACGTTCTCGACCATCCCGATTTCCTCGGGGCAGATCGGCTTCATCTGGCCGTAGGCCGCAACCGGGGTGAAGCCGGCGAGCGAGCGCACGTCCGGTTCCAGATCGGTGTGACCGACAGCGACGTAGGCGGCTTCCACCGGCTTGGTGCCGATGTTGACCGACGGCGCGATGACCGTGGTGATCTTCTTCGCCTTGGCCGACTGCAGGGCGCGGACAACCGCACGCTGCTTGTTGAGCGTGATCGCGGTGTTGACCGCGGCACGCGAGGCGCCGTTGGCGTAGTAGACCGACGTGCCGCCCTTGACGATGTTGTAGATGACCTGCTCGGCGGTCGCGGCGCACTGCTCGCCCGACAGCTTCATCATCTCCTGCAGCACGGGATCTTCGTGCGTGTCCTCGATGACGTCGGTAAGGCCGTGCACGTCGCCCCACTGGAGCAGCGACACCGACACGTCCTCGAACGTGGTGCCGCTGACGGACGGGGTAACGCCTTCCTGCAGCGGCGCGGTCAGGGCCGGATACGGCACCGCACGGCGGAACTTGACGAGCGTGCCCTTGTTCTTCGGGATGGCGCGCATCTGGCCGAAGCGGGCGAGAACCTGGACAGGTTCGACATGGGCGAGAAACTGCGCAGCGGCATAGCCCTGCGTGCGCTGCGAAATATCGCTGGAAACGGTGACAGCCATTGGAGTGACCCCCTATTCGCAGGGGGCCACTCGAAGCGCGCCTACCCTGCCTGCGAGTACAAGTTGGCGGCGTGGTTGAAGGCCGCCTCGAAGTCGTTGGGGACGCCTGCTGCCGCTGCTGGCCCGTTTCCTCCTGCGTCGCGGCCAGAGTTAAGCTGGCGCTGCCGGCGCTGTGAGGGGGCGGGCTGCTGTGCGCTGGGCTGGGGGCTGGCCTGCTGGCCGGTTGCTCCAATGCCCATCTCGTTCTTGAACATGCCAATCACGAGAGCCGCGTCCTCGGCATCGACGATGGAGTGGAAGTTTCGCTGAAAGGCGTCCTTCACGGCCTGCGGCTTGGTTTCCAGCCAGCCCATGAACCTTTCATCGCGAGCGGCATCGGCATAGTCGGGGTGCAGTTCGAGCAGGCGTTGTTCCTGCTGCTGTACCGCCGCGGTCGCCCGCTGCTGCTCGATCGCCCCGTAGCCCTGATCCAGCCGTTCGAGCCGCGCCCTCATTTCCGCCATCTCGTCGAGCAGTGGCCCTGCGAGATCGGGGTATTCGTCGCGTAGCTCGGCGAGGGCCTTTTCCTTCGCGGACGGGTCCGCTTTGGGCTCGGCGCTCGGCTGCTCCTCGGGTTGCCGTTCCTGCTGCGGCGCCGGCTGTCCCTGTTGCTGGCTGCGGTAGCGTGCCAGTTCCCGGTCCAGTGCAGACACTCGGCCCTGTGAGGAGCGATAGCGGAGATCCATGTCCCGCAGTTGCTTCTCGTGGGCTTCGCGCAGTTCGGGCGGAGCGTTCTTCCAGATGTCGTCGATGGTGGGTGTGTCGGCCGGGGGCGAACCGTCGTCGTCCGCAGCGTCCTCTTGGTCCGCAGCCGGGGCCGGGGACGGGGCATCTTCGGTGCCGGCAGGTGCCTGATCCTGTTCGGGAACCGCAGCCGGGGCCGGGGGTTTCCCATCGTACAGGTCGGCGGCTTCCTGAAAAGCAGCGTCGAAACCTTCGCTATCGCCGGGCGTCGGGGCCGGTGCGTTAGCGGGCTGATTCTGTTCGCCTTCCAAACTCATGTCAATATCCTCGCGTCGGGGGTC
>CAZPOS010000349.1:0-4572 GCA_964588065.1 uncultured Reyranella sp.
AACTGGAGGCCAGGCTGCATGGGGAAGCCCTATTCGATGGACCTTCGGGAACGGGTCCGAGCGGAGGTCGCGAATGGCGGGTCGCGGCGGGCAGCGGCCCGTCGCTACGATGTGAGCCCGAGCTTCGCGGTGAAGCTGATTGATCGAATGTCGCGCACGGGCTCTGTGGAGCCGGCGCGGCAGGGCCGTCCGCCCGGCGGCGGCAAGCTGGCGCCGTATCTGACGGCTCTGCTCGATTGGGTCGAGGCCGAGCCGGACATCACGATGCCGGAACTGGCGGCCAGGCTACAGGCCGAGAAGGCCATTACGGCGCATCCGGCATCGCTGTCGCGAGTGCTTCTGAAGGCAGGCCTGTCCTTCAAAAAAAACACTGCTGGCGCTGGAGGCCGAGCGCGAGGACGTGCGGCAGGCCCGTGACGAGTGGAAGGTGCACCGCCAGCCGAGGATGCGCGATCAGGTCCACCGTCTGGTCTTCCTCGACGAAACCGGCACAACCACCAAGATGACGCGTCTGCGTGGCCGCTCGCGTCGCGGGACGCGCCTGAAGGCCGGGGCGCCGTTCGGACACTGGGCGACGCAGACCTTCATCGCCGGCCTGCGCTGCGATGGCCTCGTCGCGCCGTGGGTGATCGATCAACCCATGAACCGCCAGATCTTCGACACCTACGTCGAGACCCAGCTGGCACCGACCCTGCAGCCTGGCGACGTGGTGATCCTCGACAACCTGCCCAGCCACAAGAGCGCAAAGGCCGAGGCGATCCTCAAGCAGCGGGGAGCCTGGTTCCTCTCCTTGCCGCCCTACAGCCCCGATCTCAATCCGATCGAGATGGCCTTCTCCAAACTCAAGGCCCATCTGAGGCGTATCGACGCCAAGACAATCGACGCCTTTTGGAGAGCCATCGGCGACATCTGCGCGCTCGACTCCCAACAGGAATGTTGGAATTATCTCAAAGACGCAGACTATGCGCCCGATTGAGCGCTCGATGCTCTAACGTCGAGGCATCGGCTGCATGGCAGCAGGTCGTTATCGTCGGACGGGAGAGCGGCAAAACTCGCGAAACAACCCGCAGGGTCATTCCAGCAGTATGTACTCGATGGTGGACCCGTCCGAAGCCTTGAAAGCGGCCTTCACCCAGCGGCCGCGATCGTCGAACCACTGATCCATCACGACATCGCCGGTATAGGAATAGCGCGTCGCTTCCAGCGTGCCGTTCGCCGTCTTGATCGTTTCGCGACCGCGGGGCGTGATCTGGATCCTCGCGAGCGAGCCGTTCTGGCTGTTCAGGATGGCCGACTGCTTCACCTGGTTCAGGTTCCAGTGCGTCGACGGCATGACTCCGGGGGGAAGAGTCTCCTGGCGGGCGGTTCCTTGCTGGAAGCCGACGTCGTTGGCCGTGAGCTTCGGCGCGCTGCCGCCATCGCGGCTGACGGAGACGCCACCAGCGTCCTGCCGCGCCCTCACGGCGTACTTCGTGCCGTTGTCGTCTGTCTGGGTCGAGATCGATTCGAACGTGTTGCCGTTCCAGACCTCCTGACCTCGATGCAGATAGCGATACATCGTCAGGCCGAGCACCTTCACCGAGAAGTCGATCGAGGTGGTGACGATCCGCTTGTCGCCGTTCTGCTGGAAGGTGAGGGTGTGTGTGCCGATCCGTTCGCCGTTCCGAAAAGCGGCGAAAACGTGGCTCTGTCCATACGGCAGGTCTTGTGCCGCCAGCGCTCCCGCCGAGCTGCAGCATCCCACCGTCATCAACACCAGTAGTAGACGTCGCATCATGTTTCGGCTCCTGGAACTCTTATACGCCCTCGGGAGCCGCTGGATCAGCCCCGTCAGACGACCCGGTCGGCCCTGAGCCTCGCGATATCGCCGGCGCCGTAGCCCAGCTCCTGCAGGATCTGGTCGGTATGCTCGCCCAGAGTGGGCGCGCGGCGCCGGATCGTGAGCGGCGTACGGGAGAGCTTCACCGGTTCCTGCAGCACCGGCACGCCCATCTTGGCGCCGGGATACTCCATGGAATGGAAGAACCCGGCCTCCTGGACGTGCCGGTCGTCGAGCGTCTGTTGCGGCGTGTAGACCGGTCCGGCGGGGATGCGGTTGGCCTCGAGCGCCGCCAGCGCCTCGGCGACTGTACGCGTGTCGCACCACTTCTGCATGATGGCGGACAGAGCCTCGCCATTGTCGCCACGCGCGAGGTCGTCCTTGAAGCGCGCGTCCGCGGCCAGGCTTTCGTCGCCCATCAGGCGGCACCAGCGCACGAACAGGGGCTGGCCGATCGTCATGGCGTAGATCCAACCGTCCTTGCACTTGAAGGTGTCGGAGGGGCCGGCCGTGAAGCCGCGATTGAGGGTGGCGATGCGGTTGAGATCGAGCATGGCCTGCTCGATCAGGTGACCGTTGGTGATGTTGATGGCGGTGCGGAGCAGGGCGGTCTCCACCTTCTGGCCTTTGCCGCTCTTGCTGCGCTCCATGAGGGCGGCGAGCACGCCCACGGTGTTGAGCAGCGCCGTGCCGAAATCGACGAACGGGGCGTTCATGCGGGTCGGCGTCTCGCCGTCGCCCGAGAGGTGCATGGCGCCCGACATCGCCTGGCCGATCGTGTCGAAGCCGACGCGCGTCTTGTAGGGGCCTTCCGAGCCGAAGGTCGAGGTGGTGGCGAGGATGATGCGCGGGTTGATGGCAGCGAGGCTCTCGTAGTCGATGCCCATCTTCTGCAGGTCTTCGTAGGGCAGGTTGGCGATCACCACGTCCGACGCCGCCACCAGCTTCTTCACGATCTCGCGGCCCTCGGGCTTCATCGGGTTGAGGGTGAGGCCAAGCTTGTTGCGGCCCATCTGGAGGAACATGGCGCCTTCACCGCCCTCGACGACCGGCGTCACCCAGCGATCCTCGCTGCCTTCCAGCTTCTCGACCCGGATCACCTCGGCGCCGAGATCGGCCAGCATGGTGCCGCAGAACGGACCGGCGATGTAGCGGCCGAAATCGAGTACGCGGATGCCTTCAAGAACGCCTGACATTGCTTCTGCCTCCCTTGCGCCGGCCCTGGCGGGCCGTGCTGCGACGGAGCATTAGCAGAGGTCGGAGAGCGGTTCTATTCCACGGCCGGATCCGTTCCGCACGTGGAAGCCTGGCGCCTTCAGTCGAAGAATGTGTTGGGCTTGAGAAAGATCGCCAGCATGAGGCAACCCTCGTCGGTCCAGGCCTCGTGGCGGCTGCCGGCGCGACGCCAGACGTAGTCGCCGGCCCGGCAGACGCCGGCATGGTCGGCGAACGATCCTTCGAGCACGTAAGTCTGTTCGATGGCGACGTGCTCGTGGGCGGGCAGGCGGGCGCCCGGTGCCCAGCGCATCAGTGCGGTCGACAGGCCCGTTTCCTTCTGCTCCATCAGGATCTTCCACTCGACCCCGGGGAAGCGGGTCGGCTGCCATGGCACCTCGGCGACATCGACATAGGTCGAGTCGGGGACCGAGCCTGCCGTCACCGGCGCGCTCAAGCAGCCATCCTGCGGCGTGCCGCCGTCAGTGTGCCGCCGCGCATCAGATGGCCGGGCAGGGGGCGACCCACGATCTCCTCGGCCAGCTTCGCGACCTCGATCAGCTGCTCGATGTCGAGTCCGGTCGCCACACCCATTTCCTCGCACATGAAGGCGAGATCCTCGGTGCAGACGTTGCCGGCAGCGCCTTCCGTTGCCGCGAAGGGGCAGCCGCCCAGGCCGCCAACGGAGGCATCGAACCGGGTGACGCCGAGGCGCAGCCCGGCATAGGCCGCCGCCGTGCCGATGCCGCGCGTGTCATGGAGATGCAGGGCGATTTCGAGGTCGGGCCACTTCGAGCGGATGGCGCCGATCAGCCGCTCGACCGAAGCGGGGGTGGCCCATCCCATCGCGTCGGTGAGCTTGATGCCCTTCAGCCTGAAGCCGGCGCGCTCGGCCTCGTCCAGCGCCAGCCGGACCCGCTGCAGGATCAGGTCGGTCGACAGCTCGCCCTCGTAGTTGCAGCCGAAGGCGCCGAGGATGATGCCCCACTCGACCGGCATGCCGCGCTCCCTGAAGGTCTGGAGCGACAGGCGCTGCTCGATCATCGCGTCCGGCACCGACTTGCCGATGTTCCGGCGCGAGAAGGTGTCGGAGGCGGTGACCCGCACGCTGCCCTCGACATGCAATGGGCCCCGAAGCGCGCGCTCGAGGCCCTGCTGGTTCAGCCACAGCGCGCTGTACTGCACGCCGGGCCTGCGATCGATCCTGGAGGCCACTTCCTCGGCGTCGGCCATCGTCGGCACGCGCTTCGGATTGACGTAGGAAACGCAGGCGATGCGCTTCAACCCGGTGTCCGCCAGCGCCTCGATGAGGCGGACCTTGTCGGCCACCGGGATCACTTTCTTCTCGGACTGGAAGCCTTCGCGAGGACCTTCCTCGTCGATGGTCACACGCTTGGGCAAGTCCGACATCTGATCCTCCTGGTGTCAGGAGGAGGGCGTCAGCCCTCCTCTTCGACGAATGCTTCCTGACGCGCCTTCTTGAAGCTCGGAATGGACATCAGAAGCAGCAGAAGCGCTTTTTCGAGCTTCCACTCACC
>CAZPOS010000350.1:0-4471 GCA_964588065.1 uncultured Reyranella sp.
CGCGCCGCACCAGATCCGTCAGGTGGCGTTTGGAAAGGACCGTGTACCCGAGATTGAGTCGGGCGAATTCGGTCTGGCGCGGCCGTGCCGGCACCGGCAAGTGGTCGAGGAACCAGTCGTAGAGAGGGCGATGGTCGGCGAATTCCAGGGTGCAAAGCGAGTGCGTGACATGCTCCAGGGCGTCGGACTGGCCATGGGCGAAATCGTAGGTCGGGTAGATGCACCACTCAGTGCCGGTGCGCGGGTGAGTCGCGTGCAGGATGCGATACAGGACAGGGTCGCGCAGGTTCATGTTGCCGGACGCAAGGTCGATCTTCGCGCGCAGCACACAGGCGCCGTTGGGAAACTTGCCGGCGCGCATGTCGCGAAACAGGCCGAGATTCGTTTCTACCGAGCGGTCGCGATCTGGCGAGGCGCGGCCCGGTTCGGTCAGCGTGCCCCGCATTGCCCGCATTTCGTCGGGCGGCGTGTCGTCGACATAGGCGAGGCCGGCGCGAATGAGGTGTTCGGCCCAGTCGTACAACGTCTGGAAATAGTCCGACGCGTGGTACAGATGCTCGCCCCAGTCGAAGCCGAGCCAATGGACGTCCCGCTTGATGGCGTCGATGTACTCCTGCTCCTCCTTCACGGGGTTGGTATCGTCGAAGCGAAGGTGACAGCGACCGCCATATTCAGTCGCAAGTCCGAAGTTCAGGCAGATGGACTTTGCGTGGCCGAGATGCAGGTAGCCGTTCGGCTCCGGCGGAAAGCGGGTGACGATGCTCTGCACTTTTCCGCCGGCGAGATCCGACTGAACCAGGTCGCGAATGAAATCCCGCGGCTCTTCGTTCGCAGCGGCTTCCGGCATCGGCATCTTGTCATCCATTACCTGTCTCCCGTTCAAGCAGCGGCCGCCAGCAAACGAACCTTGCTCTCGGCGGGCCCCAGCACGGCGAGCACTTCGAAGATACCGGGCGAGGCGGTCGAGCCGGTCAGCGCGACGCGGAGCGGCTGAGCGACCTGGCCGAGCTTCAGCCCGTTCGCCTCGGCGAACTCGCGCACGGCGTCTTCAAGCGCCTTTTCGCTCCAGTCGCTCGTCTGCGGCTCCAGCGCCGGCGCGAGCTTCGCGATCACGGCGCGGGCGTCTGGTGTCAGCAGCGCGCGGGCCTTGTCGTCGGCGATCGGCGGCGCGCCGGCGCGGGCGTAGAAGGCGAGACTGTCCGCAAGTTCGATCAGGGTGCGCGCGCGCTGCTTCACGCCGGGGAGGCCGCGCACGATGCGCTCGCGGCCAGCGGGATCGACGGTGCCGAGCTTCTCCTCGAGGCGCGGCAACACCAGCGGCAGCAGCTCGGCATCCGGCTTTTCGCGCAGGTAGTGGGCGTTGAGGTTCGTCAACTTGGCCATGTCGAAGCGCGAGGGCGAGCGGCCGACGCCGTCGAGGTCGAACCACTCGATCGCCTGCGCCGTCGAGATGATTTCGTCGTCGCCATGGCCCCAGCCCAGGCGCAGCAGGTAGTTGCGCAGCGCCTCCGGCAGGAAGCCCATGTCGCGATAGGCGTCGACGCCGAGCGCCCCGTGGCGCTTGCTGAGCTTGGCGCCGTCGGGACCGTGAATGAGCGGGATATGGGCATAGACCGGCTCGGGCCATCCCATGGCGCGGATGATCTGCAGCTGGCGGAAGGCGTTGTTCAGGTGATCGTCGCCGCGGATCACGTGCGTGACCCCCATGTCGTGATCGTCGACGACGACGGCCAGCATGTAGGTCGGCGTGCCGTCGGCGCGCAGAAGGATCATGTCGTCGAGCTGGGCATTCTCGACCGTGACCTCGCCCTGGACCGCGTCCTGGATCACCGTCTGGCCGGACTGCGGCGCCTTCAGGCGCACGACCGGCTTCACTCCGGCGGGAGCCTCGCTGGGATCGCGGTCGCGCCAGCGGCCGTCGTAGCGCATCGGCTTGCCCTCGGCCTTCTGCGCGGCGCGCATCTCGTCGAGCTCCTGCGGCGAGGCATAGCAGTGATAGGCGTGGCCCTTGGCCAGCATCTCCAGCGCGACCTCGGCGTGCCGGGCGGCGCGCGAGAATTGATAGGTGACCTCGCCGTCCCATGGCAGGCCGAGCCACGACAGGCCGTCCAGGATTGCAGCGATCGCCGGTTCGGTCGAGCGGGCCCGGTCGGTATCCTCGATGCGCAGCAAATACTTGCCGCCATGGTGTTTGGCGAACAGCCAGTTGAACAGGGCCGTGCGGGCGCCGCCGATGTGCAGGTAGCCGGTGGGCGAGGGAGCGAAGCGGGTTACGACGGTCATCGGCCTGGTATCATGCTCGGTAAGCGCGGGTTTTGCCGCAATTTGGGCGGAAAAGCGCGCCGTAGGTAGGGGAGCGTCCGGTTAGTGTCAAACCTGCGCGCCTGGATCCTCGAACAGCTCGACGCCGAGCGCGGCCGTTGGATGCTGTGGCTCCCCGTGGCCCTGGGGTTGGGCATCGCGATCTACTACGAACTGCCCAGCGAACCGGCCTTGTGGGTGGGGCCGGCGCTTGCGGCGGTCGCGCTCCTCCTTGCCGTACTGGCGCCGTCGGGCAGCTTCGCCCGAGCCCTGGCGATCGGCGCCGTCGCCGCATCGGCGGGAGTCGGTCTGGTTGCCTGGCGCACTGCCTCCCTCGCCGCGCCGACTCTCACCCGGCCACTGTTCAGCCTCAACGTCGAGGGGAGGGTCGCCGACATCCAGCGTCTGCCCGAGGGGGTGCGGGTCGTGCTCGAAGCCGTGCGATTGCGGGGTAACGGCGTGCCGCCGCCCGAGATGATGCCGGCCAGGGTGCGCGTCACCTTGAATCGCGGGGCGCCGCCGCTGGTGATTGGCGATCGCCTGCTCGTGCTCGCCAACCTGTCGCCGCCCGCCGGTCCGGCCGCGCCGGGCGCCTTCGATTTCCAGCGGGTCGCCTGGTACCAGCAGCTTGGCGCCGTCGGCTATGCGCTGGGCCCCGCGGTCATAGTCGAACGCGGCCGGCCCGACGGGTTCGTGCGCGCCATCGATGCCTTGCGCGCGGACCTCGCGGCCCGAATCCTTCACGTCCTGCCGGGGCCGGCGGGCGGGGTCGTCGCCTCGCTGCTGGTCGGCGAGCAGACCGCCGTCGACAAGGACGTGGCGCAGGCGATGCGCGATTCCGGCCTGGCCCACATCCTGTCGATCTCCGGCCTGCACATCGTCTTCGTGGTCGGCCTCGTGATGGGCCTCGTGCGCTATGGGATCGCGCTCGTGCCATCTCTCGCACTTCGGGTCGACGCCAAGAAGGTGGCGGCGGTGCTCGCCCTGTTGGCGGCGCTCTTCTACACGGCGCTGGCTGGTGCGCCGGTGCCAGCGCAGCGCGCCTGCGCCATGGCGGCCTTCGCCCTGCTGGCCATCCTGCTCGACCGGACGGCTTTGTCGCTGCGGCTCGTCGCCTGGTCGGCGGTCATCGTGCTCGTCATCGCACCGGAGTCGTTGACCGGCGCCTCGTTCCAGATGTCGTTCGCTGCCGTGGTGGCTTTGATCGCCGGCTGGGAATCGGCGGCGCACTGGCGGCGGCGCCTGCACGAGCGGGCCGAGATTTCCCGCCACCGCTGGGCATGGCGGCTCGGCGCGGCACTGGGCGCCAGCCTGGTCACGACCCTGATCGCGTCGGTCGCGACCGGCGCCTTCGCGGCCTACCACTTCAACCGACTGTCGCTGCTGGGCGTCGTCGCCAACCTGCTGGGCGTGCCGCTCACCGGTTTCTGGATCATGCCGTGGGGCCTGCTCGCCATGCTCCTGATGCCGTTCGGACTGGAAGCCTTCGCGCTGGTGCCGATGGGATGGGGCGTCGACGGGCTGAACGCGATCGCCTTCCGGGTCGCTGCGTGGCCCGACGCGGCGATGCTCGTGCCATCGCTGCCAGGGACCAGCCTGTGGCTGGTGACCGTGGGCGGCCTGTGGCTCTGCTTGTGGCGGCGAAGGTGGCGCTATGCAGGGCTTCCCGTCGCCACCATCGGCCTGATGCTGGGGCCACCGCCGGCGCCGGACCTGCTGATGAGCGAGGACGGTCGTGTGCTGGGCCTGCGCGACGAGCGCGGCGTGGTGCATGTCGCCTCGGCCCGCGTGGATCGTTACGTCACCGACGCCTGGGCACGGCGGCAGGGGCAGGAGGGCGCGAAACGCTGGACGGTCAGTGCCGAGGAGCAGGCGGCCGGCCTGGGCTGCAGCACGGGACTGTGCCGATGGCGCAAGGGGCCGTGGCGCATCGCCCTGGTGAGCGACGAGAAACGCCTCGCCGAAGCCTGCGGGTCGGCCGATATCGTCCTGTCGACCGTCGACGCACAGGCCCGCTGCCGCGGCCCACGCCTGGTCATCGATCGTCGCGACGCCTGGCGGGACGGTGCGCACGCGCTGTGGCTGGACGATCTTGGCGTGCGACGCGAGACGGCCAATGCCCGCCGCGGCGACCGGCCCTGGGTGCCGAACAGCTCGATGCGCCAGACCG
>CAZPOS010000351.1:0-4467 GCA_964588065.1 uncultured Reyranella sp.
TCATCGTCACCCCCGGGATGCTGGGCCGCAAGCAGCGGCCATCGAACGGGGTCGATTAGAAGAAGCACCAACACGCTCGGCGCAATAACAACCGATGGATCGTAGTGCTCTGGCGTAGAAGGGCGTGCGAATGAGCGGGACTGCTAAACTGGCTCCTTGGGCGAGTCGCGTTCCGCACCCTCGTCTGGCCCGATGTCCCGCGAGATCTCATCGGAGAGCGTCCGTCCCTTCGCTAGGCGCCGGCCCAGAGCATCCACGAAACCTTCGTAGCGTTCGCGGCCCTTGGCTTGCGCGGCCTGCTGTGCGCCGTCAGGCAAAGACGGCGTAGTGGTCAGCCAAAAGCGCACGAAGAGCGCCAGCGCCTCGTTGGAGATCGTGACATCCCGTTCCAGACGCTCGACCTGTCGGACGAGACGGTCCAGCCGACGGCCGAGCGCTCCTTCCAGTCTTTCGGAAGCATCCGGTGACAGGAACGAGGCGAGTGCGGTTTCCACGATATGGGCCTGCGGCACGCGTTTGCGCGACGCATAGTCGGCAAGCTTCAGCGCCAGATCGGGCGGCAGACGAAACGTATGCTTGGTGCGCATCCACTCCCTCACAGATTGATGCCATCGCCAGGGTCCATCGCGGCCTGACGGGCGAGTCCCCGGGCCGTCGCGCGTAAACGGCGGGCACGCACCGCGTCGTCGTCGGCCTCATCCTCGGTAAACTCGAACTCAGGCGGAGGCGCAATCGGCTCGGGGGCGATGTCTTCATGCTCGGCAAGCTCCGGCTCCCGACGAATGCCGCCGTTTGCGGGATCGTCGACGGGCTGCCCGTCCTGAAGACCGCCCGTCCCGTCTCCGCCGGCCGTCGAAACCTGGGAAACAGCCTTGGCGCTCCAGTCATCCAAAGTGACGCTGGCATCGCCCAGCCGTTCTGGCTCTGGCGGTGGCAGCAGACGTTCTGTCAGCTGCCAGTCCTCGTAGTACCGCGCCTTCCTGGCCCGGATCGGCGGGCACCCGGAAACCAGGACCAGCTCGTCGCTCGCTGGCAGCTGCATGACCTCGCCAGGCGTCAACAACGGCCGCGCCGTCTCCTGCCGAGAAACCATGAGATGGCCCAGCCATGGGCTGAGCCGGTGGCCGGCGTAGTTCCTGGCATCACGAATCTCCGTCGCGGTGCCGAGCGCATCCGAGACACGCTTGGCGGTGCGCTCGTCGTTGGTGGCGAAGCACACACGGACATGGCAGTTGTCGAGGATAGCGTTGTTGGGACCGTAGGCCTTCTCGATCTGGTTGAGGGACTGGGCGATGAGAAAGCTCTTCAATCCGTAACCGGCCATGAAAGCCAGTGCCGACTCGAAGAAATCCAGGCGCCCCAGAGCAGGAAACTCGTCGAGCATGAGCAGCAACCTGTGCCGCCGCCCCTTGGCGTGGAGCTCTTCGGTCAGCCGGCGGCCGATCTGGTTGAGCACGAGGCGCACCAGCGGTTTGGTCCGGCTGATGTCGGAGGGCGGTACGACCAAGTAGAGGGTCGTCGGCCGTTCGTTCTCGACGAGATCGCGAATGCGCCAGTCGCAGCGACGCGTTACCTGCGCAACTACAGGGTCCCGGTACAGCCCGAGGAACGACATGGCGGTCGAGAGCACACCGGAGCGCTCGTTCTCGCTCTTGTTCAGCAGTTCTCGGGCCGCCGAGGCTATGACCGGATGGACGCCCGCCTCGCCGAGGTGCGCGGTGGTCATCATTGTCCGAAGCGTCGTATCAATCGGCTGTTTGGGGTCTGACAAGAAAGCAGCCACCCCCGCGAGGGTCTTGTCCTGCCCGGCGTACAGGACATGCAGGATGGCCCCGACCAGAAGAGCGTGACTGGTCTTCTCCCAATGGTTCCGGCGCTCCAGCGCGCCTTCGGGATCAACCAGGACGTCGGCGATGTTCTGAACGTCGCGGACTTCCCATTCTCCGCGGCGCACCTCGAGGAGCGGATTGTAGGCCGCCGAGGCCGCATTGGTCGGATCGAATAGCAGCACGCGTCCATGCCGCGACCGGAAACCGGAGGTCAGGTCCCAATTCTCGCCCTTGATGTCGTGAACGATCGAACTGCCCGGCCAGGTCAGCAAGGTCGGCACGACCAGGCCAACGCCCTTACCGCTACGGGTCGGCGCGAAGCAAAGGACGTGCTCCGGTCCTTCATGGCGCAAGTAGTCGGCGCCGAGCTTGCCCAGGACCACGCCGTCCGGGCCGATCAGGCCTGCATGGCGGGCTTCACCTGCTGTCGCCCAACGCGCCGATCCGTAGGTCGCCACGTTTTTCGCCTCGCGCGCGCGCCAGACCGACATGCCGATCGCGACCGCGATCGAGATGAAGCCGCCCGAGGCCGCGATACAGGCGCCCTCCACGAAGATTGCGGGAGCATAGGCGTCGAAGGCGTACCACCACCAGAAGAAGGTCGGTGGGAAGTAGATCGGAACCTGCGCGAGCTCGAACCAAGGCGGCCCGAGCTGGGGTTGATAACCCAGCCGCCAGGCCGTCCACTGCGTCGACGCCCATACCGCCATGAGGACGATTGCGAAAACTAGGGTGATCTGCCCCCACAGGATCTTGGTCGCGGACATGACGACAAGATCAAGTTGTCGCTTGCCAGCTGTTCAATGCCGACGACGCGCGGAGCGCTCGCGCGGCGGCTTTGGCGTGCAATTTGGTGGAACGCCGGAGCAGTCATGCTCTCTTCTGCCTAGAGCCCCAAGCCTCGACGTCGTCCCAATGACCAGCTGACATCGCCGCCGGGCAAGGCAACCCCCGAAACCAATCGACCCACATGCTGTTCGAGCGTGGGCCGCCACGGAACCAGACTGAAGCCGAGCCCGTCGTCGAGCATGGCGAACCGTCCACTGGAAAGCTGCGTGGATCCGACCAGCGTCCCGGCAACGTGGCGCCCTGGAATGGCGGGCTGCCATTCACGCCCCCGTTCGGCGGCGAGCGCGCGGCCGACGCGCTCGACATCGCGAGCCTCGAGCCGCTGCACCGTGTCGCGAGAAATCCGGATCCGCCCGTCGCCGACATCCGTGGCATAGCCCCTGTCGGCTAGCCATCGCCGGCGCCTGGCAAGCGCGGCGGTCACGTCCCGGCCGAATCCGTCTTCGGCCAGAATGGTGCGCTGCCGAGACGCCAGTTCCCGGTCGAGCCACGTCGCGCCATCATGACGGACCTGCTGCTCGAGCCCCGTCGCCGAGAGCACGGTCACCCGACCGGACGCGCCCGCCCGTGCGAGGTCGTAGGCCTGCCCCCGCTCGGCCAGGTCTGCGGGGATGCGCCAGTGGTCGGCGTCGATCCGCTCGACATGGCCGGCCCGTCGCAGCGCCTCCAGGCGCCGGACATGGGATCGGACGTAAGCCACAGGATCGCCGCCCAGACGCTCGACGGTGCCGACAGCCTTCTCCAGATGCGTGGCCGGCCGATAGATGCCGTCCTTACCGGCAACAGCCAGGATGTTGCGATCCGATGCGCGGGGTCCGGCCTCATCCGAGCCCGCCGCCACGATCATGCCCCGCTGGATATCCTCCGCTCGAGCAGGATCCATCTCGAGATGATGGACTCGCCCGTCCACACCGTCGACGACGAGCCTCACCCGCTCACCCATCTCGTCGCCAGCCAGCCCCTTGTCGAGCACCCGGCCAACGATCGGCTCGGTCATCTCCTCTCGATGAAGGACATAGCCCGCGACGGAGCGGGTGTCCGCCAATCCTTCCCGGTCCAGTGCCCGGTGCATGGTCTTGATGATGTCGCCGCGCTCTCCCAACTCCCGCAAGACGGATTCGGCCGTTGAAGATACCGCCCACCGTCCGGGCTCAACCTCGGCGGCCAGGCCCATACGCTCCAGCTTGCGCGCCCGCTGGATCAGCAGCGCCCGGTTCTGCCTCAGACTTTCGAGCACGTCCCGATCCGGCCTGAGGTCGGCGAACTCGTTGCAACTGCGCTGCTCGGCGAGCAGCATGCGGTCGAGTCGCGTGAAGTGATCAGCCTCGACCTCCCGCTCCAAGCCGCGGGACACTTCCTGCTCGGTCTGGCGGCCAAGCTCCCGGGTCACGATTTCGCTCGCCCGCTCCCGGATGCCATGAGCGATGTAGTCGCCCGCGATATTGAGGGTCTTGCCGTCGTCGGTCGCCCCCCGGACGATGATGTGGGTGTGAGGGTGGCCGGTGTTGTGGTGATCGACCGCGATCCAGTCGAGCCGAGTGCCCAGGTCGGCCTCCATCTGCTTCATGAGATCACGGGTGGCCGCGCGAAGATCCGAGAGTTCGACACCCTCCTCGGCCGACACGATGAAGCGGAACTGGTGGCGGTCTTCCCGGCCCCGTTCGACAAATGCACGACCATCCTCGACATCCTGGCTGGCCGAGTAGACTTGCCCCTTTTCTCCGTCCTTCGTCACACCGTCGCGCTGGAGATAGCGCAGATGGGCATCGATGGCTTTGCCGCTGACGAA
>CAZPOS010000352.1:0-4461 GCA_964588065.1 uncultured Reyranella sp.
GCCTTCACCGAGGTCTACGCGAAGGAAGCGCGCGCGATCGCCGACGGCGCCGACGCGGCGCGCGCGTCGGGGTTCCCATTGCCGCCGCTGCACGGCCTCCCCGTCGCGTACAAGGACCTGTGCGACATCGCCGGCCGCATCGGTACCGGCGGCTCGAAGATGTGGGAGAAGCGTGTCGCCACGGAGACCTCGAACACGGTGGAGCGCCTGACTGCCGCGGGCATGATCCCGCTCGGCAAGCTGCACATGGTCGAGTTTGCCTTCGGCGGCTGGGGCACCAACCCGCTGATGGGCACGCCGTGGAACCCGTGGGACCTCGAGACTCATCGCACGCCGGGCGGCTCGTCGAGCGGCACCGGGGTCGCCGTCGCCGCCCGCCTCACCCCCGCCGGCATCGGCAGCGACACCGGCGGCTCGGTCCGCATCCCCTGCGCCTTCAACGGGCTGGTCGGCCTCAAGGTCACGTTCGGCCGCATCAGCCTGCATGGGACGATGCTGCTGTCCTGGACGCTCGATTCGATCGGTCCGATGGCGCGCTCGGTCGAGGATTGTGCCCTGATGCTCAACGCACTGGCCGGGCCCGATCCGCGCGACCCCACGACCCTCGGCCAGCCGCTCGAGGATTTTGCCGCCTCGACGAAAGGCGGTTCGATCAAGGGCATGCGGATCGCCCTGCCCGACGCCTCTTCCCTTCCCGCCTGCCATGCCGACGTGATCGAGGCCTGGCAGGCCTCCGCGAAGAAGCTGGAGGAACTGGGCGCCATCGTCGAGCCGGTGAAGATCCCCGAATGGTATTTCAATCTCGGCGTCGGCGCCGGCTCGATCTCGGCCTCCGAATTGTGGTCGCTGCATCGCGGCTGGATCGAGGACGTGAACCAGCCGATCGGCGCCGGCGTTCGCGGCCGGGCGATGGCGGCCAAGACCTTCGCGCCGGCGCTCTATGCCGAGGAATTGCGCCGCATGGGCGAGCGCCGCGCCGCGTTCAACGCCTGGATGGCGCCCTATGACGCGCTGCTCACGCCGGCGCTTGCCTCCGGCGCGATCCCCGTCACCGAGGTCGACGAGACCTCGCCCGCCATCTCGCTGATGACCCGCCCCGGCAACTATCTCGGCCTGTGCGGCCTGTCGTTGCCGAACGGCTTCTCGAACGGCCTGCCGATCGGCCTCCAGCTGCTGGGCAAGCCCTACGCCGAGGGCACGGTGCTGAAGATCGGCAAGGCGCTGCAGGACGCGACGGACTTCCACAAGCGCACGCCGGACCTGTCGCCTCTGGGCCTCTAACCGACAGCGAGGGGCCTTTCGCGTTCAGGCCCTTTGCTTCCGCCCCTGCAGGCCGACCATGAGGCCTGCAGCCACGACCACCGCCGTTCCGAGCCAGGTGTAGAAATCGGGCACCTCGGCGAACATCAGGTAGCCGACGACGACCGAGCCGATCATCTGCGTATAGTTGAACGGCGCCACGAAGTTGGCCGAGGCGTAGGTCATGGCCTTGGCGACGCAATAGTGCCCCAGGGCGCCCAGCGCCCCCAGCGAACAGAGCAGCGCCCAGTCCGTCCCGCTCACCGGCGTCTTCCAGTGGAAAGGCAGCCAGACCGACATGAGGATGGCGCCGAGCAGCACGCTATAGAAGATCGAGGTGGCCGGCGCGTCGATGCCGGCAAGGCGCCGGATCAGAATCTGGTACATGGCGTAGCAGACGGCGCTGCCCAACAGCAGCAGCGACTGCCACTGGAAGACCGCGCTGCCGGGGCGGATGACGATCAGCACGCCGGCAAAGCCCACGACCACCGCGGCCATCCGGAAGAAGGTGATGCGCTCGCCCAGCATGGGCCAGGCCAGCAGCACGACCGCAAGCGGCGCCACGAAGGTCACGGCGATCGCCTCGGCAACCGGAATCGACTTCACGGCGGAAAAGAAGAACAGCGTCGACAGCATCATCATCACCGAGCTGACGAACTGCGTACCGATGCGGCGGGTGC
Organism: uncultured Reyranella sp.; assembly: GCA_964588065.1. Lineage (GTDB taxonomy): Bacteria > Pseudomonadota > Alphaproteobacteria > Reyranellales > Reyranellaceae > Reyranella. The sequence goes on from CAZPOS010000352.1 coordinate 1,980, forward strand.
GCAGCAGGCCCAGTCCCATGCGCGGCATGAACACCGCGGCCACGAGAACGAGGTGCAGGATGATCCTGAACCAGACGATCTCCTGCGGGTCGTAGGTGGCCGCCAGCAGCTTCACCAGCCCGTTCATGATCGGAAACAAGGTGCAGGCCGTGCACATGAAGAGCACACCCAGCAGCGGCCGCGACGACCGGCCGGGCGCCTGGATCTCGGCCATTGTCGGGCCTCAGCGCAGGAAGCGTTCGAGCGAGCCCAGCAGCAGGGTGCCACCTGTCGCGATCACGATCAGCGAGGCGGCGATGGCGGTGAAGCGCCCGATCTCCTGCGAGCGCCCCTCGGCGATGATCAGCCGGTGCGCCACCATCGAAGCCATGCCGATGGCCGCCAGGGTGACCGCCATGCCGAGCGCGATGGCGATGACGCCGACCACGCCCGCCCACAGCACGTCGAGTGCGATCGCGAGCAGGATGATGATCAGCGCGCCGGCGCAGGGCGCGATGCCGGCCGCCGTCAGCAGCAGCCACCCGGCGATCGTGCGCTGTGGCGGCTCGTGATCGTGGTGATGATGGTCGTGCCCGTGATCGTGCCCGTGTCCGTGATGGTGATCATGCCCGTGATGGTGGTGGTCGTGGCCATGATCGCCATGCGGATGCTCGTGCAGCCGCCCGGTGATGCCCGCCCACAGGCGCCAGAAGCCCACCAGCAGGATCAGCGTATAGGAGACGATCTCGACGTTGCGCACCTCGCGCATCGCGCCCAGCAGGCCGACCGTCGACGACAGTTTCAGCGCGCCGGCCAGCAGCAGCGCGGCCAGCGTATGAGTGAAGGCAATCCAGCCGCCGGCGAAGATGCCTTCGATCCAGGCACGCGGCCGGCTGCTGTCGAGGAAATAGGCCACCACGACGGCCTTGCCGTGTCCCGGTCCCAGCGTGTGCACGACGCCATAGCCGAAACAGACGGTGACGAGCGTCCAGAGCGCGAGCGAGCCCGTCCCTGACTGCACGTCGCGCAGCGAGGTCGACAGGACCTGGTTGATGCGGCGTTGATATTCGGCCGAATAGCGTGCCAGTTCGGCCACGCTGTCGCTGAACACCAGCGCGCCGGCCAAGGCGACCAGCAGGAGCAGTCCCACCCACAGGAAGGGCGAGCGCAGCGCGGAGGATTTCACGGAAGTTGGCATGTCACCACGTCGGCGAAGAAGGGATAGCCGCGCACGAACTCGGCCTTGTGTGTCGGATGCTTGCCCAGGGTACAGCCGGCCGGGACCGAGGCTTTGTCGACCTCGATGCGGATGAAGTCCTCGGGATCGTAGGTGGCGATCGACACCAGCTTGGAAGGCTGCGGCAGGGCGAAGCGCATCACATAGACGAGATTGCGGGGCCCCTGCTTGCGCGGCGCCCCAGGCGCATCGGCGCGCTTGTTGGTCGGCATCGGCATGCCGGCATTGTCGCCGGCGTTGCGGTCCCATTCCGGTGGGATGAAGCTCGCCGGATCGTCGATGCGGGCGGAGAATTGCGGCGCCTTGGGCGGCCGGAAGTCCTTGGCGCCTGTGTTGAGCCAGCTCAGATATCCGTACTTTCCGAGCTCGGGCATCATCTCGCCCGCGAGCAGCTTGGTTTCCCGCGCCGAGAACTTGCCGTTCTTGTCCTCGTCGATCAGCGGGATCTCGACTTCGCTCGAATAGGGATCGAACCGCCATTCGATCTCGACATGGGTGTATTTCCCGTCCTTGGCGATCATGCGCACGACCTGCTGCACGACGATGTGCGGATGGGCGAGCGCCGCCACCGGCGCCAGCAGCGCCAGCGCGCCCAGCGCTGAGGCAAGCAGTCGCTTCACGCGTGGTCCTGGTGCGGGACGGGCCGCGGCTTGCCATCGTCGTCGATCGCCACGAAGACGAAGGTCCCGTGCGTCACGCGCAGGTCGGTTTCCTCGTGGCGGCGCTGGACCACGGTCTCAAGCCCGATGGTGATCGACGTCCGGCCGACCTTCACGACTTCTCCATAGATCGACACCATGTCTCCCACCTTGATCGGCTGGACGAAGGTCATGGCGGTGATCGCCACCGTGGCCACCCTGCCCTTCGCCACCCGCGCCGCGAGCGAGCCGCCCGCGATGTCCATCTGGCTCAGCACCCAGCCGCCGAAAATGTCGCCATTTCCGTTCATGTCGGCGGGCTGTGGAACGGTCCTTACGATGGGATCACGGCGACTTTCGGACATCAATTCCTCACCGGATGTGGTTGCTTTCACGCGGTTTTGCTACCATACCCATGCCCAACCGGCCACCCAGCGACCCCTCGCGCGGCCGCGGATGGACAAGAAGCAGGCATGGCACGAAACGGCGATCTCTTCGATCGGTCTGGCGGCGGCAAGCGTGCCGCGGGGCCGAAGGAAAATTCCTACACGGCGAGTGACATCGAGGTGCTGGAAGGGCTGGAACCCGTCCGCAAGCGCCCCGGCATGTATATCGGCGGCACCGATGA
>CAZPOS010000353.1:0-254 GCA_964588065.1 uncultured Reyranella sp.
GTGCAGGCGCAGGTGCTGAACCTGTTGATCGACCTGCAGGAGGAGTACGGGCTCGCCTATCTCTTCATCAGCCACGACCTCGCGGTCATGCGGCACATCAGCCACCGCATCGCGGTGATGTATCTCGGTCGCATCGTCGAGCTGACCGACAAGCGCACGCTCTTCACCCAGCCCCTGCATCCCTACACGGAGGCGCTGCTGTCGGCCGCGACCGCGCCCGATCCGAAGCGCCGCCGGCACAGGAAGCGGATCGT
>CAZPOS010000353.1:264-4445 GCA_964588065.1 uncultured Reyranella sp.
CTCAAGGGCGAGGTCGCCGATCCGGCGAACCCGCCGCCCGGCTGCCACTTCCACACGCGGTGCCCCTACGCCGTTGCCGAGTGCAAGGTGACCGCGCCGCCCCTGATCGAGGTTGCGCCCGCCCATCACGTCGCCTGCCTGCGCCGCCCCGTCGGCGGCGATCCGGGACCGCTCTCGATCCCGGGGTGACGCTGCGGCCGTCGGCTTCCGTCAGGCCTTTCGGGCACCCGGCGCGGTGTCGCGCAGATAGGTAAGGGCGGCTTGGGCGCCGCCTGCCTTGTGCGGCACCTTGGCGAGGCCCAGCGCCATCTCGACGCCGGACAGCGTGCCCATCAGCATCAGGTCGTTGAAGTCGCCGAGATGGCCGATGCGGAACACCTTGCCCGCGACCTTGGTGAGGCCCTGGCCGAGCGACATGTTGAAGTTCTCCAGCGCGACTTTGCGGAAGGCGTCGGCATCGTGGCCCTCGGGCATGACGATCGCGGTGAGCGAACCGGAATAGGCCTTGGGATCGCTGCACAGGATTTCCAGGCCCCAGGCATTCACGGCGGTCCGTGTCGCCTCGGCATGGCGGGCATGGCGCGCGAACACCGCGTCGAGCCCTTCCTCCAGCAGCATGTCGCAGGCCTCGTTCAGGCCGTACAGCAGGTTGGTGGCGGGCGTGTAGGGGAACCAGCCGTTGGCATTGGCGGCCAGCATCTCGTCCCAGTTCCAGAACGCCTTGACCATCTTTGAGGCCTTCGATGCCTCGATGGCCTTCTCGCTCACCGCGTTGAAGGAGAGGCCGGGCGGCAGCATCAGGCCCTTCTGCGAGCCCGCCACGGTCACGTCGACGCCCCAGGCATCGTGGCGATAGTCGATCGAGCCGAGCGACGAGATCGTGTCGACCAGCAGCAGGGCCGGGTGCTTGGCGGCGTCGATGGCCCGGCGGACGGCCGAGATGTCGCTCACCACACCCGTCGAGGTCTCGTTGTGGACGATGCAGACCGCCTTGATGGCGTGGTCGGTGTCTTCCTTCAGGCGCTTCTCGATGGCTGCGGGATCGGCCGGCCTGCGCCAGTCGCCGCCCATGAGTTCCGATTTGATTCCAAGCTTGTCAGCCATCTTCTTCCAAAGAGAAGCGAAGTGGCCGGTCTCCCACATCAGCACCAGGTCGCCGGGCGACAGGGTGTTCACGAGCGCCGCCTCCCAGGCTCCCGTACCGGATGCGGGATAGACGATAACCGGTTGTTTTGTCTGGAAAACCTGCCGGACGGAGCGGAGGAACTTCTTCGCAAGCGCGTTGAACTCCGGACCGCGGTGATCGATCGTCGGGTAATCCATCGCGCGAAGAATGCGGTCCGGCACATTGGTCGGACCGGGAATTTGCAGGAAATGACGTCCGGCGGGATGGGAGTTCAGGCGCATCGGGTGTTCCTCTCGGCTTGGCGGTTGCATTTTGTATACAATATGCCAGAGTGAGTCCAGAGATGGATGGTTCAGCTCTACCGATTGCGCGTTCCACGCTGCCCGAGGCGGCGGCCGACCGGCTGCGCGCGCTCATCATCGAGGGCGATCTGCCGCCGGGCGCCAAGCTGAACGAGCGCGAACTCAGCGAACGGCTGGGCGTATCGCGCACGCCCCTGCGCGAGGCCTTCCGCATGCTGGCGGCCGACGGGCTGCTGGTGCAGTTGCCCAACAGGGGCGCCCAGGTGGTGGCCCTGTCGCCCGCCGACGTGCGCGGGGCCTTCGAGGTGATGGGAGCGCTGGAGGGGCTGGCGGGCGAACTCGCGGTGGCGCGGGTCACGGAAGCCGACATCGCCGACCTGCGAGTGCTCCAGGGCGAAATGGAAGCCGCCCATGCCGCGCGCGACCTGCCGACCTATTACCGGATCAACCGCCTGATCCACGACCGGCTGAATGCGATCGCCGGAAACGCGGTGCTCGAACAGACCTACCGGACGCTCAACGCGCGGCTGCACGCCCTCCGGTTCCGATCCAATCTCAATCCGGCCAAGTGGGATCAGGCCGTCTCCGAACATCGCGCCATGATCGAAGCGCTTGCCGCGCGGGACGGCGCTGCGCTACGTGACCTCCTCGTGGGGCACCTGCGGACCAAGCAGCAGGCGGTCCTCGATTCCATGGAAAACCGAGACGAAAAGAACCTGCTGGGAGGCAAACCATGACTTCGAACTTCTCGACCTCGCGCCGCAATGCCCTGAAGCTCGGCCTCGCCGCGACCCTGGCGGCGCCCGCCGTGGCCCGTGCGCAACAGGGCTGGCCGAACGGCCCCATCACCTGGGTCAATCCGTTCCCCGCCGGCGGCGGCACCGACGTCTTCGCGCGCCCGCTGGCGGCGCAGGTCGGCGAGCAGCTCGGCGTGCAGATCCTGATCGACAACAAGGGCGGTGCAGGCGGCACGGTCGGCGCCTCGCAGGCGGCCAAGATGAAGCCCGATGGCCAGACCTTCTTCGTGGGCGCGATCCATCACACGATCGCCCCGTCGGTCTACAAGAACCTCGACTACGACCTCGAGAAGAACTTCGAGCCGATCACCATGATCGCGTTGGTGCCGCAGGTCATCTCGATCAATCCGAACAAGATTCCGGCCAAGACCGCGCAGGAATTCATCGCCTATGTGAAGGCCAATCCAAACAAGGTGAACTATGCGTCGGCCGGCGCCGGCACAGCGCATCACCTCGCGGGCGAGCTGTTCAAGCTCGAAACCAAGACCGAAATCGTCCACGTGCCGTATCGCGGCGCGGGGCCGGCGATGCAGGACCTGCTGGCCGGCAACGCCGACATGATGTTCGATGGCATGGGCACCTCGGCGCAACAGATCAAGGCCGGCAAGTTGCGCGGCCTCGCGGTCGCGACCAACCAGCGCGTGCCGGAGTTCCCCGACATGCCGACGGCGGCCGAAATTGGCGTGCCGGCCTGGATCGTCTCCACCTGGTACGGGCTGTGGGCGATCAAGGGCACGCCGGAGCCAATCGTAAAGCGCATGTACGACGAGGTCGTGAAGGCGCTCAAGGCGCCGAAGGTCCAGGCGATCTGGAAGGACCAGCTCGCGCAGACCGGTGGCGAATCACAGGCCGAATTCGCCAAGCGAATTCGGACCGAGATCGAGAAGTGGCAGAAGGTCGTGAACGCGGCCGGCGTCAAGCTCGACTGAGGATGGAGAAGCCCACCTCATGATTTCAACGCTCCTCTTTATGCCCTCTCCGCCCGCGTTTCACGCGGGCGGAGAGGGAGGGGACCCGCGCGAAGCGCGGGAAGGGAGAGGTGGGTCGGATGCCCGGCGATTTGAGGAGCACGAGAGTGCGATATCGCACCTCGCTCAAAGGTCCCTCACTTCGTTCGGGATGACACCGGTTTCTGAACCAGCGCACTGCGACCGGCACGACGAAGCTGTCATCCCGAACGAAGTGAGGGACCTTTCTCTTCGGCTTCCTGCGGGCACTGTCCGCACTCGGGGATTGCACCGGACATGAGCAAGCTCGAACAAAATCTGCGGCGCAGCCTGAAGGGCGAGGTCCTGTTCGATCGGGCCTCTCGTGGGCGCTATTCGACCGATGCATCGATCTACCAGATCGAGCCGGTGGGCGTGGTGGGGCCGCGCGACGAGGCGGACCTGGCGCTCGCGGTCGACGTGGCGCGCGATGCCAAGGCGGCGATCCTGCCGCGCGGCGCCGGCACCTCGCAGTGTGGCCAGACGGTCGGCGAGGCGCTGGTCATCGACTGTTCGAAGTACCTGCGCGAGGTGGTGGGCTTCGACAAGGCCAAGCGGCAGGTGACGGTCCAGCCCGGCATCGTGCTCGACCATCTCAACGCCTGGCTGAAGCCGCACGGGCTCTGGTATCCGGTCGACGTCTCGACCTCGGCGCAATGCACGCTGGGCGGCATGGCCGGCAACAATTCCTGCGGCTCGCGCTCGATCCGCTACGGCAACATGGTGCACAACGTCGCCTCGATCGACGCGCTGCTGGCCAACGGCCAGCGGGCGCGCTTCGGCTCGACGCGGCCGGAGGACATGCCCGCTAGCGTGCGCGCCATCGCCGACAAGGTGGCGGAGCTGGCCTTCGCCGAACGTGCCGAGATCGAGCGCATGTACCCGCACGTGCTGCGCCGGGTTGGGGGCTACAATCTCGACATCTTCTTCCCGCAGTCGGAGCGGCCCTACACGACCGACAATTCGGTGA
>CAZPOS010000354.1:0-4417 GCA_964588065.1 uncultured Reyranella sp.
AGCGCAACAACTGCGGCAAGGCCCTCGACATCGCCCGCGTCGCCCGCGACATGCATGGTGGCAACGGCGTCTCGGACGAGTATCACGTGATCCGTCACGCGATGAACCTCGAGGCCGTGAACACCTACGAAGGCACGCACGACGTCCATGCGCTGATCCTCGGCCGTGCGATGACCGGCATCCAGGCGTTCAGCGCCGGAGCCTGATCCCATCGTGCCCCTGCCACCCCCCGGCGACATCGCGATCGTCGTCGCCGGGGCGCTGGCGGCCGGCTTCGTCAACGGATTGAGCGGCACCGGCTACGCGCTGGTGGCGCTGGGTTTCTGGCTGCAGGCCATGTCGCCGCTCACGGCCGCGCCCCTCACCGCCCTGTGCGGCGTCGCCGGCCACGTCCAGTCCCTTCCCCGCATCTGGAGCGGCGTGCGCTGGCAGCGCCTGTGGCCGATGCTGTCGGCCGGCATCGTCGGCGTCCCGCTGGGCACGCTCCTGCTCAATCATCTGGAACCGCGCCCCCTCAAGGCAGGAGTCGGCATCCTGCTGATTGTCTACAGCACGTGGATGACCCTCGTCCGTCGACCGCCCATCGTCACCGGCGGTGGCCGGATGGCCGACGCCGCGGTGGGCCTGATCGGTGGCGTGATGGGCGGGATGGCGAGCCTCAGCGGCCCGGCGCCGGCGATCTGGGCGCAGCTGCGCGGCTTCGGCAAGGACGAGCAGCGCGGCGTCAACCAACCGTTCAACATGAGCGTGCTGTTCCTCGCCCTGTTGTCGGCGGGCGTCGCGGGATTCCTCGACCGGACGTTCCTGATCTGGGCGGCGATCACCGTGCCGACGACGCTGATCGGTGCCCGCATCGGCCTGGCGTTGTACGGCCGCATCAACGATGTCCAGTTCCGCTACATCCTGCTCGGCCTGCTCTGCCTCTCGGGCCTGACGCTGATCGCAACCTCCATGAGATAGAGCCGTCGAGCGTAGCACTCAACGCATGCAGTATCGCGGCCTGGTCGAGCGTTCTGTGGGTTTCCATTCTGGCGGTCGGCCGCGGCATCGCCGCAATGATCCGGCGGAGGCTGCCCCGGCGTGGTAGAACGGCTGCAAATTAGCGGACGAACATCTCGTCGACATGGAGGCGCAGCGGATTGTGGTCCCCGAGGTCGTTGAGCGGCCACGGTTCAGCGGCCGGCGCTGCCGAAGGCAGCTCTTCCGTCTCGATGCTTGCGATGTTCGTCTCCGTTCGACGGCCCATTGGGCCTGCAGAGCGTTCTTGTCGTCACCCCATCGATCGGCCGGGCGTCCTGGCACGGGGGAGCATTGCCTGGCTCGCCGGCCGCAGCCTCTGCTGCTGCAGTTGCTCGTCCAACGTCAGATCTTGGCGAAAGCCGGCTTCTCGACACCGGTCATGGTATCGTAGGCCTTGAGGATCGTCTCCTCCGGCGTCCGCGTGATGCCGCTGTCGTGGTAGATCGCCTTCAGCCACATCGCCATCTTCGTATGATAGCCGTTCATGATGAAGCGTTCCGACATGACCTTGCGCAGCATTTCTTCGCCCTTAGCGACATAGGCCGCGTCGGGCTTGCCACCGGCGGCGAGGTGACGGCAAGCCCACTGCCCATACATCAGTTCTGCCCGCACGATGGCTGGTGCCGACGACGGCTTGATGGTGAGTCCGGCCTCCTCGCAGAGCTTCAGGCCGACGTCATGGCGCCGTGCCGCGAGGTTGAGCGGCAAGGCAAGCTCGAGCCCCTCCCGCATCAGCAGCTTCGTCCCGTTTGGCAGGAGGCGGTCGAACTTGTCCCACTGCCGCCAGTCGGCTTCGCTAGCGTGGCCGAACTCGGCCACCGCCGGATCACCGTTGATCAGCCACTTGCACAGGCCCAGCGTGTGCCACCACTGGTAGGCGCGAAACGACTCGCTGGTATCCTTGCCCTCTGGCGGAGCGGTTTGTGCTTCCATCCAGGCCACAAGCGCCTGCGCCGTCGGCAACACCCGATCGCGTAAGCCCAGCAAGTAGGCCTCAATCAGATTACCCAACCTCATCGCTAGATAGTGTGAGCGATTGAACGGCCCCGTCGTTTCCGGCTCGAACTTCATCACGCGCGGAAGATTGAACTCGAGATAGAATTTACGGTCTTCTTCAGGATCAAAGTTTCTGGGCATCAGGGCCTCCGCTCAGGATAGATGACGGTGCGCTTGCCGCCGACGATTTGTTCAATCACACCGTTGCGCGCACTGCCAGTGCCAACCGTGGCGATGGTCACGTTACCTTTGTCCACATTTACCTGCGCCCTGGCCGCGGCTTCAGGCGACAGGCGCCCGCTCTTCATCCCCGCCTTGATGCTGCATTCGGTATGTTTCAAGGCATCCTGAAGTGACTTTTCTGTCTGATGTGCCCGTCTGCTAGGACCGACGGAGGTATCCGAGCCACGCCATTTGGATTCCCAGAAGGTGATCTCGCCGTTACGATCGACCGAGATCACGTCCGGCCCTCGCTGGCCTGCCTTCCTGCCGAAGTCGATCACGGTGTGGTCTGGGAAATGCCGCGCGATGTCGTTGGCCAGCCCGTACTCTCCGCGCAATCCCTTACGATGGCTTTCGTTGTCTGGCAGGTAATGGCGCCCTGCCGCCGGTTCGCCGACGCGGGGATCGAGCCGGACGCCGACAGCCGTGTCGATGCCGTCAGCACCCGTGTACTGGTCCTTGTCCACTCGGAGTTTCCTCCCGGCCACCCAAGCAGCAACGGCGATCAGGAGTCCTTTGAAGCCGGACCCTCCGGGTGGCTGGCCATTCGAGTTGGTCGCGGTGGAATCGTCGAGCGATGGCCCACCGTTGTGACCGCGGCGATCCTCTTCATCCTGCGAACTGCTCGAATAGATCGGCACGACATCGAAGCGCGTCGCGGCCTCTGCCAGCACGCGGTCGGCGGCCTCCGGCCCGATCGCCCTCTCCAGCGCCGTGGCGTCGATCGTCAATATCCGCGGGCGATCCGACGTGGCGCCATCCTGGATGTGCACCGCTACCGGCGTGCGGTCCCACAAGTTACCGCCGAGGACGCTCTTCTCGATGACGCCGCTGGAACCTCCCGGCGGTTGGCGCAGACGCACGCCGTCGCCCAGGTCGATCGTGGTGCCCTGGCTGTTCGCCGGTGTGAGGAGTACCGCAGCGCCTGCCGCGACTCCGGCCGCGGCTCCGGTCACTGCGGCACCAGCCAGGCCGAGAGCTCTCGCTCCCAGTGCCAGCATGTCGCCGGCGATGGCCTTGGCGGTAGCGGTCAGCGAGTCGGCCGCCAGCGATCCCGCGGAGCCGAGACCTCCAAGGGCGCCAACGCCGGCGTTCGCCAGGTGCACGTTGCCGGACGGCGGCTCCGCTTCCCAACTCGCCGTCTGCGCCGGACCATCGGTCGGCTGCCATGTCTGCGTGACGCGCCTGCCATCGAAGGTTGTCGTTTGCGTGCCGACGACAGTGCCTTGCGGATCGCGGATCGTGTCGATTTGCGACCAGATCCCGCCGTCGGAGTTGGTCCGCCGGCTCTCCACCCGGTGCCCGTCGGGCAGGACCATCTCCGCCGAAGCGCCCGACCGGTCGCGATCGATGCGGATGGTGGCCTCGGCCGGGCCACCCGGCGTGGGGATTTTGCCGGCGGTGACCTCGGCGCTGCCGTCGTCGTTGTGGACGACGCGGGGCTCTGTCCCATCGAACGCGCCCTTCGCCGTATATTCAGGAGTGCGCGGAACCGGCTTGGTTGGCGGCGCAACCTGCCGGGACGAGTCGATTGGCTGTTGCAGCGGCGCAATCTCCGTATTGCCGCTCGCTTCGACTGGCTCGCCGCCCGACGTCCGCACGGTATTCGGATCGCCTTCCGCGCGCGGCAGCACATCGCCGACGAGGCCGCGAATGTCCGCCACCGTCGGCGGCTTGCCCTCGACAGGCTCGAACGAGCGTAAGAGCCTGTCGAGTTGCTGCCGTGCGGTCCGGGCCTCCTCGCCGTCGGGATCGACGTTGGCAGCGCGCAGTCCCTCGTCGAGGAACAGGCGGCCGAGACGGTGGCGCTCGAAGGCCGGATCGGTTTTGCCTTCGGCGAGAGCCTGCTGGAGTTTGGTCAGGCGGTTGTAGTCGCTGTTGCCGAGCGACAGCCGGTATTGCGTGAGGTCAACGCCGACAAAGCTTTCGGGGTCGCGCACCGCCTGGTCGTCGAGCCTGTCGTAAAGGTCGCGATCGGTGACGACGCGGCCGCCGTTCATGGCCGTCCGGTGGAGCGCCTCCGTCTGCTCCGGGCTCAACCCGTCGCGCAGCGCCGTCGGCATCGCCATCAAAGGCGCCGCGGAATTCTCTCCCAGCCAGTCGAGAGCGCTTGTGGCCGCGCGGCCCCGCGCCGCCTGCCACGCCCGGTCGGCACGCGCCTGTTCGATCTGCGCCATCC
>CAZPOS010000355.1:0-4393 GCA_964588065.1 uncultured Reyranella sp.
GCCGGCGTCCCAGGCCGCCTTGGCGCGCCTCTGCGACTCGACGGCATAGCTGTCGACGTCGTCGCGGCTCATGCCGTACTTGGTGGCGATCAGGTCGGCCGAAACGCCCTGCGGCACGAAGTACATCGGGATCGCCACGGCCGGATCGACCGCCCAGGCGCCGCCGTCCGAGCCCATGGGCACGCGGCTCATGCTCTCGACGCCGCCGCCGATCGCGGCCTGGCTCTGGCCCGACATGACCTGCGCCGCCGCCATGTTGGTGGCTTCGAGGCCCGACGCGCAGAAGCGGTTGATCTGCACGCCCGAGACGGTCTCGGCATAGCCCGCCATCACCGACGCGGTGCGCGCGATGTCGGCGCCCTGCTCGCCGATCGGCATGACGCAGCCCAGCACGATGTCGTCGACCAGGTGCGTGTCGAGATTGTTGCGGTCACGCACGGCCTGCAGCGCGGTGACGGCCAGGCGCACCGGCGTTACTTCATGAAGCGAACCGTCCTTGCGGCCCTTGCCGCGCGGCGTGCGGACGGCGTCGTAGATGTATGCGTCGGTCATGGTCTTCTCCTTCAGCTCGTTGATGTGGACGGCGGTGCGTTAGAGCGTCCGTCCAATGAGTTCCTTCATGATCTCGTTGGTGCCGCCGTAGATCTTCTGCACGCGGGCGTCGGCATAGAGGCGCGCGATGGGGTATTCCCACATGTAGCCGTAGCCGCCGTGGAGCTGCAGACATTCGTCGATCAGCTCGCACTGCAGCTCGGTCGTCCAGTACTTGGCCATCGCCGCGGTCGCGACGTCGAGTTCGCCCTTGAGATGCTTGGCCACGCAATCGTCGACGAAGACGCGCGCGATATGGGCCTTGGTCTTGAGTTCGGCCAGCTTGAAGCGCGTGTTCTGGAAATCGATGATCTGCTTTCCGAACGCCTTGCGCTCCTTCACGTAGGCCAGCGTATGTTCCAGCGCCGCCTCGATGGCTGCCACCGCCTGGATGGCGATCACCAGCCGCTCCTGCGGCAGCTGCTGCATCAGCTGCACGAAGCCCATGCCCGGCCCGCCCAGCAGGTGATCGGCCGGCACGCGCACGTCCTGGAAGAACAGCTCCGACGTGTCCTGCGCCTTCATGCCGATCTTCTCGAGATTGCGCCCGCGCTTGAAGCCTTCCGTCTTGGTCTCGACGGCGATCAGCGAGGTGCCCTTGGCGCCGAGCGACGGGTCGGTCTTGGCGACAACGATCACCAGGTCGGCGAGCTGGCCGTTGGTGATGAAGGTCTTGGCGCCGTTGATCACCCAGTGGTTGCCGTCCATGACGGCGGTCGTCTTGACCGACTGCAGGTCCGATCCGGTACCCGGTTCGGTCATGGCGATGGCCGTCACCAGCTCGCCGGCGCAGGCCTTGGGAATCCACTTCTTCTTCTGCTCTTCGGTGCCGTAATGCAGCAGGTAGGGAACGACGATGTCGTTGTGCAGCGAGAAGGCTGGACCGGAGGCCAGCGCCCGTCCCTGCTCCTCGATCATGATGGCGCTGTAGAGGAAATCCGCTCCCGCGCCGCCATAGGCCTCGGGCATGGTCATGCCCAGCAGGCCCTGCTCGCCCGCCTTGCGCCACAGGTCGCGCGGCACGATCCCCTCCTCTTCCCACTTCATGTGGAACGGGGTCACTTCCTTCTCGAAGAAGCGCCGGCAGGTCTCACGAAACATCTGATGTTCTTGCGTGTAATGCGCGGCCAGAGCGGCAGTCACGAGCATCGTCCTCCAACGATCGGTAGGGTCAGTCTTCTTGAAGGGACTGTGGGCCGCCGGCGGTTCGTCCGCCAGCCCAAGGTAGGTAGTTTACCTTTACGTAAACGTCAACGGCGGTTAGGAGGGTGACCATGACCATCGAAAATGAAGACCAGCTGGAGAAGCTGCGCGCCGTCGGCAAGCTGGTGGCCCGCACCCTCGCCGCCATGGGCGAGGCGTTGGAGCCCGGCATGACGACCCGCGAACTGGACGATCTCGGCCGCGCCCTGCTGGAGAAGGAAGGCGCCCGCTCCGCCCCCGAGCTCACCTACGGCTTCCCGGGCGCGACCTGCATTTCCGTGGGGCCCGACTGCGCTCACGGCATCCCCGACGACACGGCGATCAAGGCCGGCGACCTGATCAACATCGACGTTTCGGCCGAGTTGGACGGCTTCTTCGGCGACACCGGCGCGAGCTTCGCCGTCCCGCCCACCAGCCCGCGCATCGAGCGCCTCTGCGAGGATGGGCGGCGCGCCATGTGGGCGGGCATCCGGGCCGTGAAGCCGGGCGCCCGCCTCAACGAGGTCGGCCGCTCCATCGAGGCCTTCGCCCAGAGGAAGGGCTACAGCCTCGTGCGCAATCTGGCCAGCCACGGCGTCGGCCGCTCGCTGCACGACGAGCCCTCGCAAATCCCGACCTGGTACGAGAAGCACGACCGCCGCCGCATCACGGAAGGACTGGTCTTCACGATCGAGCCGTTCCTGTCGCTGGGCGCGGATCACGTCGAGGAGATGGACGATGGCTGGACGCTGCGCCCGCCGGGACACGAGGCCACCGTGCAGTACGAGCACACGCTGGTCGCGACGCGACGCGGGCCGCTGATCCTGACCTTGGCCTGATTATTTGACCGTTGGGCAGGGCCGCGATGGCAGCCGCGAATCGCAGACGCTGACGCTCTCGATGTACTTCTTCATGGTCTGAAATTGCTCGGGCGTCGGGACCGAGCGCACGGCGCGCTGCACGACGTAGAAGCTGTCGTTGCCCTTGATCGCCGTCAGCATCGTGGTCTCCGGCTTGCCGGTCGATGCGAGCAAGGGACAGCGCAGCAGGATCGAGGCGGCGTCGTAGCCGTTCACCTTGCCGGTCGCGACCGGCGTCGCGCTGCTGCCCTTGCAGGCGCCCGCCCATTGTTGCTGCATCGCGCCGAGGAAGGGGGCCGGCTGCAGGTCCTTGCGGCTGAGAAATACCTGGACGGTGACCATCTCCGTCCAGTTCTGCACCGTCTCGCCGGCCGGAATGAACTCCTGCATGCTCATGCCGTTCTTGGAGTCCTTGAAGCCGAGATTGAAGCCCTGCGGCATGCCGACGAGCAGGTTCTCGTTCTTGAGCTGCTGCGCGTGCACCGCCCCGCCAACCACCGAGACCATCAGGGCGAAACCAACCGCCGTCCACTTGCTCCGCTTATTCATCGGGCTCCCCTGCAAAGGCTGCAGGGAACCAACGGGGCTTTCACGGTGCTGTTCCCTGACGATTCCTATTCGACCGTCGTCGCACTCAATCCCAGCATCGCGCGGCGACGCAGCCACTGGCTGGGGCGGTAACGGTCGTCGCCGGTGATTGCCTGGATCTGCAGCAGGATCTCGTGGCACTCCTTGACGCCCAGCCAGTCGGCGAGCGCCAGCGGGCCGCGCGGATAGTTGAGGCCGAGCGTCATCGCCGTGTCGACGTCTGCGGCCGAAGCGATGCCGATCATCGCCATCTCGCAGCCGAGGTTGGCGATCATCGAACACATGCGCTGGGCGATGAAGCCGGGCGAATCCTTGATCACCGTCACCTTGGTGCCGGACTTGGCGAGCAGCGCCACGGTGGCGTCGCGGATCGCCGGATCGAAGCCGGGCGCCATCATGATCGTGATGCGCTTGGACACGTCGCCGGTCAGGTCGACCGCAACGGTGCGCTTGGGGTCGAGGCCCAGTTCGATCGCGGTGGTGGTGCAGTCCTTGCCGATCGGCGCCACGAGGATCGGGCTCTTGCCATCGTCGGCCGCCAGCATCTTCGCGCCGTCCGCGTTCACCAGGCTCATCAGCTTGGTGTTGTGCGTGTCCATGATCACGACGCTGGAGGCCGGTACGTGCGAGGTCGGATGGTCGGCGCCGGCGTCGATCTTCGCCCCCTTCTCGTCATAGCCGTACCAGCCGCCGCCGGTCTTGCGGCCGAGCTTGCCCGCCGCATAGAGGCTCTCGTGATAGGGGCTCGGCGTCATGCGCCGGTCGTGGAAGAAGCCCTCGTAGATGATCTTGCGCGCCGGGAAGTTCACGTCGATGCCGGTGAGGTCCATCAGCTCGAACGGGCCCATGCGGAAGCCGCAGGTGTCGCGCATCACGGCGTCGACCTGCGACGGCGTCGCCCTGCCCTCCTGCATGATGCGCAGGCCCTCGGTGCCGATCGCCGTGCCGCCGAGATTGACCAGGAAGCCCGGCGTGTCGCCCACCACCACGGGCACGCGCGTCTGGCGCTTGCCCAGCGCCACCATGGCGTCGACCACCCATTGCGCGGTGTCGGCGCCGCGGATGACCTCGACCAGCTTCATCAGCGGCACGGGATTGAAATAGTGCATGCCGCAGACGCGGTCGCGATGCTTGAGCGCGCGCGCGATCGAGGCGATGCGGATCGACGAGGT
>CAZPOS010000356.1:0-4338 GCA_964588065.1 uncultured Reyranella sp.
CTTCTCGGCGAACACCATCATCATCGGCGAATACTGCGCCTTCGCGGTGGCCGCCGAGATGCCGACCGCCACGCCGTGGCCGCCCGGCGCCAGCGCGTCGAAGGCCAAAGCCTGCGTGGCGCCGATCGACACCGCGTCGAAGGAATAGTCGACGCCCAGCCCGCCGGTGATCTCCTTCACCTTCTTCACCGGGTCGTTGTCGGTCGCGGTGTTGACGGTGTGGGTGGCGCCGAAGGTCTTCGCCATCTCGAGCTTGTTGTCGAGGATGTCGGCCGCGATGATCTTCGAGGCGCCCGAGAGCATGGCGCCCTGCACCGCGTTCAGGCCGACGCCGCCGCAGCCGATCACCAGCACGGTCGATCCGGCTTCGACCTTGGCATGACGCGTCACCGCGCCGACGCCGGTCGCCACGCAGCAGCCGACCAGCGCCGCCTGCGGCCACGGCATGTCCTTGCGGATCGGGATCACCATCTCTTCCGGCACCACCACCTCCTCGGCGAAGGTGCCGATGCGGGCCATCTGGTTGATGCCCGCACCCTTGTGCTTCAGCCGCAGCGTGCCGTCATACAGCGAGCCCGGCGGCACCGCGGCGCGGCCGATGCAGAGCACCGTGCGGCCCTGGGTGCAGTAGCGGCAGCGGCCGCAATGCGGGCGGAACGAGAAGATGACATGGTCGCCCGGCTTCACCGTGGTGACGCCCGGGCCGCATTCGAGGATCTCGCCCGCCGCCTCGTGGCCCGGCACGATCGGCATCGGCGACGGCCAGTCGCCGTTCATGACATGCCAGTCGCTCTGGCAGACGCCCGACGCCTTCATCTTGACGCGCACTTCCATCGCCTTGGGCGGATCGAGTTCGCACTCGACGACCTGCAGGGGCTCATTGGGCTTGAACAGAACGGCGGCTTTCATGATTTTTCCTCCCGAATCCTGGCCGACACTATACCATCGGCCCATGAGCAAAACCCTCCTGATCACCGGCGGCGCCTCGGGCATCGGCGCCGAGACCGCCCGCCGCGCCGGCGCGCGCGGCTACAAGGTCGCGATCAACTATCGCAGCCGTGACGCCCAGGCCAAAGCCGTGGTCGCCGCCATCGAGGCCCAGGGCGGCCGGGCGATCGCCTTGCCCGGCGACATGGCGCGCGAGGCCGACATCGTCCACCTGTTCGAGGAGACCGAGAAGGCGCTGGGCCCGATCACGCACCTGGTCAACAGCGCCGGAATCGACCCCAGCCGCGGCCGTATCGACGAATACGAGCACGCGGTGATCGCCAACCTGTTCGCGGTCAACGTGATCGGCCTGATGCTGTGCTGCCGCGAGGCGACGCGGCGCATGTCGAGCCTGCATGGCGGCAAGGGCGGCGCCATCGTGAACGTCTCGTCGATGGCCGCGACGCTCGGCGGACGCCGCGGCGCATCCGCCTATGCCGCCACCAAGGGCGCGGTCGATGCCTTCACGAAGGGCTTTGCGCGCGAAGTCGCCGCCGAGGGGATCCGGGTCAACGCGATCCGGCCCGGTCCGGTGATGACCGAGATGACCGAGGGCCGTCTCAACGAGCCGGGCGTCCTCGCTGCCGTCGCCGCGTCGCTTCCGATCCAGCGGATCGGCGAGGCGCACGAGATCGCCGAGGCGATCCTGTGGCTGCTGTCGGACGAGGCCTCGTTCATCACCGGCGCGATGCTCGATGCGTCGGGCGGCGGCTACATCATCTAGGGCGGGCTTCGGGCCGCTCGACACGATACGATCGGCCCATGAACAAGACCCTCCTGATCACCGGCGGCGCCTCGGGCATCGGCGCCGAGACCGCCCGCCAGGCCGCGACGCTTGGCTATCGCATCGCCATCAACTACCGGACCCGCGACACCCAGGCGAAGAAGGTGGTGGCCGACATCGAGACCCAGGGCGGCAGGGTGATCGCCCTGCCCGGCGACATGGCGCGCGAGGCCGACATCGTCCGCCTGTTCGCGGAGACCGAGAAAACGCTGGGGCCGATCACCCATCTGGTGAACAGCGCCGGCACCAACGGCAGGCGCGGCCGGGTCGACGAATACGATGCCGAGGTGCTGGCCAACCTGTTCGCCACCAACGTCACCGGCCTGATGCTGTGCTGCCGCGAAGCGGCCCGGCGCATGTCGACGAAGCACGGCGGCAAGGGTGGCTCGATCGTCAACATCTCGTCGATGGCGGCGACGCTGGGCGGACGGCTCGGCTCCTCCGCCTATGCCGCGAGCAAGGGCGCCGTCGACGCCTTCACCAAGGGCTTCGCCCGCGAGGTGGCGGCCGAAGGCATCCGCGTGAACTCGCTGCGGCCGGGCATGGTCCTGACGGAGATGACCGAAGGACGGCTGAACGACCCGGCGTTCCGCGCCGGCATCGAAGCCTCGATCCCGATGCGCCGTGTCGGTACCTCGGCCGAAATCGCGGCGGCAGTGCTGTGGCTGCTGTCGGACGAAGCCTCGTTCATCACCGGCGCGATGCTCGATGCGTCGGGTGGTGGGTATATGATTTAAGGCGCGCAACTCGTTGCGCGCCGGGTGCAGAACAGACAAGAAAAAGGCGCCGGGTTTCGGCGCCTTCATCTTTTCTGAACCGTGCGGGCTCTCGCGCTTGATTACAAGCGCTGCCGCCCGCCGGCGTCCAAGGCGCGCTAGTTGCGCGCCTTGTCCACCAAAGCCTTCTCCTTGATCCACGGCATCATGGCGCGGAGCTTCTCGCCGATCTCCTCGATCGGGTGCTCCGACATGCGCTTGCGCGTGGCCTTGAACGAAGCCTGGTTGACCTTGTTCTCCAGCATCCAGTCGCGGGCGAAGCGGCCCGACTGGATGTCTTCGAGAACGCGCTTCATCTCGGCCTTGGTTTCGGCGGTGATGATGCGCGGGCCCGAACGGTACTCGCCGTACTCGGCGGTGTTGGAGATCGAGTAGTTCATGTTGGCGATGCCGCCCTCGAAGATGAGGTCGACGATCAGCTTCACCTCGTGCAGGCACTCGAAGTACGCCATCTCCGGCGCGTAGCCCGCCTCGACCAGCGTCTCGTAGCCGGCCTTGATCAGCTCGACCAGGCCGCCGCACAGCACGACCTGCTCGCCGAACAGGTCGGTCTCGCACTCTTCCTTGAACGAGGTCTCGATGGTGCCGGCGCGACCGCCACCCACCGCCGAGGAGTAGCTCAGCGCGATCTCGAGCGCGTTGCCCGAGGAGTTCTGCGCCACCGCCACGAGGCAGGGCACGCCGCCGCCGCGCACATATTCGGAGCGCACGGTGTGGCCCGGGCCCTTCGGCGCGATCATGAACACGTCGAGGTCGGCACGCGGCGTCAGCAGGTTGAAGTGGACGTTGAGGCCGTGCGCGAAGGCCAGGGCCGCGCCCTGCTTCATGTTGGCGTCGAGGTCGGCGTTGTAGATGTCCGACTGCAGCTCGTCCGGGGTCAGCATCATCACGATGTCGGCCCACTTGGCGCCCTCGGCCGGCGTCATGACGGTGAAGCCGGCGCCCTCGGCCTTCTTGATCGTGGCGGAGCCGGCCTTGAGCGCGATGCGCACGTCCTTCACGCCGGAATCGCGGAGGTTCATGGCGTGGGCATGACCCTGGCTGCCGTAGCCGACGATCAGGACCTTCTTGCCCTTGATCAGGTTCACGTCGGCATCACGATCGTAGTAGACACGCATAGGGGCCAATCCTCCTGGCAGCTGCTTCTTGCAAAGAACGGGGGTTAGTAGACAACCCGGCCCATAAAAACCAGCCTCGAATCCCGCCTTATCGCATGTCCCCCTTGCGCTTCTACATATGGTATGCCTGCAGGAGGGCGACCCAAGCCCCGTAGATTCCCGAGGAAAGCTCCTGATGTCCCTTCGCTCCGCCTTCGTCCCCGCTGCCCTGGCACTCGCCCTGGTTGCCTGTAACCAGCCCTCGGACGCCCCGACGAATCCGGCGACGCCGATGCCCGGCATCGACTATGCGGTGGAGAATTCGACGACACACGGCGCGGCGCGGGCGATGCGCAACCACACCTGGTTGTGGACCCGCGGCCCCGGCCCGGCCCAGATCCACTATTCAACGGCGGATGGCCGGGACCTCGTCTGGATGGTCGGCCAGCGGCGCATCTTCCAGGGGCAGTGGACGGTCGAGAGCACCAGCGATTCCAGCGGCCAGCAGATCACCCAGATCTGCCTGCGCTATCCCGGGATCAATTACGGCGGGCTGAGCGCCACCCCGACCTGCCGCCCGGCCGGCACTTTCCTCGGCGAGATGCAGCAGCGCGAGGGCGGCGACCCGCTGCAGATGAACGGCCGCACCCAGGCGCTGTTCGTGATCGACAAGGCGCCGGCCAACCTGGCCGAG
>CAZPOS010000357.1:0-4333 GCA_964588065.1 uncultured Reyranella sp.
GCGCCCAGTCCGCCCAGCGGAAACGCCACGCGGTTGAGCTGCTCCCCAGTCCTCGTCGGAGCCCGGTACTTCAACGCTTTTCCTGCTGATTTCTTCTTGTCTGTCGGCATCGCGCAAAACCTCCGTGGAGAAGCTCACGAATGGAATCAACACATTCGCGTGAACGATACTTCATCCCCATCGCTCATGCAAGGCCTTTTGGGGAACTCGTGGGCGAATCCAGGGCTGACGCATCGATCCTTCACTGATGATTGTGCTGCGATCAACCGAGCAGTCAATCCAACGAAGGCACCCGGACGAAGCGCAACCGACGAAAAGTGGGGATGAAATGTCTGGACGATGGTCTTTATCCGGCGAGACGCGACACTTCATCGCACTCTTCGTCACCCCGCCAAGAGTCACGGGATGACCGCCGGTCTCGAATCGTTCGCCAATGTACTGTAATCTTGAAAATCTTTTCAAGATTACAATATTGACATCGCGAGCGGGGATGGGGTAAAATGAACGGCGATCCGGAAATAACGGGGCGGCGGCCTGGAAAAGGAGGCGAGCGTGAAGGGGAAAAGGTCTGGAGAAATGCGGGAGATCAGGCGGCATGGGCCTATCTACATTGAGCCGCAGGTGCAGCGCACACTGGATAATCTCACCCTGGTTTCCGTCGGGGCTTCCCTGCCGGTCGTTGTGCCGGTCGGGGCGGCGGTGCTGGGCGCGGCCGCCGTCGCGAAGTCGGTGCGGACGTGGCGCAACTACCGTCCGCCGCGCTGGAAGCTGCTCAGGTGCCCGAAGTCCGAGGCCGTGAGCGCGCAATGGCAGAGAATGCGAAAGCGCCGCGACCCGCTCGAGGCGCTGCGCTTCGGGGCGATGCTGCTCAACGTCTCGCAGCACGTCGACTGCTCGCCCATCTACGGGCGCGGCAAGCACATCGTGGCGCGCAACCCCGGCCTGAAGGGCTGGCTGCGCGAGAACTGCCGCGAGATCGCGTACGTCACGGCGATGTCGTACCGCAAGCTCGCGGAGGTGACGTGCCAGGCGATCGGCCTGCCGGAGTTCCTGCCGCTGGACTGGGTGCTGCCAGGCACCGAGGCGCAGGACGCCACGCGCGAACTCAACCCGGAGCACAAGGCGGGCATGAAGCTCAAGCGCAAGGATTTCCTGCGCCAGATCCAGACCTGCCGCGAGAAGCTCTCGCGGCTGCTCGAGGGCGCGGGCAACGTGAACCAGCTCAACGCGGCGCTCGACGTCGCGACGCACGGCCATCGTCATCGCGTTTGCGTCAAGATTACGGACGCCGCTTCGAAGGCCGCGGCTGAACGGTGCCTCGGCCGACACATCCGGACCGCGCTGGAGACCGTCCAGGCGCTGCCGCCGGACCAGTCGCTTGCAGGGCAGGAGTCTCTGCTGGCCCTGCTCGACGACCTGAAGCGACAGCTCGAGAGCCGCTGCGCCTGATCTGAGCCGCTCCGCAGGCCATCAACTGCGACTCTGCTCACTGGAACGTCGGTTCCAGGGGCGGCGCATGTCTTCATTTAGCATTTTCCGAGATGTCGACGAGCCCAATCTCATGAACTCATCCAGATCATGTCGCATTCTGGCATCATGGTGGGGAGTGGGCTCTGCCACGGGCCGTTGAAGACATTGCACGACGCTTCAAGAGCGTTTCGAGGGTGAATCGAGCCTGGAAGTTATTGTAATATTGAAAAAATTGCAAGATTGCAAAAAGGGGTTGGAGACGATGAAAGGGGCTTGTGAAGCCGCGGGGAATTTCGTAGTGTATGGGCTGTCGTGAAGGCGGAATTCAGCGAAAGAGGCGAAACGGCGGAGCGAAAAGCGATGGACATGAAGGCATTCGACACGGACAAGCGGATCCGGCTGGGAATCTGGGGGCTGGGCCGCGGGATGTCGTTCTTCGACACCTGCCGGCACCTCAACATCGACGTGGTGGCGGGGTGCGACTACAACGAGCACATGCGCGCCAATTTTCTCAAGCACTGCCCCGGCGCGGCTGCGACGGCAGACGAAGAGGAGTTCTTGGCAGGCGATTTCGACGCGGTGCTGCTGGCCACCTACATGCCGTCGCACGGGGCCGACACCATCAAGTGCCTCAGGGCCGGCAAGCATGTGCTGGCCGAGGTGACGTCGTTCTTCTCCATGGCCGAAGGCGTGCGCCTCGTGGAGGAGGTGGAGCGCGCCGGACTTGTCTACAATCTGTCCGAAAACTATCCGTTCACCGCCGAGAACATGTGGCTCGCCTCGCGCTGGCGCGCCGGGCTCTTCGGCGATCTCGCCTATGCGGAATACGAGTATGTGCACGAATGCCGCAGTCTCGCCTACACGTACATCGACGGCGTGCCCGTGGTGCCCGGACACGCGGTCCACAACTGGCGGAGCTGGTTCAACTTCCACTACTACTGCACGCATTCGCTCGGACCGGTCATGGCCATCACCGGCCGCCGCCCCGTGGCCGTCGAGGCGTTTCGCGCAACGCCGGCGATCGCGGGCTATCTGCAATCGCACGGCGCCTGCGGTGGCCGCATGACGCCCTCGCTCATCCAGATGGACAACGGAAGCGTGGTGCGCAACCTGATGGGCGCCGGCACCAGCGACAGCCACGTCCGGCGCATCTGGGGCACGCGGGGCGCGTTCGAAATGGCCGGCGAGGGCCTCAAGCTGCGCCTTGGCGCCTCGGGCGGCTCCCCGAAGCTGGACGTGATCCCGAAGTGGGAGGGCCTCGGCGAACTCGCCGCGAAGACCGGACACGGCGGCGGCGATTTCTGGACGCTCTACTACTTCGCCCGGGAAATCCTGACCGGCGAGAAGGGGCCCTTCGACATCTACGGGGCGTGCGATGTGACCCTCCCCGGCATCCAGGCGGTCCGCAGCGAGATGGAGGGCGGCCGGCCGATGGAGGTTCCGGACTTCCGCGACAAGAAGCAGCGCGCCAAGTACCGCGACGACGACTGGACGCAGGAGCGCTACCCGACGAAAGCCGGCGTCTTCGGCGGATTCGTCCCGGAAGCAGGCGACACGGCCGCGGAGTTCTCTCGGATCATGAAAGACCTCGTGCGCTGCGCACCGCTCTACCGCGCCTACGTGGACTGGTGCCAGGTGCGCGAAGCGCTGAAGAACCCCGCCGACCTGCTGCCGGTCGCCAAGCGGCTGCTGGACAACCTCGACCGGCTCGTGAAGACGTGCGCGGAGGCGCGCGAAATCCTCGCCGCCCATCCCGGCACCGATGGGGCCACGGTGCTGGCCGAGATGCTTGAAGTCGGGGGCGGGGACGAACCGCTGTCGCCTGCGTTCCGCGAGCGGCTCGAGAAGGACGTCGCAGAACTCGAGCGGACCTTTCCGACGGAGCAGGGCGCGTAGCAATCACCGTCCCGGCCTCGCCGGGGCCGGCTACAGGTGCTTCGTCTCGCTGGCTTCGGGCTCCGCGCCGAGCTGCGTCTTGTGGTGGTAGTGGGTGTGGAGGAGGTGGTGCGACTTCTCGCCCAGCGGCTTGCCCAGGAATTCCTGGTAGAGCTTCTGGACGTCCGGGTTCTCGTGGGACTTGCGCAGTGCCTTGCCCTCGTCCTCGCCGTAGATCGCCGCGATGCGCTTGAGGCGCACCGAATCGTCCGTGAAGCGCGGCTGGCCGCCGCCGCCGATGCAACCGCCCGGACAAGTCATGACCTCGACGAAGTGGTACGTCGGGCCCTTCGCCTTGATGTGCTCGAGCAGCCGCCGCGCGTTGGCGAGGCCGTGCGCGACGGCGACCTTCAGCTCGACGCCCTCGAGAAACGCCCACTCCGGCTTCGTGCTCGCGATCGTCAGCGCCGCCTCCTTGACGCCCTCGAGCCCGGCCACCGCGACGACGTGCAGGTTGTCCACGGGCAGTGCGCGGCCGGTGACGATCTCGTAGGCCGTGCGCAGCGCCGCCTCCATGACGCCGCCCGTGTTCGCGAAGATGTCCGCCGCGCCCGAGGAGAGGCCGAGCGGGGCGTCCATCTTCTCGTCGGGCAGCGACTGGAAGTCGATGCCTGCCTCCTGGATCATCTTGGCCAGCTCGCGCGTCGTGAGCACGTAGTCCACGTCCGCCACGCCGCTGGCGTTCATCTCGGGCCGCCCCGCCTCGAACTTCTTGGCGGTGCAGGGCATCACGGAGACGACGACCATCTCGGAAGGCTTCTTGCCGATCTTCTGCGCGTAGTACGTCTTCGCAATGGCGCCGAACATCTGCTGCGGCGATTTGCACGTGGAGAGGTTCGGCAGGAACTGCGGATAGTAGAACTCCGCGAAGTTGATCCAGCCCGGCGAGCAGCTCGTGAACATGGGCAGCGCCACGGACTCCTTGTCG
>CAZPOS010000358.1:0-2643 GCA_964588065.1 uncultured Reyranella sp.
GGCCGGCGCCAATGTAACGGGCTTCTGGAGCCAGGCCGGCTTCCTCGCCCGTCGCTATCCGCTGGGGGCCGTGGGGGCAGTCCTCGTCCTGCTCTTCGTGCTGACCGCGTTGTTTGCCAACGTCATCGCGCCGCACGATCCGCTGTCGACCAACTCGCGGGCGTCGCTCGCCGCGCCGGGCGGCACCTACTGGCTGGGCGCCGACTTCATGGGCCGCGACATGTTCAGCCGCATCGTCTACGGCGCGCGCATCTCGCTCGCCGTCGCCGTTGGCGCCACGCTGCTGGGCGGTATCCTCGGCGTGGCGATCGGCCTGATGACCGGCTTCATCGGGGGCTGGCTCGATCTCGCGACTCAGCGCCTGATGGACATCATGCAGTCGCTGCCCCTGCTGGTCATGGCGCTGGTGATGGCGGCCTCGCTCGGACCGTCGCTCGAGAACACGATCATCGCCATCGCCATCCCCTTGGTGCCCAGCGTCGCACGCGTCGTGCGGTCGAGCACCCTGTCGCTGCGCGAGCAGCCCTTCGTCGAGGCCGCCCGTGCGATCGGCATGGGCGAGCTGCGCATCGCCGTCCGGCATGTGCTGCCCAACACGCTGGCGCCGCTGATCGTGCTCGGCACCGCCCAGCTCGGCTCGGCCATCCTGACCGAGGCGTCGCTGTCGTTCCTGGGGCTTGGTATCCCCGAGCCCTATCCCTCATGGGGTCGCATGCTTTCAGAATCGGCGGCGGAGTATGTCCGCACGGCGCCGTGGCTCGTGATCTTCCCCGGTGTCGCCATCAGCCTCACGGTGTTCGGCACCAACCTGCTGGGCGATGCCCTGCGTGACATCCTCGACCCGAGACAGCGTACATGAGTTCTCTTCTGGAAGTGTCGGATCTCGGCACGTGGTTCTACACGCGCCAGGGAATCGTCAAGGCGGTCGACGGCGTCGACTTCGAGGTGGCCGCCGGTGAAACCCTGGCCATCGTCGGTGAATCCGGCTGCGGCAAGAGCATGACGGCGCTCTCGCTGATGCGGCTGATCCCCGATCCGCCGGGGCGGATCGTGTCGGGCTCGATCAAACTCGCCGGCCGGGACCTGCTCAAGATCTCCGAGGAGGAGATGCGGGACGTGCGCGGCAACGAGATTTCGATGATCTTCCAGGAGCCGATGACGTCGCTCAATCCGGTAATGACGATCGGCAAGCAGATCTCCGAGGCGCTGATCCTGCATCGCGACATGGATCGCAAGCAGGCGATGAAGCGGGCGATCGAGATGCTGGACCTGGTTCGCATCCCCGAGCCGGCACAACGTGCCAAGGAGTATCCGCACCAGCTGTCGGGCGGCATGCGCCAGCGCGCGATGATCGCCATGGCGCTGGCCTGCAATCCCAAGGTGCTCATCGCCGACGAGCCGACGACCGCGCTCGACGTCACCATCCAGGCGCAGATCCTGGAGCTGATCGTCGAGCTGCAGCGCGAGTTCAGCGCCGCGGTCATCCTGATCACGCACGATCTGGGCGTCGTGGCAGAGACCGCGCACCGCGTCATCGTCATGTATGCCGGCCGCAAGGTCGAGGAAGCGACCGTGGGCGAGCTTTTCGCCCGGCCGCTCCACCCCTACACGGTGGGCCTCATGAACTCGATCCCGCGCCTCGACCTGATGCGCGGACAGACCGATCGTTCCCAGGAGCGCCTGCAGGAAATCCCCGGCATCGTGCCGCCCTTGTTCGACCTGCCGTCCGGCTGCGCCTTCGCGCCCCGGTGCAGCCGGGCCGACGACAAGTGCCGCAGCGAACGTCCGGCCTATGAGGAGAAGCAGCCCGGCCACTGGGCCGCCTGCTGGCACACACATGGTTAGCGCAAATCCCCCCGTCATCGACGTCAAGGATCTCAAGAAGCACTTCCCGGTGAAGAAGGGCCTGCTGCGCCGCACGGTCGGCCAGGTCTATGCCGTGGACGGCGTCACCTTCACCGTGCGCGCCGGCGAGACCTTGGGGCTGGTGGGCGAGTCGGGTTGCGGCAAGACCACCGCCGGCCGTGCCGCCATGCGCCTGGTCGAGCCGACCTCGGGATCGATCAAGGTCGAGGGCCGGGAGATCATGGGCCTGTCGAAGGCCGAGATGCGTCCCTACCGGCGAGAGATGCAGATCATCTTCCAGGACCCGTTCTCGTCGCTCAACCCGCGCATGACGGCGGGCGACATCGTGGGCGAGCCGTTGCTGGTCCATGGGGTCGCCAATGCCAAGGAACGCCAGGAGCAGGTCGCGGCGCTGTTCGCGCGGGTTGGCCTCCGTCCGGCGCAGATGAAGAATTACCCGCACCAGTTCTCGGGGGGCCAGCGGCAGCGAATCGGCATCGCCCGAGCCCTGGCGCTGGGGCCGAAGCTGATCGTGGGCGACGAGCCGGTCTCGGCGCTCGACGTCTCGATCCAGGCGCAGGTCATCAACCTCCTGATGGAGCTGCAGGCGGAGCGTCACCTCTCCTACCTCTTCATCTCGCACAACCTGGCGGTGGTCGAGCATATCAGCCACCAGATCGCGGTCATGTATCTCGGCCGGATCGTCGAGTATGCCGACACGCGCTCGATCTTCACCAACGCCCAGCATCCCTACACGGAAGCCTTGCTGGCCGCCGTGCCGGTGCCGGACCCCGCCAT
>CAZPOS010000358.1:2653-4333 GCA_964588065.1 uncultured Reyranella sp.
GCCCGGTGAAACCGCCGTCGGGCTGCCATTTCCACACGCGCTGCCCGTACGCCGTGGCGCGCTGCAAGGTGGAGTCGCCACCGCTGCGCGAAATCGCACCGGGGCATCACGTTTCCTGCCATCTGCGCTAGACTGTCTCCCGAAAAGGGAGACAGAAACGCCATGGCCAATTGGGATTACATCATCGTGGGCGGCGGGTCCGCCGGCTGCGTGCTGGCCAATCGCCTGACCGAGGATGCCAACGTCAAGGTCCTGCTGCTGGAAGCGGGCCCGCGCGACAAGTCGATGTGGATCGACATACCGGCGGGATTCACGAAGCTGCTGAACCACGAGAAGTTCAACTGGAACTTCCAGATGGAGCCGGAGGAGGGGATGGCCGGGCGCAGCATTCCCTGTCCGCGCGGCCGTACGCTCGGCGGCTCGAGCTCGATCAACGGCATGCTCTACGTGCGCGGCCAGCCGCTCGACTACGACACCTGGGCGCAGTTCGGCAATCGTGGCTGGTCCTATTCGCAGGTGCTGCCCTACTTCAAGAAGTCCGAGAACTACGAGCCGGGCGGCGACGACAGCCGCGGCCGCGGCGGCCCACTGAACGTGGCGCAGATGTGCGACACCCACGAGCTGTGCGACGCCTTCATCGACGCCGCCGAAGCGAGCGGCTATCCGAAGAACGCCGACTACAACAACGGCAACCAGGAGGGCTTCGGCTACTTCCAGGTGACGATGAAGAACGGCAAGCGCCAGTCGACGGCGCGCGCCTTCCTCGATCCCATCCGCTCGCGCGCCAACCTGACGATCGAGACCGACGCGCTGGTCAGCAAGCTGATCCTCGAGGGCAAGCGCTGCGTCGGCGTCTCCTACAGCGTGCATGGGCAGGCGAAGGAGGCCCGTTGCGGGCGCGAGGTCATCGTCTCCTGCGGCGCCGTGCAGTCACCCGGCGTGTTGGAGCATTCCGGCATCGGCCAGCCGGAGCTGCTGCGCAATCTCGGCATCGAGGTGAAGCACGAACTGAAGGGCGTGGGCGAGAACTACGGCGACCACTTCGCCCCGCGCATGAACTGGCGCGTCAAGCTTCCGATCACGCTGAACGAGCGCACGCGCGGCATCAACCTCGTGAAGGAGGTGGTGCGTTACTACACGAGCGGCCGCGGCGCGCTGGCCCTCACCGCCGGTGTCGTCTACGGTTTCGTGCGCACCCGGCCGGGCCTCGACTCCCCCGACATGCAGTTCCACATGGCCCATGCCAGCTACGACACGGCGCAGAAGCGCGACCTCGAGCGCGAGCCCGGCATGACGGTCGTCATCGGCCAGTGCCGGCCCGACTCACGCGGTTCGATCCACATCAAGTCGGCGATCCCGGGCAGCGCGCCGGCCATCCGGCCGAACTTCCTCTCGGCCCAGACCGATCGTGACGCCACGGTTGCCGGCATGCAGATCGCCCGCAAGATCGTCTCGCATCCGTCGATGTCGAAGTACATCGCCTTCGAGAACAATCCCGGCGACAAGGTGCAGACCTATGACGAATGGCTGAGCTTCGCCCGCGGCAACGGCCAGACGACCTACCACGTGATCGGGACCTGCAAGATGGGCTCCGATCCGATGGCCGTGGTCGATGACCGACTGCGCGTCCATGGGATCGCGGGCCTGCGGGTGATCGACGCGTCGATCATGCCGACCGTG
>CAZPOS010000359.1:0-4307 GCA_964588065.1 uncultured Reyranella sp.
CCTCGGGAATACCCTGGCCCTCGTCGTCGATGGTGACGACGAACGGCCCGTTCCGGGAGTCCCGGCCCAGTTCGACGAGGATGCGCGAGCCCTTGGGCGCGAAGGAGAGGGCATTGTCGATGATGTTGCGGAACACCTGGCCGTAGCGACCGTCGTGACCGTGCGCCATGAACGGCGGATTGGCGGCCACCCGGAATTCGACCTCGACGCCGGACTTCTGGTTTGCGGTCACCGCATAATGGTGGACCATGTCGCGCAGCAGCTTGTCGAGGTCGACCGGCCTAACCTCGCCGCGCATCAGCTCGGCGTCGAGCCGCGAGGCGTCGGAGATGTCGGAGATCAGCCGGTTGAGCCGGTTGATGTCGTCCATGACGATGCCCATCAGCTTGGCGCGCCGTTCGGCATCGAGGTTGGGATGTCCCGCCATCTCGATCGCCGAGCGCAGCGACGTCAGCGGGTTCTTGAGTTCGTGGGCGACGTCGGCGGCGAAGCTCTCGATCGTGTTGATGCGCAGCCACAGCGCCTCCGTCATCGAGCGCAGGGCATCGTTCAGGTCGCCGATCTCGTCGCCACGCTTGCCGAGGTCGGGAATCTCCGGCCGGCTCTCGCGAGCCAGACGCACCTCGTCGGCGGCGCGGGCCAGCCGCACGATCGGCTGGGTGATGGTGCCGGCGAGATAGAGCGACAGCAAAACGGTGATGCCGAGCGCCGCCGCGGCGATGGTCAGCATGTCGTAGCGGACCTCCCGCAGGGAGGCGGCTATGGCGCGGTTGTCGCGCGTGAGGAGCAGCGCGCCCAGCACCTGCTTGTAGCGCTGGACCGGCACCGCGGCGCTGAGCAGCAGCCGCCCCTGTCCGGCGCTGCGCACCGCCGACGCGTTGAAGCCGCGCAGCGCGCTCGCCGCCTCCGGAAAGTCGCGCAGGGTCGGGACCGGCTTCTCGACATATTCGGGATAGTGGTCGACGCGGGACAGCTGTCGCGCCACCCAGTCGCTGATGCGCTCGCCGATGCTGTGCTCGGGTTCGGTGTCGATGCCCGCCTCGGGAGGCGGCAACGGGACGACATGGATGCGGCCCAGCTCGTTCAGCATCGCCGAATCGGCCAGCAGTTCGCCGGTCTCGCTGAACAGGCGGGCGCGCACGCCGGTCGGCCGCACCAGCCGCGTGAGCAGCTGCCGCGCGGCGTCGGCATCCATGCGGTTGATCGTGGACTCGCCGCCGACCACTGCGACCTCGCCGATGCCGGCGGCGACCATCTCGCCCTGCACCAGCAACGAGGCGAGCTCGCTGTCGATCAGCTCCTCCTCGTAGTCGCTGAGATAGACCGCGCCCAGGGTGAGCAGCGCCACCGGGATGAGATTGAGCAGCAGGATGCGCCGCGTCAGCGGCGAGTAGCCGCGACCGGCGCTGCGCCGCCGACGCAGGAGCGAGGGTGAATCGCCGGTCCCGGACACGGCCGTCGCCCTGCGCACCGCGCGCGGGAACAGCCGGCCGAGCGCCGTGGCGATTCGAGAGCTTAGCGTCTGATGCCCGGACGGACGCGCACCGGGATCAGGAGTCGCGATATCGATATCCGATTCCATACAGCGTTTCGATCTGCTCGAACTCGCCATCGACCTCGCGGAACTTGCGGCGAACGCGCTTGATGTGGCTGTCGATGGTTCGGTCGTCGACGTAGATCGTCTCGCCGTAGGCCGCGTCCATGAGCTGGTCGCGGTTCTTCACGTGGCCGGGCCGCTCCGCGAGCGACTTCAGGAGCAGGAACTCGGTCACCGTGAGGTGAACTTCCTTGCCCTTCCAGGTGCACTGGTGACGGCTGGGGTCCAGAATCAGTTCGCCACGCACGATCCGTTCGGCCGCCGCTTCACCTTTGCTGCCACCGACGTCGGCGCGACGCAGCACGGCGCGGATGCGTTCCAGCAGCAGGCGCTGCGAGAAAGGCTTGCGGATGAAATCGTCGGCACCCATGCGCAGGCCCAGCACCTCGTCGATCTCCTCGTCCTTCGAGGTGAGGAAGATGACCGGGAACTGCTGGGTCTTGCGGATGCGGTTGAGGAGCTCCATGCCGTCCATGCGCGGCATCTTGATGTCGAAGATGCCGAGATCCGGCGGCGACTGGTTCAGGCCTTCCAGAGCCGACGCACCGTCATTGTAGGTCTTGATCTGAAACCCTTCGGCTTCGAGCAGCATCGACACCGAGGTGAGGATGTTGCGGTCGTCGTCGACGAGGGCGATGGTTTTGCGCACGGCTTGGCTTCTCCTGCAGCGGACAACGGCATTTTTGTCATGCTATCATAGACCGGGCCGTCGCCGCCGCCTTCCGGTCCACGATATTCAACGAACAATTGCGGCTTTTTTGATCCGAAAATGACCCAGGACGACATGCCCCGCACCGTGCGCACCCTTTTGCGCGCCCTCGATCGGGCTTCTCTCGCCACCCTTTTGCCCGGCGAACCGTCCGGATGGCCCTATGCCTCCCTGGTTCTCGTGGCGGTCGACCACGATCTGACGCCAATCCTTCTGCTGAGCGATATGGCCGAACATACCAAGGCGATCAAGGCGGACGGTCGCGTCTCCCTGCTGTTCGATGGCACGGCCGGGCTCGACCAGCCGCTCACGGGGCCGCGCGTAACCGTGGTGGGACGCGCCGAGCGCACCGCCGACGACCGGATGCGGGCGCGGTTCCTGGCGCGACACCCCGATTCGGCGCTTTATGCCGGTTTCAAGGATTTCGGCTTCTATCGGGTCGCCGTGGAACGCGCCCATCTGGTCGGGGGCTTCGGAAAGATCCGCTGGATCGGGGCTGCCGACCTTGCTCCTCCGCAGGCCGAGGGCCTGGCCGGGGCCGAGGCGGGCATCGTCGCTCACATGAACGCCGATCACGCGGACGCCGTTCAGCTTTATGCCGCAAAGTTGATCGGCCGGGCCGGCGAGGGGTGGAAGATGACCGGTATCGATCCCGAGGGGATCGATCTCAGGAGAGGCGGGGAAGTGGCCCGTCTTCCTTTCGACGAGCCCCTGCGTGCAGCCGCCGAGGCGCGCAAGGTTCTGGTCGCTCTCGTCGGCAGGGCCCGCGCGCTGCTCTGACCCGGGATGTCCGTTCCGCGTCGCAGCATTTTTCTCGCGAGTGCGAAGGGCGATTCACACGCGTCCAGACACCAACTTGTCGCAAGGGACTTGCCTCACCGCGGCCCTGCCAGTAGCGCTTAGTGCTGTAATACCTTTGCCATTCGGATCGGCCGGAAAGCAGGAGAAAACGCAGTGCATCAGGCGGGCTTTATCGTACCCAAATTCGGACTGGAAGCGCTCGGACTCAAGAACCTGAGCAATGTCTACTGGAACCTTCAGGTTCCCGCGCTCTACCAGGAAGCGATTCGCCGGCACGAAGGCGTGGTGGCCGACGGCGGCGCGCTGGTGGTCCGCACCGGCATCCACACGGGTCGCTCGCCCAACGACAAGTTCATCGTCGAGGATTCGGAGAGCAAGGGCCGTATCGACTGGGGCAAGACCAACAAGCCGATCACGCCCGATCGCTATCGCGCGCTCTACAACCGCATGATCGCCTATGCGCAGCGCCGCGACCTGTTCGTGCGCGACTGCTGGGCCGGCGCCGATCCCGCGCATCGCATCGGCGTGCGCGTCGTCAACGAGACCGCGTGGCACAATCTCTTCGCCCGCAACATGTTCCTGCGCCCCGCGCCGGAGGAACTCGAAGGGTTCAAGCCGGAGTTCACCATCCTGAACCTGCCGGGCTTCCAGGCCGATCCGAAGCTCGACGGCACGGCTTCCGACTGCGCCATCCTGGTGAACTTCACCGAGCGCGTCGTGGCGATCTGCGGCACCTGGTATGCCGGCGAAATCAAGAAGTCGGTGTTCACGATCCTGAACTACCTGCTGCCGGACAAGAACGTCCTGCCGATGCATGCCTCCGCCAACCTCGGCCCGAAGGGCGACGTCGCGGTCTTCTTCGGCCTTTCCGGCACCGGCAAGACCACGCTGTCGGCCGATCCGACGCGCACCTTGATCGGCGACGACGAGCATGGCTGGGCCGAGGACAGCCTGTTCAACTTCGAGGGCGGCTGCTACGCGAAGGTGATCAAGCTCAGCCGCGAGGCCGAGCCGGAGATCTACGCGACCACCGGCCGCTTCGGGACGGTGCTGGAGAACGTCGTGATCGATCCTGCGACGGGCCGCCTCGATCTCGACGACGGTGCGCACACCGAGAACACCCGCGCCTGCTACCCGCTCGACTTCATTCCGAACACCTCGGCCACCGGCATCGCCGGCACGCCCGAGAACATCGTGATG
>CAZPOS010000360.1:0-3997 GCA_964588065.1 uncultured Reyranella sp.
GAAGCGCCCGCTCGCATCTGCACAAGTCCCAGCGTGTCGATACGCCGCTCCTCGCGGAAACCCAGCGCCTGTTCGTAGAAAAGCACCATGCCGGCCAGATCACGCACACGCAGCACGACATGGTCGATCCGTTCGACTTTAAAGGTCATGGCGAATAGCCTCCTCCGGGCAAGAACGAACCAATGGAGGAGAGAATGGCGTTTGCAGTCAATGCCGCCAAGGCGCGCCTGAAGAAGAACGAGCTGTCGATCGGCATCGGCATCCGGCTGGTCCGCAACGTCGACATCGTGAAGGTCATGAAGGCGGCGGGCTTCGACTGGCTGTTCATCGACCTCGAGCATGGATCCATGTCGATCGAGACGGCCTGCGAAATCGCGATCGCGGCGCAGGATTCGGGCATCGCCCCGATCGTGCGCGTACCGTATGGCGAACTCACGATGGCGACGCGAGTGCTCGACGGCGGCGCGCTGGGCATCGTCGTCCCGCATGTCGACACGCCGGAGGAGGCGAAAGAGATCGCCGACAAGCTGCGCTATCCGCCGCGCGGTCATCGCTCGGTGGGCGGCGGCCAGGCACAGTTCGACTACGAGCCCATGCCGCTCGGCGAGATGACGACCAAGTCCGACGAAAACACGTTGATCGTCGTGATGATCGAGACGCCCAAAGCGGTGGAGAATGCCGAGGCGATCGCCGCGGTCCCCGGCATCGATTGCCTGCTCGTCGGCTCGAGCGATCTGTCGATGGAAATGGGCATCCCCGGCGACACCGGCAATCCGAAGGTCCAGGCCGCCGTCGACAAAGTGGTCGCGGCCTGCCGCAAACATGGAAAGTGGCCGGGCATGGGTGGCGCTTATACCGATGAGTTGCTCAAGCTCTATACCGGCAAGGGCATGAAGTTCCTGCTGTCGGGCAACGACCTGTCGATGCTGACCGGCGCCGCCCGCGCGCACCAGGCCAAGGTGCGCACGTTTCAGAAGTGACAGCAGAGCTGTCATCCCGAGCCGAGTGAGGGATCCTTGTCTTTTTTGCGCCGGGCGGGCTATCACGCCTTAGAAGGCGCTGTCGCCCGCCCGCGGGTATGAACGCGCGTTACCGCTTCCCCTCGATCTCGACGAGGTGCGGCTTGCCTGACTTGAAGGCGGCGTCGACAGCCGCCTTGATGTCGTCGGCCTTGGCGACGTAGGTGCCGGCGACGCCCATGCCCTTGGCGAGGTCGACGAAGCCCATGGTCGGGCCCGTAAGGTCCATGTGCATGTAGGGCTTGTTCGACTTCACGTCGAAACGCGCCCGGTAGGCGTCGATATTGTGCTTGAGCACGCGGTACTCGCGGTTCGCCAGGATGACGAACACGATCGGCAGCTCGTGATGCGCCGCCGTCCACAGCGCCTGGATCGAGTACATCGACGAGCCGTCGCCCGACACGCACAGGATCGGCCGCTTCGTCTCGGCTACCGCGACGCCGATGGCGCCGGCGAGCCCCTGGCCGATGCCGCCGCCGCGACCGCTGTAGTAGTCGCCCGGTCCCTTGAAGGTGAAGGTCTTGAAGAGGTCGAGGTTGGCTGTGATCGTCTCGTCGACCACGACGACGTCCTGGGGTGAGCCCGCGCGGATTTCCGCCATCGCGCGCGCCATCGAGGTCGGCGTGCGCGACCAGGCCTTCTCGACCCTGGCCTTCTGGGCGGCATCGTCGTCGGCCTTGCGCGCCTTCATCGCATCGTTGCGTTTGGCTACCGCCGCGGCGTCGATCCCGGTCAGCGCCGCATCGAGTGCCTCGAGCGCCGCGCCGACATCGGCCACCACGCCGGCATCCAGCGCGAAATTGTGGGCGAGACGCGAGGCACCCGCTTCGATCTGCAGCACCTTGGTGCCGGCTGCGAAGGGCGAACCCGCCGCGTACCAGACTTCCTCGAAGAACGGCCCACCCACCATCAGCACGAGATCGCTGTCGGCCAGCTGCCTGGCCACGCCCGGCGCATCGAAGGCCAGCGTCCCGCGATAGGCCGGATGATCGGTCGGGAAGGAGTTCTGCCCGCGCAGCCCCTCGAACCACACGGAGGCGCCCAGCTTCTCGACCAGCTTGACCAGGGATTTGTCGGCACCGGCGCGGGCGATGTCGTCGCCCGCCACGATGGCCGGGCTCTTCGCGGCCGCCAGCAGCTTCGCCATGGCGGCGATGCCCGCCGGATCCGGTCGGGTTGCGGTGTAGGAATGGCCGGGCCGGCCGGCGGGCACCGAGGTCTCCTGCTCCATCACGTCGATCGGCAGGGCCACGAAGACCGGCCCGGCCGGCGCCTCGTTGGCGATCTTGAAGGCGCGCTGCAGGATCGGGCCCAGCTCGTCGGCCCGCTCGACCTGCACACTCCACTTGGTCACAGGCGCGGCAATGGCCGCCAGGTCATGCCCCAGGATCGGATCGCGCAAACGCATGCGCGTGTCCTGCTGGCCGGCCGTCACCACCATGGGTGAGTTGTTCTTCAGAGCGCTGTAGATGGCGCCGATCGCGTTGCCGAGGCCTGGCGCCACATGGAGATTCACGAAAGCCGTCTTGCCGCTGGCCTGGGCGTAGAAGTTGGCCGCCCCGGTCGCGACGCCCTCGTGGAGATGAACGATGTATTCGAGCTGCGGATAGTCGGGCAGGGAATCGAGCAGCGGGCTTTCGGTCGTGCCTGGGTTGCCGAAGATCCGGTCGACTCCGTGATTGATCAACGTCTCCAGCAGAACCTGACGTCCGCGCATTCCATACTCTCCCTTTGGCTTTCCTGACTCCGGATCGGCGATCCCGTGTCGATTGTACCGGCGCCGGAGCGCCCGTGGCATCCCAAGATGGCCGCCGGCGCCCATCCAGTTCCTCCTCGTGATACGACAGGCCGCAGAGCGCGCGGTTCATTCGGCCGGGCGGCCCTGCTAAGGAAAACGGGAGTGGAGGGTCGGAAGCACGGCATGGACGGAATTGTCGAGCGGCGTTCGCCGGGCCTGGACGAACTCGAGAAGATCGCGCGCCACGATCTGGCGCGATTGAACTATCCGCCGGCCAATTGGGTGCCGGCCAGGACAGGTCCTGTCGGCCAGCCCGTCCTCGACGTCCTGATCGTCGGCGCCGGCATGTGCGGCCAGACCGTCGGCTGGGGGCTGCTGCGCGAAGGCATCCGCAACATCCGCGTGATCGAGCGCAACACGCATGGCCATGAAGGCCCGTGGAACACCACGGCGCGCATGCCGATCCTGCGCTCCCCGAAGCACCTCACGGGCCCCGATCTCGGCGTGCCGTCCCTCACCTTCCGCGCCTGGTACGAGGCCCAGCACGGCGCCGCGGGTTGGGACAAGCTCTACAAGATTCCGCGCCTCGACTGGCTCTCCTATCTCCTGTGGGTGCGCAAGGTCGTCGACCTGAAGGTCGAGAACGGGGTGTCGCTGCTCGCAGTCGAAGCTGCCGGAGACTTCCTGCAGGCGAGCCTGTCGACCGGCGAGACGCTTCTGGTGCGCAAGCTCGTGCTGGCCAACGGCCGCGATGGATCGGGCGGCTTCCGCTGGCCGTCCTTTCCGTCGTTCGATCCGGAAGACCCTTCACGCGAAGGCCGCGTCTACCACACGCTGGAAGAGATCGATTTCACCAAGCTCGTGGACAAGCGCCTCGGTATCCTCGGCGTGCTCGCGACCGCGATCGACAATGCCTGTACCGCGCTGGAAGCGGGCGCGCGCGAGGCGATCTGCTACGCCCGGCGGCCGCACCTGCCGCAGGTCAACAAGTCGAAGGGCATCTCCTTCCCCGGCTTTCAGCGCGGGCAGGGAATGCTGGACGACGACTGGCGCTGGAAGATCTACACCTACATGCTGGCCGCCGGATCGCCGCCGCCGCACGAATCGGTGCTGCGGGCCCAGAAGCTGCCGGGCTTCGCCTTCCGCTTCGCCGAACCGTGGCTCGACATGCTGGTCGATGCGGACGGCGTCACCGTGAAGACTGCCAAAGGGACAGAGCGTTTCGATGCGGTTCTGCTGG
>CAZPOS010000360.1:4007-4305 GCA_964588065.1 uncultured Reyranella sp.
CGGCTTCGACATCGATCTCGCACGGCGCCCGGAGCTCGGGTCGTTCGCCGCCAATGCGACCCTGTGGGGCGACCGCCGCACGCCGGCCGAGGCCGCCGCCAAAGCCGAAGCGGCCCGCTACCCGTATCTCGGTCCGGGTTTCGAGCTGATCGAGAAGGTGCCGGGCAACACGCCCCACATGGGCGACATTCACCTGTTCAACTGGGGCAGCATCCTGAGCCACGGTGCGCTCGCCGGCGACATTCCCGGCCTGTTCGTGGGCTCGACGCGCCTGGTGCAGTCGATCTCGCATGCGCTG
>CAZPOS010000361.1:0-3418 GCA_964588065.1 uncultured Reyranella sp.
GGCCCGCTTCGACGAGGAGGCCAACATCCGCTGGGCGCGCGATCTCGAGCGGGCCGGCGTGCAGGTGGTGTACGGATTCATCGACCTCAAGACCCACGCCAAGGTCTCGATGGTTGTGCGTCGCGAGGCCCAGTCGATCCGGACCTACGTGCATTTCGGGACCGGCAACTATCATCCGATCACGGCGCGCATCTACACCGACCTGTCGTTCTTCACCTGCGATCCGGCGATGTGCCGCGACGCGGCGCGGCTGTTCAACTACATGACGGGCTACGCCCGGCCCGAGCAGATGGAGAAGATCGCCTTCGCGCCGGTCACCTTGCGGCCGACCCTCTACAGCCTGATCGATGCCGAGATTGCCAACGCCAAGTCCGGCAAGCCGGCGGCGATTTGGGCCAAGCTCAATTCGCTGGTCGACGGCGCCCTCATCGATCGCCTGTATGCGGCCTCGAACGCCGGCGTGCAGATCGACCTCGTGGTGCGCGGCATCTGCTGCCTGCGGCCCGGCGTGCCCGGACTGAGCGAGCATATCCGCGTGAAGAGCGTGGTCGGCCGCTTCCTCGAACATGCGCGCATCATCTGCTTCGGCAACGGTCGCGCGCTGCCGTCGATGGAGGCCAAGGTCTTCCTGTCGTCCGCCGACTGGATGCCGCGTAACCTCGACCGCCGAGTCGAGCTCCTGTGCCCGGTCGAGAACCAGACCGTGCGCGAGCAGGTCCTCGACCAAATCATGGTCGCCAATCTGAAGGACGACGGCCAGAGCTGGCTGATGTCACAAGACGGTAACTATCATCGGCCGCCGACCGGCAAGGAACCCTTCATCGCTCACCACTATTTCATGACGAACCCGTCGCTCTCGGGGCGCGGCAGCGCGTTGAAGTTGAGCGGCGCGGTGCCGCGGCTGGTGCTGAGCTCCTGAGCGCGCCAGCGGCGTCGGGTCGCGCCCGAATTGGCGCTGCAATCCGCTCCGGTTTCGGCTAGAGGGAGCGCGCATGGACGGCCACCCGACCGCAGGCGCCACCGCCTCGCGCACCCCTCTCCGGAAGGGCCGCGTTGGCATCATCGACGTCGGCTCGAATTCGATCCGGCTCGTGGTCTATGAGCGGGCGAGCCGCGCGCCCTTGCCGGTCTTCAACGAGAAGGTCCTGTGCGGCCTGGCGCGCGGGCTGGACGCAACCGGACGCCTCAATCCGGAAGGCGTCGAGATGGCCTTGGCCAATATCGACCGTTTCGCAACTCTCGCCCACAACATGAAGGTGACGTCGCTCGACCTGCTGGCGACCGCCGCCGTGCGCGATGCCGCGGACGGCGCCGATTTCATGCGCGAACTGGCGAGCCGACCGGGCATCGTCGCCCATACTGTCAGCGGCCAGGACGAGGCCCGCTTCTCGGCCTACGGCGTGATGTGCGGGACACCCGGCGCCGAGGGCGTGATGGGCGATCTCGGCGGCGGCAGCCTCGAACTCGCTTCCCTCTCTCAGGGGCGTCTCAACGCGTCCACCACGCTGCCGGTCGGTCCGCTGCGGCTGATGTCGTCGGGGAAGGGCGACCCTCGCAAGGCCGTGGTCGACGCGATCGACGGCGTGCGCTGGCTGCGCGAGGAACAGGGCAAGGCCTTCTATGCGGTGGGCGGCGCGTGGCGCGCCTTTGCTCGACTGCACATGGAGCAGGCGGGTTATCCGCTGCACATCATTCATCAGTACGAGATCCCTGCCGATGAGGCGCGGGCGGTGGCCCGCCTGATCGCCGTCCAGAGCCCGAAGTCGCTGGAGAAGATGCCGGGCGTGTCGCGCCGCCGCGTCGACACGCTGCCGCTCGCCTGCCTGGCGCTCGACAGGCTCCTGGCCGTCCTGAAGCCGAAGACCGTCGTCTTCTCGGCCTTCGGCCTGCGCGAGGGATTTTATTTCTCGCGGCTCAGCGAGCAGGAGCGGGCACGACATCCGCTGATCGCCTTCGCCGAGGAGCAGGGCGAGAGCTGGCACCGTTTCGATCTCTCGCCGCAGGAGATCTTCGACTGGTTGTCGTCGGCCTTCGCGGACGAGAGCGAGAGCGAGCGGATCCTGCGCACGGCCGCCTGCCATCTCAGCGACATTTCGTGGGACGACCATCCCGACTATCGGGCCGACCAGGCCTATTTCCGCGTGCTGCACCTGCCGGCCCCGGGCATGAGCCATCGCGAGCGCGCGGTCCTCGCGATGACGTTGACCTATCGCTACAAGAGCGATCCCAAGGCGGCGATGATCGACACGGCGCTGCGCCTGACGGACAGCAAGGGCCGCAGCTTCGCCCGGCGCCTCGGCGCCTGTCTGCGGCTGGCCTACAACCTGAGCGGCGGTGCGCCGGGCCTGTTGCCGCAACTGCAGCTGCGCCGGACGGAGCGGGAGCTGCGGCTGCTGGTCCCGACGGCGCTCAAGCGCAGCCTGGGTGATGTCACCGCGCGCCGGCTCGAGACGGCGGCCCAGGCCTTTGACCTCAGGCCGATGATCGTGACCGCCTGACGAGCCCCTTATTTGTCCGGCGGCAGCTGGATGAGCTTGGGTTGGTCGCCATCGAGCGCCAACGCAAGGCGGCCCTCCATCAGGTCCACCGCATCCGATCCGAAGACCTCGTTGCGCCAGCCCTTCAGAGCGGCGATGTCGCGCTTGCCGGCGGCCAGCCGGTCGAGTTCGTCGGCGCTCGCCACCAGGCGGCCTGCGACGCCCGCCTGTTCGGCCTTCAGCCGCAGGAGCGTTCGCAGCAGGTCGACGATGGCGCCGGGCGCCCGCAGCTGTTCGGGGGCCTTGTCGCGCACCGGCAGTTCGGAGTCGGGCAGGGCCCGGGCGCGCTCGATGGCTTCCATGAGCTCGCGGCCCTGCCAGCCCTCGGCGAAGCCGCGGCCCAGGCCACGCGTCGCGGCCAGCTCCTCGATCGACTTAGGCGCGTGGCTCGCGATCTCGAGGAGCTGCTCGTCGCGAACAAGACGCTGGCGTGGAATGTCGATGCGCTGAGCCGTCCGCTCGCGCCACGCCGCGATTTCCTTGAGGACCGCCATCATGCGCGGCGAGGCACCGCGGGGCTTGAGACGGCGCCAGGCCTGCTCCGGATCGGCGCGGTAGATGCCGGGGTCGCTCAGCACGGCCATTTCCTCGGCGATCCAGGAGAAGCGGCCGGTCTTGTCGAGTTGCTTCTTGAGCTTCTCGTACACCACCCGCAGATGGGTGACGTCCGACAGGGCGTAGGTGATCTGCCGTTCGCTGAGCGGCCGGCGGCTCCAGTCGGTGAACCGGCTCGACTTGTCGATCTTGGCTTTGGCAAGACGTGTCGCGAGCGATTCGTAGGAGGCCGCTTCGCCATGGCCGCAGACCATCGCGGCGACTTGCGTGTCGAACAGGGGGCCAGGCACCTTCTGGAGGCGCAGGTAGAAGATCTCGAGGTCCTG
>CAZPOS010000361.1:3428-4285 GCA_964588065.1 uncultured Reyranella sp.
GCCGGGCCGCGTGAAAGACCTTGAGAACCTTGGGGTTGAGCATCAACTCGTCCAGTGGGGCGAGGTCGATGCCCTCGGCCAGCGTGTCGATCGCGGCCGCGTCTTCGGGGCCGGCGACCTGGGCCAGGCAGAGCTTGGGCCAGTAGGTCCGCTCACGCATGAACTCGGTATCGACGGCAATAAACTCGGTATCGGCGAGGGGCTTGCAGAATGCCGCCAACTCGTCGGTCGTGGTGATGAGCTTCATTGGGGACGATCTATAGACCCCGCGGCGCCTCCGGCAAAGTTGCCGTGAACGGAAACCGGCCATTCCCTTGACTTGCCTCGGCTTTCGGTGCCTTTTGCCGGGCCTCCAAACCCGGAAAATACGTCATGTCTTCAGTCTACCGAACCCATACGTGCGGCCAGTTGCGGCCCGAGCATGTCGGCCAGCAGGCCCGCCTTTCAGGCTGGGTGCAGCGCAAGCGCGACCACGGCAATCTGCTGTTCATCGACCTGCGCGACCATTACGGCGTGACCCAGGTGGTGGTGGACGTGTCCAGCCCGGTGTTCAAGGCGGCGGAAGCGGTCCGCACCGAGAGCGTGATCACGGTGACGGGCAAGGTGGTGGCCCGCGAGGCCTCGACGGTGAACCCCAGGCTGGCGACCGGCGAGGTCGAACTCGACGCCGCCGATCTGATCGTGCAGTCGATGGCCGATCCGCTGCCGATCCCGGTCTACCAGGAGAACGACACGACGCCGGAGGAGCTGCGGCTCAAGTACCGCTTCCTCGACCTGCGCAAGGAGAAGCTGCACAAGAACATCATCCTGCGCAGCCAGGT
Source organism: uncultured Reyranella sp. (assembly GCA_964588065.1). Taxonomy (GTDB): domain Bacteria; phylum Pseudomonadota; class Alphaproteobacteria; order Reyranellales; family Reyranellaceae; genus Reyranella. The sequence goes on from CAZPOS010000361.1 coordinate 4,250, forward strand.
TATCGCGAGCCTGCGCCGGCGAATGATCGAGCAGGG
>CAZPOS010000362.1:0-4259 GCA_964588065.1 uncultured Reyranella sp.
AGGGTGCGCTCGAGGGTCTGAAGACGGCGCTGGCCGGCGAGGACGTCGAGGCGATCAAGAGCAAGACCAACGACCTGACGCAGGTCGCGATGAAGCTCGGCGAGGCGATGTACAAGGCCCAGCAGGCCGAAGCCCAGGCGGGTGCCGCGGGCGCGGCCGGCGGGGCGGGTGGCGGCGCGACCGACGCGAAGGGCGAGAAGGTCGTCGACGCGGAGTTCGAGGACGTCACCGACAAGAACAAGAAGACGGGTTCCTGATCGGGAACTCCCGGACGAACGAGACGGCCTCCCGCGCGAGCGGGAGGCCGACCTGTAAGGGGCCAGTGGGGGCTGCGTAGAGCGTTATGTCGCAAGACTTTTACGAGCTGCTCGGGGTGAGCCGGACGACCAGCGCCGACGACATCAAGAAGGCGTATCGCAAGCTCGCGATGCAGCACCATCCGGACCGCAATCCCGGCGACAAGGAAGCGGAACGGAAGTTCAAGGAAATCAGCCACGCCTACGACATCCTGAAGGATCCGGAGAAGCGTGCCGCCTACGACCGTTATGGCGCGGCCGCCTTCGAAGGCGGGGCAGGCCCCGGCGGTCCGTTCCAGGGCGGCCAGGGCTTCGATTTCGGTTCGGTGTTCGGCGACATCTTCGAGGAAATGTTCGGCGCCAACGGTGGGCGCGGACGTGGACGCGCCGACATGCGCGGGCAGGACCTGCGCTTCAATCTCGAGATCACGCTGGAACAGGCCTATTCGGGCACCGAGGCGACGGTGCGCGTGCCCAGTTCCATCACCTGCGAGGTCTGCCACGGCAGCGGGGCGGAAGCCGGCTCGAAGCCGCAGCAATGCCCGACCTGCCAGGGCCGCGGCCGCATCCGGGCGCAACAGGGTTTCTTCACCGTCGAGCGCGCCTGCCATACCTGCCACGGCGCCGGACAGGTGATCGACAAGCCGTGCAAGAACTGCGGCGGCCAAGGCCGCGTGCGCCGCGAGAAGACGCTGAAGGTCAACATTCCGGCCGGTGTCGAGGACGGCACGCGCATCCGCCTGAGCGGCGAGGGCGAGGCCGGCGCGCGCGGCGGTCCGGCCGGCGATCTCTACGTCTTCCTGTCGGTGCGCCGCCACCAGCTGTTCGAGCGCGAAGGGCCGGACGTGCACTGCCGCGTGCCGATCTCGATGGTGCAGGCGACCTTGGGCGGCAACATCGAGGTGCCGACCCTCGACGGCAAGATGGCGCGCATCAACATTCCGGCCGGAGCGCAGGGCGGCCACCAGTTCCGCATGCGCGGCAAGGGCATGCCGATCATGCGCTCCAGCCAGCATGGCGACATGTACATCGAGATCAACGTCGAGACGCCGACCAACCTCACCGCCAAGCAGAAGGAACTGCTCAAGGAATTCGAGAAGGCCGGCAAGACCAGCCCCGAATCCGAAGGCTTCTTCAGCAAGGTGAAGGAGATGTTCGGCGGCTGAGGCCGCCGGACATCACACCCAGCCCCAGATCCGATCAGGCTGCAAGCACGCAGCGCACCGCGTGGGCGGCCTCGACCTCGCGCAGCGACGGGATGCTCGCCGTACAATCGGGGCGGACGAACTTGCAGCGCGGCGCGAAGCTGCAGCCAGCCGGCACTTCCGCGAGATCGGGCGGCGCGCCCGGAATCGATTCGAGCCTCTGGCCGCGCATCCCGTCATGCACCGTCGAAGCCAGCAGACCGCGGCTGTAGGGGTGCTGCGGCGCGTCGACCATGCGCTCGACCGGCGCCATCTCGACCAGCTTGCCGGCATACATGACGCCGATCCGGTCGGAGACTTCCACGGCCACGCCGATGTCGTGGGTGACGAAGATGACGCCGAGGTTGAACTCGCGCTGCAGCTCGCGGATCAGCAGCAGCACCTGGATCTGCACCGTGGCGTCGAGCGCCGTGGTCGGTTCGTCGGCCAACAGCAGCGTCGGATTGCAGGAGAGGGCGAGCGCGATCATGGCGCGCTGGCGCATCCCGCCCGACATCTCGTGCGGATAGGCCTTGAGCCGCTGCGCCGGTGAGGGGATTCGCACCATCTCCAGCAGATCCTTGGCGCGCTTCATCGCCTCGGCCTCGCTCTTGCCGGTGTGGCGGCGCACCGTCTCGGCGATCTGCTGGCCGATGGTGAAGACCGGATCGAAGGCCGTCGCCGGCTCCTGGAAGATCATCGAGACCCGCTGGCCGCGCAGATCGGAGAGCGCCTTGGGACCCATCTTCAGCACTTCGTCGTCCTGCAGCTTGATGCTGCCGGACCACCGGGTGCGATGCTCCGGATGGAGGCGCAGGATCGAACGCAGGGTGACGCTCTTGCCCGAGCCGGATTCCCCCAGGATGCCCAGTGTCTCGCCGCGTGCGAGGTCGAAGCTGACGCCGTTGACGGCGTGAACCGTCCGGTCCGGCGTGACGAAGGTGACGTGAAGGTCGCGAACCTGCAGCAGGTTGGTCATGCCGCCCTCGCCTTGGAATGACCCGACCCCGCCACCCGCATGTGACAGGCCACGGCCTGGTGACCCGAATCCGCGAGCAGCGGCTCCTGGCGCGCGCACACGTCCTCGGCGAACGGGCAACGGGTGCGGAAGCGGCAGCCCGAGGGCGGATCGATGGGGTTGGGAGGATCCCCCTGGATCGGCGCCTCGCGCGTGCGCTTGCGCGGATCCATCGACGGCCGGGCCGAGAGCAGCGCCCGCGTGTAGGGATGCTGCGGGTCGCCGTAGATCGCGTCGACCGGGCCCAGTTCGACGATCTTGCCCAGATACATGACCAGCACGCGGTCGCTGAGATACTGCACCACGTTCAGGTCGTGGCTGATGAACACGTAGGTGAGGTCGAGCTCGGTCTTGAGGTCGACCAGCATGTTCAGCACCTGCGCCTCGACCGACTTGTCGAGCGCCGAAACCGCCTCGTCGAGGATGATCAGGCGCGGCCGCAGCGCGAGGGCGCGGGCGATGTTCACCCTCTGGCGCTGGCCGCCCGATAGTTCGTGCGGATAGCGGGTGGCATAGTTCGCCGGGTCGAGGCCGACCTTGCTCAGGAGATCGCGCACCCGCTCGCGCGCCTCGGCCGCCGGCAGCCCATGTGCGCGCGGCGCGAAGGCCAGCGTCTCGGCGATCGTGAGGCGCGGGTTGAGCGAGGCGTAGGAATCCTGGAACACCATCTGCACCTGTCGGCGCAGCTCGTTCACCGTGATGCCGTGCGGCTCGTCGACCGGATCGCCATCCAGCACCATCGTGCCCTTGTCCGGCTTGATCAGCCGGATCAGCAGGCGCGCCACCGTCGACTTGCCGCAGCCCGATTCGCCGACGACGCCCAGCGTCTCGCCCTTGGCGACCGACAGCGTGAGATCGTCGACCGCACGCACGACCTTTGTGGTGCGGCCGAGCAGGCCGCCGGCGACCGGGAAATGCTTGCGCAGGCCGGTGGCCAGCAGGAGCGGCTGCGCCGGGCCGCCGCGATCCTGGATGGGAAGCAGCGTGTCCATGTCAGGCCTTCACATCCATGGCCGCGCGCAGGCCATCGCTCATCAGGTTGAAGCAGATCGAGGTCACGAAGATCATCACGCCCGGCAGCGCCGCCAGCACCGGATTGACGTAGATCGCCTGCCGCAGCGTGTTCAGCATCAGGCCCCATTCGGGTTCCGGCGGCTTCACGCCGAGACCGAGGAAGCTCAGCCCGGCGGCGAGGATGATCGCCACGCTGATCAGCGAGGTCGCATAGACCAGGATCGGCCCCAGCACATTGCCCAGCACATGGACCCGGACGATGGTGAACGCCGAGGCGCCGCTCGCCTTGGCGGCATCGACGAAGTCGAAGCCGCGCACCTGCGTGGTGACGCTCTCCGAAACGCGGCAGATCGGCGGGATGAAAACGAGGGTGAGCGACAGCAGCGTGTTCTCCGTGCCGGCACCCATCGCGCCCGAGAGCGAGATGGCGAGCAGCACCGACGGGAAGGCATAGAAGACGTCCATGACGCGCATGATCGCCATGTTGGTCTTGCCGCCGACGAAGCCCGCGAGGATTCCCAGGCTGCCGCCGATCAGCAGCGCGCAGACGACCGGCGTCACGCCCATGAACAAGGAGAGCCGCCCGCCGTAGATCAGCCGCGAGAACATGTCCCGCCCCAGCTCGTCGGTGCCGAGCCAGTGGTTGGGCGAGCCGATCGGATGCAGCCGCCGCAGCATCGAGGTCTTGTAGGGATCCGCCAGATTGAGATAGGGCGCGGCGAAGGAGGCCAGCACCAGCAGGATCAG
>CAZPOS010000363.1:0-2462 GCA_964588065.1 uncultured Reyranella sp.
ACCCCTTCGACCGCGCCGCCGGTTCCTCTCATCCCAGGAGCCGGCCATGCCCGACACGTTCCACGACGCTTCGACCTCGCGCCAATCTTCGACGCTCCCGGCGAACGGCGAATGCCGTTCGCCTGACGCTCCTCCAGGCGGGCAGGCCCGACCGCCCCGACCGAGCGGCCTCCCCATCTTCTCCACCGAGCAGCTGACCGCGGCGGAACGCCAGAAGCTGCTCGACCTGCAGCGCCGCTATCGCGGTGCCGCCGACCTGATCGAGGGCTGCCTCGACTGCGGGCGGGTGGATCGCGCGCTCGACGCGCTGCAGTTCCTCGAGCGCGACGTCGGCACCCTGCCGACCGAGATCGCGCTCCGGCTGGGGAGCAACCGGTGAGGCGCCGGTCCTATCCCAACCCGGTGACCGCGACCTCCATCGCGCCGGCCGGCGAACGCCGTTCGGGCTGGCCGCCGCACACCTGGATCGCCCTCGCCGGGATCCTGGGCCTCGCCCTGCTGGTGCTGTCGCTGTGACCCGGCCGCGCCTCACCCTGGCCGGCGGCGACGTCGAGCTGGTGGCGCGCCTGCCCGACGGCCGCGCGGTCGCCGCCTATGTCGGCCACGACGGCACGCGCACGCCGTTCACCGCGACCGCCTGGCCGCATGAGTTGCGCGGCATCGGCTGGCACCTCGCCGAGGTCAAAAGGGCGATCGCCGGCCTGCCGCTGCAGGGAGCCGCGCCCATAGCGCCGACGCAGTCGGCGCTCGCGGCCGACAGGGCCTGCAGCGGAGCGAAGGCCCGAGAGGCCTCGCATCATCTTTTCCCCCTCCCCAGCGAACCGCACGCGCCGCAGCCGCGCGGCTTCCTCCATGCCCATCACACCGCTGCGGAAGACTGACAGGATCCCATGGCCAACACATTCAAGTCGCCGCTGCAGAAGGCGGTCGTCGCCTGGCTCGCCGCCCATCCGGACGTTTCGATCGCCGAGCTGGCCCGCCGCGCCGGTATCGACCGGGGCGATCTCAGCAAGATCAACTCCGGCCAGAAACTGTCGCTCAACATGGAGTCGGCCGTGAGCCTCGCTGCCGCCATGGGCACGACCGTCGAGGGGCTGCTCGGCGGCGATGCCGCAGCGGTGTCGGCGCCGGCGCCGAACGCCGTTCGGCTCGACGATCAGGTGATCGCGGTCGGCGTGCGCCTCATCCCGCTCGCCGATATCGACCCGTCGCCGGACAACCCCCGCAAGACCTTCGACCCGGAGGCGCTGGCCGAGCTGGCCGCCTCGATCGCCGAGCAGGGCCTGCTGCAGCCGATCGTCGTCCGGCCGATCGGCAAGCGCTTCGAGATCGTCGCCGGCGAGCGGCGGTTCCGCGCGCTGACCCTCAACAAGGCCGCCGAGGCGCTCTGCGTCGTGCGCGAGGGCGACGACGACGGCAATACGCGGGCGCTGCGCATCATCGAGAACCTGCAGCGCGCCGATATCAAGCCGCTCGAGGAAGCCGAGGCCTTCTCTCTCCTGAACGCGGTCGACCCGGAGAAGTGGAATGCCGCCGCCATCGGTCGCGCCATCGGCAAGTCCGACCGGTTCGTCGCGCAGCGGATCGCCATCGCGCGCAACCTCCATACCGACCTGAAGGAGAAGCTGGCGAAGGGCGAGCTGAAGGTCGAGGTAGCGCGCGTCATGGCCGCCGCCCCGCAGAAGCTGCAGAAAGGCCTCGTGAATGACCACTGGGCGCTGATGGACGCCGACAACTGTCGCAGCAAGCTCCAGGGCAAGGCGATCCCGGTTTCGGCGGCTGCCTTCAAGGTCGAGAAGTACGACGGCGAGTTTCTCGAGGAGGGCAACAAGCGGTGGTTCGCCGACAAGGCGAAGTTCACCCGGCTGCAGACGGAAGCCGCCGACGCCAAGGTCGAGCGGCTGAGGAAGGACTATCCCGAAGCGAAGCGGCTCACGGTGAATGAGGCCAGATCCTACGTCTGGGCCGACAACGGCGAACCGGTCGTCGTGTATTGGGGCGAGAAGCGCACGGAAGCCAAGTCGAAGAAGCGCGGGCTCGCGGCGGCGGACTGCACGGCGATCGTCTGGATCGCCGATGACAAGGTTCATATCGCCAAGAACGTCGTGCTGGGCGAGGTGTGGCAGTCGAAGATCGAGGAGGCGGGCCAGGAGGCCACTGATGACACCCCGGCGGCCCCACGGGAAACCGAGGAACAGAGGCAGGCGCGCGATGTCAATACGGCGCTCACGGTCGGCCTGGCGGGGCGTCCGGATCTCGCTAAGCGTCTCGTGGTCTACGCTTTCCTCGGCCAGAACGTGGCCGACATCGAGATACACGTCGATCCCCGGCCACACTTCGGCGCGCAGGGCGAGCTGCTCAACGCCTTCATCGGTGGCGATGGCTACTACCTCGAGCGTTACGAAGTCGCCGCCGGTGCGGAGGACAAGCTCTGGGCGGCCCTGCGGGCCATGGACGAGACG
>CAZPOS010000363.1:2562-4214 GCA_964588065.1 uncultured Reyranella sp.
CGGAAGGTGAAGCGCATGGCCGACCTGATCGTGGCCTGCGTCACCTCGAGCGGCGGCATCACGCGCGAGCAGCTGCTGGGCAACTTCGAGGCTGCCGAGATCGACCAGCACTTCACGGCGGCGAAGAAGCTCGCCGGCCTGCATCGGCTGGGAGGGACGCTGTGACGGTGGACCTGCGTGCCGGGCAGACCGGCGACAGCCGTCCCGTCGTGTGGGTCACCCGCTCGACGCCCATCCGCGTCCGCGCGCTGCAGATCATGCCCGCCATGGAGTCGGAGGATCTCGGCCTCCGGACCATGCGCGCAAACGATATTGGCTTGACCAGCACCGAGGCGGGTCGGCTCGCATCCAGGGAGAGCGGGATATGACGATGAGCCCGAAAGTCCGCCACGTCCTGTCGGCCGGCCAGACCCGCAAGCATCACTGCCATTGGCCCGGCTGCGAGAAGGAAGTGCCACCCGCGATGTGGGGTTGCCGCCCACACTGGTTCAGGTTGCCGAAGGACCTTCGCGACAAGGTGTGGCGCGCCTATCGCCCCGGCCAGGAAGAGACGATGACCCCGAGCCGGGAATACCTGACCGTCGCTCACGAGGTCCAGGCCTGGATAGCAGAGCATCATCCGCCGACTCCCAAAGAGTCCTCGCTGTTCGCCAGGACGGAGGGCTGACGTGCCCGACCTCTACGGCCGCCTGCATATCGGCGACGAAGATCTCGACGAGCTGCTCTCCGCCCTGCGCCGCCACGATCGCGGCGATGCCGATCGGCTGCTCGAGCGCTGGGCGACGAGCGAGCGCGGCGTCGACGAATACTCCGAAGACGAGATCAGCGAGGACGACTGGTTTCCCGTCTCGCACCTGGACGACGAGCTGACGGCCTGGGTGCACCGCGAGGTCTCCCATCACGTCGCCGGCGGCCGCTTCGAGCATGCGCTCTGCCTGGTCGAGACCTATCGCCGCCGCTTTACGGCCGCCGACATGAAGGCGCGCCTCACCCTGTCACCCGGAGCCCTTCTATGAAGTTCACGATGGAACGCGACGCCGCGCTGCGCGCGCTCACCCTTGCGACGCGCGTCGTCGCGCGGCGCAACACGGTCCCGATCCTGGGGCACGTGGTCCTGACCGCCTACAAGAACCGCGTGTCCCTGACCGCGACCGACATGGACCGCTGGATGACGGTCGAGATCGGCGGCGCCTCGACCCTGAAGACCGGCACCACGACGGCCAGTGCGGCCAACTTGCTGGCCTTCGTGCGAGCGACGGCCGCCGGCACCCAGGTCGAGGTCGAGCTGACGGGTGAGAAGCTTGTGATGCGCGCCGGCCGTGCCCGCGCGACCCTGCTTACGCTGCCGGCGGCGGACTTCCCGGTGATGAAGACCGCGGAGGTCTCGGCCGAGATCCTGGTCGCCGGCGACGCGCTGGCCCAGGCGATCGGCCAGGTGGCGCACGCCCAGTCGGACGAGGAGACGCGCTACTACCTCAACGGCATCTTCATCCACGCCCGGGCCGGCAAGCTGGGCCTGGTCGCGACCGACGGGCACCGGCTTGGCCTGGCCATCGTGGAACCGTCCAAGCCCCTGCCCGCGAATCTGCCGGGCATCATCCTGCCGCGGCAGTCGACGCCCGAGCTGCTGCGCATCGCCACCGAGGCGAAGC
>CAZPOS010000364.1:0-4199 GCA_964588065.1 uncultured Reyranella sp.
GGTCGGTCAGGTCGCCGTGCACTTTCCCAGGCTGGGATATGATTGGCGGCCGATGCGTTAAGGATTCCTCGCTACGCTCGGAATGACACCACCTTTGTCATCCCGAGCGTCGCGAGGGATCCTTACTTCTTGAGGAAGCGCTCGATGCCCAAACCGTCGATCGGGGTGTTGGTCGAGCCGGTCGCCACCAGTTCCGCCATCACCGCGCCCGTTCCCGGCCCCAGCTGGAAGCCGTGGGTCGAGAAGCCGAACTGGTGGAACACGCCCTCCGAGGTCGAGCTCTTCCCGACGACGGGAATCCCGTCGGGCATGTAGGCCTCGATGCCCGCCCAGGCGCGCACGACCGTCGCCTCGTGCATCGCGGGGAACAGCTCCCAGACGGTGCGGGCGCTGATCGCGAGCTTCTCCCAGTCGAGCACCGTCTCGTTGCGATCGCGATACGGAGTGGAGAGATGGCCGCCGCCGATCACGACGGTGCCGTTTCCCAACTGTTTGAACGAAAGCTTGCGGCCGCGCAGGATGACCACCGGCTTGATGAAAGTTGGCAGGCGGCTGGTCACCATCAACATCGGCGCCACGACGGCGAGCGGCACCGGCTCGCCCAGCATCGCGGCGATGCGGTCGGCCCAGGCACCGGCCGCGTTCACGACCTTCGGTGCTTTGAAGACGCCGGCGCTCGTTTCGACCCGCCAGTTGGCCCCACTCCTCGCCAGGCCGGTGACGGTCACGCCTTCGATCACCTCGGCGCCCTTCTCGACGGCGCGGCGGCGGAAGGCCTGGGTGGTGCGGAAGGGATCGGCCGCCCCGTCGCGGCGCGAGACGACGCCGCCGGGGCAGCGGTCGGACACCGCCGGCACGAGGCGGCGCAGCTCGGCGGCGTCGATCAGCTCCTCGTGCTCGAAGCCGCGCAGGCGGAGATCGTCGACGCGCTCGCGGAAGCCCGCCAGCTCGTCCTCGCTCTCGGCGACCAGAACGGTGCCGTGCGCCTCGAAGCCGCAATCGTCGCCGACCAGTTCCTCGATGCGCTCCCAGATGTCCATCGACGCGATCGACAGCGGGATCTCGTGCAGGTCGCGCGCCAGCTGACGCACGCCGCCCGCGTTCACGCCCGAGGCGTGGCGGCCGGCATAGTCCTTCTCGATCAGGATCGGCTTCAGGCCGCGCAGCGCGAGGTGCAGCGCGGTCGAGCAGCCGTGGATGCCGCCGCCGATGATCACGACGTCGGCCGTGCGCGCCATGCTAGCGCTCCACCGCCTTGCGTTCGGCCTCGCTGATCGGCAGCGAGGCGAGCTCGGCCAGGGTGATCGGCTTAACCGGCGGACGCAGGCGGTAGTAGCCGACTTCGTCGGGTGTCGCCTTGCTCTCGGCCGCGATCAGCTCGGTGACGGTGAGGCCGCACAGTCTGCCCTGGCAGGGCCCCATGCCGCAGCGCAGGAAGGCCTTCATCTGGTTGGGCCCCTCGCAGCCCATCCGGGCCGTCTCGCGCACCTGGCGGGCAGTGACCTCCTCGCAGCGGCAGGCGATCGTCTCGCCCTCGGGCATCCGGAAGATATCGGCCGGCCGGTTCAGCCAGTCGAGGAAGGCGCGCCCCATCTCCTCGCGCTGCAGTCTCTGGCGAATGGCCTGCGTGTCCGGCACGACGGCATCGGGCTTGAGCGCGCGCACCGCGGCGATGGCGGCAATCCTTCCGCGTTCCGCCGCGGCGGTGCCGCCCGCAATGCCCGCCCCGTCTCCGGCCACGGCGATGCCCGGCACCGAGCTGCCGAAATCGGCGTCGAGTACCGGCACGAAGCAGAGCTGGCGATCGTTCCAGACATGGGCCACACCGGCCGCATTGGCGAGATTGACGTTGGGTACGACGCCCTGGTGCAGCAGCAGCAGGTCGACCGGCAGGCGCCGGGTGCCGCCCGTCCCGGAGAAGACGACCTCGCGCACCCGGTCGGTGCCAACGGCCTCGATCCTGTCGACGCGATGAACCGGCACCTTGGCCCGGACCTCGCGCAGCAGCGCCAGCCCCTTGGCGAAATAGGGCGACAGCGCGAAGTCCGGCAGATGGACCGCCGCCTGCAGCCAGTTGCGCCGCGGCGTGGTGTCGAGGATCGCGTCGATCTTGCCGCCCGCCCGCAGGGTCTGCGCCGCCAGCAGCCACAGCAGCGGCCCGCTCCCCGCCATGACCGTGCGGCCGCCGACGACGAGGCCCTGCGCCTTCAGCGCGGTCTGCGCCGCGCCGGCCGTCATCACGCCCGGCAGGGTCCAGCCGGGAACCGGGAACGGCCGCTCCTGCGAGCCGGTGGCGATGATGACCCGGCCGGCTTCGATCACCCGCGCCTTGCCGCCGATCGAGACGCCGACCAGCCGCTGCCGGTCGAGACTCCACACCGTGGCTCCATTGACGATCAGCGCGCCGCTGGCCTTCGCTTCGTCGGCCAGTGCGGCACCGTCCCAGTAATCCTCACCCAGGACCGCACGGTCCTTGACTGGCGTGGAGGTGATGGCGCGATAGATCTGGCCGCCGACACCGGGATTCTCATCGAACAACACCGTCGAGACGCCCGCGCGCGCCGCCAGCGCGGCCGCCGCCAGCCCGGCCGGCCCGCCTCCGATGACGACCAGTTCGTACGACGAGGCGAGGTCCGCCGCTTCCGTCATCGTCCGGCCTCCCGGCGGCCGAGCTGGGTTTCGACCTTCATGCCCTCGCGCACCGGGATCAGACAGCCCTGGCGGCTGCCGACGCCATCGACCGTCACCAGGCAGTCGAAGCAGACACCCATCAGGCAGTAGGGCGCGCGCGGCGCCCCGGTGACCGGCGTAGTGCGGCAATGATCGATGCCGGCGGCCAGCAGCGCCGCCGCGACGGTGTCTCCGGCGCGGGCCTTCACTGTCTTTCCATCGACGGTGATTGCGATGGCGGGGCCCTTTTCAGCCAGCCGCTTGAACATGGAACCTCCGGGCACTGAAAGGAGCGACGAGCGAGGCGTCGAGGGCGCCGCGCGCGATCATCGGCGCGATGGTGAGCGCGTGGTTGGCGGCCAGCGTCACGCCGGAATGGCAGCAGACGGTGAAGGCGCCGGGATGGGTCTTCGACTCGTCGTAGATCGGGAAACCATCCTGGGTCATGACGCGGATGGCACTCCAGGTGCGCACCACGTTAACGTTGGCGAGCAGCGGGAACTGGCGCACCGCGCGCTCGGCTTCCGTGGCGCTGACGCCGATCGTGAGGCCGCTGGGATCGACGCTCTCTTCTTTGGAATCGCCGATCATCACCGTGCCCTCGTCGGTCTGGCGCAGGGTGACGACGGGATGGTTGAGGAAGGGCCGCAGCCGCTCGGTAACGACGATCTGCCCGCGCTCCGGCCTCATCGGACACTCGAGGCCGACCATCGGCGCGAGGCGCATGTTGGCGTTGCCCGCCGCCAGCGCCACCTTGGCGGCGCGGACCTCGCCCTGTGTCGTCGTCAGCCGGAACTCCCCGCCCTCCCGGGCGATGGACTCGACCCGGTGGCTCGGCCGGTACACGACGCCGCGGGCGTTGAGGGCGGTGTGCAGGGTGCGGAACAGGCGCAGCGAGTTCACGTGCCCGTCCAGTTCGCAGAAGCTGCCGCCCACGACCTCCGGCCCGATGTCGGGCAGCATCGCCTTGACCTGATCGTGGGTCAGGATCTGGGTCCTGTAGTCCGCGATGCCGGGCTGGTTGTGCAGGCGCTTCAGCACGTTGGCGCGGGCTTCCAGTTCCCGGTCCGACAGGCAGAGATGGAAGCCGCCGGGCCGCTGGAACGACACGTCGAGGCCGGTCTCCTGCTTCAGGAGATCCGAGAAACCCTGCCAGGCGTTGGACGAGCGGATCGTCCAGCCGGCATAGGGGGCGAGGCCGAGCCCCTTGCTCTGCACCCAGACCAGCGCGAAGTTGCCGCGGCTCGCGCGCACCGCGCGGTCGCCCTCGTCCAGGATGACGACCCGGCAGCCTTCGCGCGACAGGCCCCAGGCGGTGGCGACGCCGACCAGCCCGCCGCCCACCACCGCGACGTCGAACTCATCAGCGGCCCTTGCTTCAGCGGCCCGTGCTTCAGCGGCCATGCCCGGCGCTCCTTCCGATCAGCAGGCGTTCCAGTCCGAAAGCGCGATCGAGCACCAGCAGCGCCAGGACTGTGATGGCGATCACGCAGGCCGAGACCGAGGTCACCAGCGGATCGATATTGTCC
>CAZPOS010000365.1:0-4179 GCA_964588065.1 uncultured Reyranella sp.
CTGGCGGCGGAAGCGCTGGGCCTTCACGTACCAGGCGCCGGGCAGCAGGGCGCCTGCCATGAAGCGCTCGCGCGTGTCGGGATCGAAATCCTGCGGCCGGGTGCGCAGCCGCGGCAGATGGAGCTGCGCGCCTTCGATGGCTGTGATCACGTAGGCCGCCGCGCGCGCCGCGGCCGCCTGCGGCAGCACGACGGTCTTCGTTGCGCCGAGCGCCTTGGCCACGGTCGCGACGGCCTCGAAGGCCTCGGGCTCGCCGCCCCTGGCGAAGTAGTCGCCGGCGATGGCGATCCGCAGCCCGTCGACACCCTCCACCAGTCGCGGCAGGGTGGGATCGGCCGGTCGGTCGGTGCAGACCGGGTCGTCCGGGTCCCAGCCCTGCATGGCATCGAAGGACAGCGCCAGATCCTCGGCGGAGCGCGCGATCGGTCCGAGATGGTCGAAGGAATCGACGAAAGGGAAGGACCCGGCGCGGCTCAGCCTGCCATAGGTCGGCTTCAGCCCGAACAGGCCGCAGAGCGAGGACGGCACGCGGATCGAGCCGTTGGTGTCCGAGCCCAGCGCCAGAGGCACCTCGCCCGCCGCCACCGCCGCGCCCGAGCCGCCGGACGAGCCGCCCGACATGCGCGTCGGATTGTGCGGATTGCGCGACGGTCCGTAGTGGGCGTTCTCGCCGGTGAAGTCGTAGGCGTATTCGCCCATGTTGAGGCCGCCGACCAGGATCGCACCGGCCGCTTCGAGCTTGCGCACCAGCGCCCCGTCGCGCTCGGCCCTGGGGCCCTCGACGTTGATCTTGGAGCCGGCACGCGTCGGCAGGCCGGCGATGTCGAACAGGTTCTTGACCGCGAAGGGCACGCCCAGGAGCGGCCCGCGATGCAGGCCGGCGTCGATCTCGGCCGCGCGCCTGGCGGCCCGTTCGGCCACCACATCCGTGAAGGCATTGATCTTGGGCTCGGCCGCCTCGATGCGCTTCAGCGTGGCGTCGACCACGGCAGCGGCCTTGACCTTGCCGCTCATCACCGCGCCCGCGATCTCCGTCGCGCTCGCGGACTTCGACAGGGGATCGTTCATGGCCGGAACACCGGCGCCGACATCAGATCGTCCTCGAGCTCCAGCTCGAGCAGCGGCCGCGCGATCGCGAGCGAGCGCTCGACGTTCAGGATCACGTTGGGGAGATACTCCGGCGCGATCGTGAGGCCCGCGGTCTTCGCGCCCTCCTCGACCATGTGCGCCACGTCACGCTTCTCTTCGGCCATGCGCTTCCTTCTTTCATTCTGTCGGGACGGTCGGTCTTCAGACGACGTGGAGATCGCGCCGCATGAGCCGGTAGCTCGCGCCCAGTTCACATCCAAGCTGCCGAAGAATCTTCAGGATTGCCAGACCGGCCGCCGTCTCACGTGCGCGACGCTCCATGGCACACCTCTCGCCCTCCCGTTTTCCGCCGGAGCGAAGAGGCAAGGACCGTGCCAATGCCTGCGCGAATCTGGAGGCTGCATTCAACCCGTTGCTTGTCTAAAACCCTGGCATGACAGCTTTTCTCGACCTCGGGGTTCACGCGCTGCTGGGCGCCTATCGCGCCGGCACGCTCGACGTGCGACAGACGATCGAGGAGGTGCTCAAACGCCTCGCCGACGCCGGCGACGACAAGGTCTGGATCTCGCGCGCTTCGGACGAGGAGCTGCGCGCGCAGGCCGCCGCCCTCGATGCGCGCCGCGACCAGATCGACCGGCTGCCACTCTACGGCGTGCCCTTTGCCGTGAAGGACAATCTCGACGTCGCCGGCATGGTCACGACCGCGGCCTGCCCGGGCTTTGCCTACGAGGCAAAGGCTTCCGCGGAAGTCGTGCGGCGCCTCGTCGACGCCGGCACGATCGTCGTCGGCAAGACCAACCTCGACCAGTTCGCCACCGGCCTCGTCGGCGTGCGCTCGCCCTATGGCGTGCCGCGCAATCCGTTCGACGCCACCTACGTGCCCGGCGGATCGAGTTCGGGATCGGCGGTTGCCGTTTCGTCCGGCCTCGTGAGCTTCTCGCTGGGCACCGACACCGCGGGATCGGGCCGCGTCCCGGCCGGCTTCAACAACATCGTCGGCTTGAAGCCGACACCCGGCCTTCTCAGCAACGAGGGCATGGTGCCGGCCTGCCGCTCGCTCGACTGCACTTCCGTCTTCGCGCTCTCCTGCGCCGATGCCGATGCGGTGCTCGCCGTCGTCGCCGAGCCGAAGATCACCCCCGCCATCGGACCGACCTTCCGTTTCGGTATCCTGGGCACGAAGGACGCGGAGTTCTTCGGCGACGCCGCCTATGCCGCGCTCTACGCGCAATCGATCGAGCGGCTGAAGGGACTGGGCGGCACGCCGGTCGAAGTCGACTACGCGCCGTTCCGCGATGCCGCGCAGCTTCTCTACAACGGCCCCTGGGTCGCCGAGCGCACGGCCGCGGTCGGCGCCTTCATGGAGGCCGCCGATGACGCGGCGGGCGTCTGGCCGACGACCCGGCAGATCGTGCTAAGCGGCCTCGAGTACAGCGCCGTGGATGCCTTCGAGGGCCAGTACCGGCTCGCCGATCTCAAGGCGCGTGCCTTCGCGCAGATGCAGGGGCTCGATTTCCTGGCGGTGCCGACCGCCGGCACCATCTACAAGCTGGCCGATCTCGAACGCGAGCCGGTGCTCTACAATTCGCATCTCGGCCACTACACCAACTTCGTGAATTTCTTCGGCCTGTCGGCGCTCGCCGTGCCGGCAGGCTTCCGGCCCGACGGCATGCCGTTCGGGATCACGCTGATATCCCGCGCGAATGCCGAGCGCGCCCTGCTGGCCTTCGGCGCGCGCTGGCAACGCGCGGTGCCCCTGCCGCTCGGCAAGACGATGAGCCGCTTGCCACAGCCGGAGTACGATCCCACCGTCGCGGAGGATCGCGTGCCGATCGCCGTGGTCGGGGCGCATATGAGTGGCCTCCCGCTGAACGGCCAGCTGCTTGAGCTGGGCGGGCGACTTCAGAGCGCCGGCAAGACGGCTCCCGCTTACCGCTTCTACGCCCTGCCCGGCGGCCCGCCGGACCGTCCAGGTCTCGTGCGGGTGGTCGAAGGTGGTGCCGCCATCGAGCTGGAAGTCTGGAGCCTGCCGGCCGAGCGGATCGGCGACCTGCTGCGCCGCATCCCGGCCCCGCTGGGGCTTGGAAGGGTGAGCCTGGCCGACGGCACCGAAGTGCCGGGTTTCCTGTGCGAGGCCCATGCGGTGCAGGGCGCAAAGGACATCACCTCGCTGGGCGGCTGGCGCGCCTACCTGCGGACCCTCAAGTAGCGCGCCGCGCTTCAGTTTCGGGGCACCGGTCTGCTACGGTCCGCTCCTTCGAGGAGAGGAAACGAACCCATGAGTGGAAAGATCGCGGTCGTCACCGGCGCGGGCAGCGGCATCGGCCGCGCCTCGGCGCTGGCCCTGCTGAACAACGGCTACAAGGTGGCGCTGGCTGGCCGCCGCAAGGACGCGCTGGACGAGACGGCGTCGATGGCCGGCAACAATGCGCCGAATGCCCTCGCCGTGCCGACCGACGTCACCAAGCGCGACGACATCGTGGCGCTGTTCGCCCAAGTGAAGGCGAGCTGGGGCCGGCTCGACCTGCTGTTCAACAATGCCGGAGGCGGCGCCCCGCCCGTGCCGCTCGAGGAACTTCCCTACGAGACGTGGCTGAGCGTGGTGGCAGCGAACCTCACCGGTCCGTTTCTGTGCACGCAGGAAGCGATGAAGATCATGAAGGACCAGTCGCCGCGCGGCGGTCGTATCATCAACAACGGCTCGATCTCGGCGCACGCGCCGCGGCCTTTCTCTGTCGCCTACACCTCGACCAAACACGCCATCACCGGGCTCACCAAGTCGACGTCGCTCGACGGCCGCGCCTACGACATCGCCTGCGGCCAGATCGACATCGGCAACGCCGTGTCGCCGATGACCGATCGGATGACCAAGGGCGTCCTGCAGCCCAACGGCACGACCATGGCCGAGCCGCGCATGGACGTCTCCGCGGTGGCCAACGCCATCCTCTACATGGACAGCCTGCCGCTCGACGCCAACGTGCAGTTCATGACCGTGATGGCCACCAAGATGCCGTTCGTAGGCCGCGGCTAAGTCGCGAAGACTTTTCAACGGAGCGCGCCACTCCAGTGGCGCTCAGAGGCTTGAGCGCA
>CAZPOS010000366.1:0-4179 GCA_964588065.1 uncultured Reyranella sp.
TGTCGGCTTGCAGGGCATGGCGAAGAATTTGATGAGAGCCTTGCCTTCCTTGTCTTTCTCCTGCGGGAGCTCAAGGACTTCGGCGACGGTCTCCAGCTTGAGTGGCAGGCCGCAGTAGGCGGCTTTCACCATTGTGCATTCCCATTGTTCGACGGGTATGGGGGACCCGATGTGTTTTGATAGGCAGACCCGCTCGAAGGTGGCATTGTGCGCAACCTTTGTAACTTTCGGGTCTTTCAGTAGTTTTACTATTTGGTCAGGAAGTTGGTTTTTGGTCAGGTCGATTACCTGCACGGGGTCGTCGTCGATGGCGTACCCGAACAGCAAGACCTCGAAGTCTGGGCTCTCTGCATACTTGTACAGCCCGCTAAGTTTAATATCGACCGATGAATAAGTTTCTATATCAATGTGTAATCTCATAGGGGTTGAGAGGGGTTTAAAACCCCGCAGGGCTTTTGCAGTCCTGCGGGGTTGGTAAAGATAGGGAAGGTTTTTGATTAATCCAAATCGTTGTCTTCGTCGTCGTCTCCGAAGTCCATCGCTGCCGAGCGGCCTCCGCCGCCGAATGGGGTGTCATCTTTAGTCTTCTGCAAGTTGCCCAGCCCGCAAGCCACGCCCTTGTTTGTCTCTACCGTGTAGGGGTAGAAGTTGACCGAAGCGCGTCCCCAGCAGCCTGAATAGAACTCGTCGTCTGACATGATTTCGTCACGGTTGACGTCAACGATTTCGGGTCTGCGGTCTGATTTTGCGGCGATGAACATCATGCCTTCATACTCGGGTTTGTCGGGATACTCTTCGTCTCCGTCACGAAGCACTTCGTGTTTGAAGCGCGGGAGCTTGCCCCCCCATTTCTCAACTCTGCCTCTCTCGGCTGCGGCCTCGATGGAGGTCTGGATTTGTTTGAGCATACGTTTGTAGGTCTTCGGGATAAGCAAAGTAACTGAATACTTCGGCTTGCCTCCTTGACCGTTCTCACGGGGAGTAAACACGTGTGCATAACTAAAACGAACTGGTTCTGCTTTAGAACCGATAACGATACGGGTTACATCTGTTGCCATAATTTTTCTGTTTTTAGGCGGTTTTTAATCTGCGAACTCTTTTTTGGCTTGTTCCAAAGCACACCCCCGAGTCAGCTCGGGTCTTTTATCGGATTCGGGAACGAGGACGGGTTGACCTTCTGGCTTTACTACGAAACTGCCCAGCAGCGGGGAGAACCTGTCCTTGCCTACCAACTTCTCAATGGCTTCGATGCCTTTGAGTTTTTTGGAGTAGATTTTGTCTTCATCGAAGCCTTCTAAGGAGAGGGCGTCCGAGACGGCTTGCTCATCTGAGAACTTGCGGTTCGTTTTGGCCTCTACCAACTTAAAGGACGGCCACTTCTTGTCGTAGGTGACAGCCTGCTCGTAGGCGTACTGTCTGACGGAGCTTGTCCAATTCTCGAACTGCGGTATCTTTTGCAAGATGTCCGCTACCTCGTCGTCGGTCAGCAGGGGCGGGTCTGAGAACTCGTGCTTGGCAAGCGAAAGGTTTGCCTCGGCCAAATGGCGGCAACGTGCCTTCACCTTGCAGAAGTGACACCAGTCTCCCGCACTGAACTCCCCTTCGCCTGCGAAGGCCAGCTTGGCTTTTGGTCTGACTTCCGTCTCAATCCATTTCTTCAAGTCGTCTGCCGAAAGTTCCCATGCTGGGAAGCTGTCCAGTCTTGGCTGGCCGATGTGCAGAGTGATGCGTTGGATGTCGTAGAAGCTGTCAAACCCTGTGAATGCCCCGTAGGCGTACAGCATAAGCTGCGGGTTATTCTCGGCTTCGACTCGCACCCCCCGTCCGAACTTCAAGTCGTGGACGTGCATCTCTCCCTCAGCGATGACGATGGCGTCGTTCGTCCCGAATCCATCGGGGACTACGTCCGTCAGGTCGAAGGGCATCTCGACGAGCAGTTGTGCGTGCGGGTCTTTTAGCAGACAGGTCTCGTAGTCATCACATACGTTTTCGACGTACATATCGACGTACTCCTCGATGCTGTCGATGTCGAAGTTGGTGCCGTTCGCTTTGTTGTACTTGTCGATTTTCTGCTCGAGGGCTGCCCGCTGTTCCTTGAACTGCTCTAACGTGAGTTCTTCTTTGTAGGTCAGCAAGCATATCTCTGCAAGCTCGTGGGCAAACGTGCCCTCTTGGGCAAAGGTACTCGTTCCTGTCTCGGCCACCCCGTCCTCGAGCCTTGCCGAGGGGGTGCAGTTCATCCATCGGTGCGAACCGCTTGCCGAGAGCAGGGCGTGCGCCCGCTTTGTGTGGTCTTTATTGGACATCGGGGTACAATTGTCGGATGGCTGCTACTAACGGTCTGTAATCCTCTCCCTTGTCTTTCAGGGCTGAGAACTTGGCGATTTTGACTCCGTCTTCGTTGACGCTGAATGCCCCGAATTTAAGCATCATGGCTTGGCAGCCTTTGCGGCGCGTGCCGTAAGCCGAGCAAGGTACGTCGATGAAGTATTTGCTGACGATGTTTTTGGCTTCGTTGTAGTCCATCGGTCCGTCGGGAGTATTACCGTTAGGGGCTTCGGGACGCGGTGAAGCGGGGGCTTTGATGGAGTCCTGCCAATCGAGAATCAACTCTCTCACCTTTTTGTTGGTGTTTCTGCCGATTGTTGCGTTGACGTCAATGCCGACCTGTTTTGCAATCTCGGTCAGGAAAGCCGTGTCCATACCCATCATTTTCGCCTCGGTCAGATTGAGGATTTTCTCCTCCGTCATAACCTCACGAGGTTGTGGTTCGGGGGCGGTTTCTGCTTCTGCTGCGGGTTCGGGTTCGACTACGGGTTCGGCCTTGGCCACGGGTTCGGGAGCAGTTTCTGCTGCGGGTTCGGGGGCTTTCACGGCCTCCTTAACTTCTTCGACCAACTTGGCCACGACGGTCTCTGGGACTACTACTGCTCCTTTCGGGGTTTCGCCAAGGTTGGTGAACACATTACTGATTTGCGCCAAAACGCCTGCTTCGCCTTCCAGCTCGGTGTCCAAGCTGATTCGCATTTCTATTTTCATAAATTAACGGTTTTGTGCCTCGATTGAGGCGATTATTGAATCCATGTCTTCTAAGAATGTTCTCAGGGGGATGGTCTGTGCTACCAGCACGTGGTCCGACACAAGTACCCCCGCCTTGTAGATGTAGGCCATGTTTGTAGTCGGGAAGTAGTCAACCCTGTATTTGTTGCGGGTAAATACTGACTTCCCCGCCTGTGGCTTGAATGCCCAGCCCTCCGTTTTGGGGGCGTTTGGTAGGCGACTAATTTCGTTCATTTCTGCTACACTTAGTCCTGTAGCTGCCTCTAAGATTTCGATGTGCTGGGCACTGAGTCCCTTCTTGCCTTTCGACAAGTATTTTACAGCGTGCATCGGGAACCGATGCTCAGGGAATAACTCCCTTGCTATTGTGGCGATTGGGATTCCCGCCGCCTGTGCGATTTTGTCTAAGTCCATGTTGTTTGTATTTGTCCTGACAAAGATAAAGCCTTTTTTCGACTTTTCAAAATATTTTTTAATCTAATTCATTTTTTCTCGGCACAGTCACTTCCAGACCTACTACGCTTAACATCCGCAGTAGTATGTCCGCCGAGGGGGAGTGTCGACACGTTTCGTATTCGGAGACCCTATTCTGTGCTACTCCGATACGTTTTGCCATGTCTCCTTGTGTTAGGCCATAGGCCATACGACGGGCGACGATGACCCGCATTAGTTCTAATCTTGTCATAAGTTCAATTTTTAATATTACAAATATACTATGTTTTTCGGGGATAAAAAAGCAGCTCCTATTTTCACAAACGGGAACTGCGTGGATTCAAAGGAAGTGTTACAACATGGAAATGATTGATAGTAAGATAGCTATGCCAGCGGCAACCTTGTACTGCCTTACTTGTCTCTTAACGTTTTTTAACTCTTCGGTCGTCTCTTGTTGCAGGTCGTAGGATACCTCGATGAGCCGACCCTGTGTCGAAATTAGGGAGTCCTGTCGGAGTTTATGTTCTTGTAGCAGGCCGAACTTGACCTCTGCGGCATTGCCCGCCGATATGAGTTGGTTTGCCCGCTTTATCGCTATCTGCGGGACTTTTGCGAAGGAATCGGGCAGTAGTTCGGCCACAGGCGTCTGCGTGGTAAGCGCAAAGAGTTTAACTTGCTCGTCTGGGG
>CAZPOS010000367.1:0-4164 GCA_964588065.1 uncultured Reyranella sp.
ACATGGACACGCTCTTCGACACGACGTACATCAAGTAGCGAAAATCAAGGATCCCTCGCTGCGCTCAGGGTGACGCTTCGGTGTCGTCCCGAGCCTAGCGAGGGATCCTTCTCTGCCTCTCACGATCAGAGGCATTGAGATTTTGAGATAATTCACATGAAACTGCTGGTTCCCGTCCGACGGGAGAATCGCATCGTCCTCGGCGTCGCGTTCTTCATCGTCTTCGTCGCCCTCTGGTCCTTCCTCAGCATGAGCGGAGCCGTGCCGAAGCACTTCCTGGCCACGCCCTGGCAGACGCTGGTCTCGGGCTGGAACCTGTTCGCGACGCAGGGCTTCACCCACGATGTCGGCATGACCATCTGGCGGGTCGTGGGCGGCTTCGTGCTGGCCGCAATCATCGCCGTGCCGCTCGGTATCGCGATGGGCGTATACAAGCCGATCGAGGCCTTCTTCGAGCCTTTCGTCTCCTTCGCACGCTACCTGCCGGCCTCGGCCTTCATCCCGCTGCTGATCCTGTGGGTCGGCATCGGCGAGGCGCAGAAGCTCACCGTCATCTTCATCGGCTGCTTCTTCCAGCTCACCCTGATGATCACCATGATCGTGAGCGGCACCCGCCGCGACCTGGTGGAAGCGGCCTACACGCTGGGTTGCAAGGATACCGGCGTGATCCGCCGGGTCGTCCTGCCCGGCGCGGCGCCCGAGATCGCCGAGGCACTGCGCCAGGTGCTGGGGCTGGGCTGGACCTACATCATCGTCGCCGAGCTGATCGGCGCCTCTTCGGGCATCGGCCACATGATCACCGACAGCCAGGCGCTGATGGCGACCGACCACATCATCGCGGGCATCGTGGTGATCGGCCTGGTCGGCCTGCTCTCGGACCTTGCCTTCAAGAAGGTCAACCAGCACCTCTTCTCGTGGAGCCTGCTGCGATGAGCCGGCTGTCGATCCGCGACGTCTCCAAGGCCTTTCCCGGCCACAAGCGCGGCGCGCCGCCGACCCAGGCGCTGCTGCCGATCGGCCTCGAGGTCGGCGACAACGACTTCATCACCGTGCTGGGCCCGTCCGGCTGCGGCAAGTCCACCCTGCTGCGCCTGGTCGCCGGTCTCGAAACCCCGACCACCGGCGAGATCACGCTCGATGGCACGAAGATCGTGGGCGCCGGTGCCGACCGCGGCGTCGTGTTCCAGAGCTACACGCTGTTCCCGTGGCTGAACGTCCGCCAGAACATCTGCTTCGGCCTGCGCGAGAAGGGCATGAAGCTCTCCGAGCAGAAGGAGATCAGTGACCGCTTCATCGCCCAGGTGGGCCTGCGCGGCTTCGAGGACCACTTTCCCAAGCAGCTCTCCGGCGGTATGCAGCAGAGGGTGGCTATTGCCCGCGCGCTGGCCAACGACCCGAAGATCCTGCTGCTCGACGAGCCGTTCGGCGCGCTCGACAACCAGACCCGTGTCCTGATGCAGGAACTGCTGCTCGGCATCTGGGAGCAGGCGCAGAAGACGGTGATGTTCATCACCCACGACATCGACGAGGCCATCTTCATGGCCAGCCGCGTCGTCGTGTTCAGCGCCCGTCCGGGCCGCATAAAGGCCGAGATCGAGGTGGGCTTCCCCCATCCGCGGCACTACACGATCAAGACCTCGCCGGAATTCATGGCGCTCAAGGCCCGCCTCACCGAGGAGATCCGGGTCGAGGCGATCGCCGCGGCGCACTGAGGGATCGATGGAACCGACCGCGCTCTATCAGCAGGTCGAAGACTATATCGTGCGCCACATCCAGGACGGCTCGTGGCCACCCGGCCACCGCCTGCCCTCGGAGCACGAGCTGGTGAGCCGGTTCGGCATGTCACGCATGACGGTCAACCGCGCGCTGCGCGACCTCGTGCAGCAGGGCCGGATCGTGCGGGTGGCGGGCGTCGGCAGCTTCGTGGCCGAGGACAAGCCGCAATCGACCCTGCTGCACATCGCCAGCATCGCCCGCGAAGTGCGGCAGCGCGGCCACGACTATCGCTGTTCCCTCATCTCGGCGGAGCGCGTCGCCGCACCGGGCGACATCGCCGCCTGGCTCGGCCTCCGGTCGGGCGAGTCCGTCTTCCATTCGGTGTGTCTTCACCTCGAGAATGACGTGCCGGTCCAGTTGGAGGACCGATACGTCAATCCGCAGGTCGTTCCTGCCTTCCTCGACCAGGATTTCGGTCGGGTCCCGCCGGGCGAATACCTGGTGCAGAATGTGCCGTTCGACGAGATCGAGCACGTCGTGGATGCCGTCCTGCCGACCGCCGAACAGGCCAGTCGGCTCGAGATCGATCCATCGGAGCCCTGCCTGATGCTGACGCGACGGACGTGGACCCGCACGACGCCGGTCACGATGGTCCGCTGCCTGCATCCCTCGTCGCGCTACAGGCTGGGCTGCCGCTTCGACGCCGTCGGAAATCAGCGATTGGGCTGAGGCGCCTGCGCGGCGGCGAAATCCGCCCAGGACCGGGAAGCCCGCTGCGCCCACAGAGCCCGCTTCAGTTCGGCTTCGAGCCGGTCGCGGGCGGTCGTGTCGGCCGGTTCGGCCAGGTCTTCGGGGCAGAGATGATCGCGGGGCATATCGGACAAATGCCGGCCCTACGAAAAAGTTGCATTACAGGATCATGACGGCCGCAGTTTCATGCCGGGCGGCGGCACCGCGGCTTCCGGATCGACGGCCCGGATCACGTAAGCCTGCGCCTCCGGCTCGTACTTCTCCCAGAGACGGGCGATCTCTGCGATCGGTTGGGCATGATCGTCGATGCGCAGATCGACATAGGGGAAGGACTCCCTATCCACGACGAGCAGGGCCGCCGACGTGACCGGCTGATACTCGCCGCCGGCGGCCTCGCCGGCAGCGAGCGCGTCGAGCAGGCGACGCGCCAGCGGCTGGTCGGGTGCCGCCTCGAATGCCGCGACCATCGCCTGCGGAAGGGTCGCCGACCGCACGATATTGGCGATGGCGGCGCAATCCCGGCCCTGTGCCTCGCCGCGCTCGGCCCGGACGTTGGCGCCCGAATAGACCGCAGTGCGACCGGCGGCATCGATCAGCGCCAGCTGCCGCCAGTGCCGGTGCGGCGTCGCGGCGACGACGCCCTGCATGGCTTCGGGTGCCGAGAAGCCATGGGCCAGCAGGTCGAGCGCCAGCGGCCCCAGCCGGGGATCGGTGCGGTGCTGCGTGAGCGCCGCCCCAATGCCCGCCCGCGCATGCGAGCAGCGCGAGCCCACCGAGATCGACGAGGTGGTGACGACCGCCCCCAGCATCCCGGTCCGGGCACAGCGTCCGACGAGCGAGAAGGTCATGCGCAGCTCCTAGAGACCGGGCAGATTGAGCCCCTTCTCGCGGGCGCAGTCGATGGCTTCCGGATAGCCCGCGTCGGCGTGGCGCATGACGCCGGTCGCCGGGTCGTTCCATAGCACGCGCTCGACCCGCTTGGCCGCTTCCGGCGTGCCGTCGCAGACGATGACCATGCCGGCATGCTGGGAGAAGCCCATGCCGACGCCGCCGCCATGATGCAGCGATACCCAGGTCGCACCCGAGGCGCAGTTGAGCAGCGCGTTGAGCAACGGCCAGTCGGAGACCGCGTCCGAGCCGTCGCGCATCCCCTCGGTCTCACGATTGGGGCTGGCGACCGAGCCCGAATCGAGATGGTCGCGGCCGATCACGATCGGTGCCTTCAGTTCGCCCTTCGCCACCATCTCGTTGAAGGCGAGGCCGAGGCGATGACGGTCGCCCAGCCCCACCCAGCAGATGCGCGCCGGCAGACCCTGGAACTTGATGCGCTTCCTGGCCATGTCGAGCCAGTTGTGGAGATGCTTGTTGTCGGGCAGCAGCTCCTTCACCTTTTCGTCGGTGCGGTAGATGTCCTCGGGATCGCCCGATAGTGCGGCCCAGCGGAACGGACCGACGCCACGGCAGAACAGCGGGCGGATATAGGCCGGCACGAAGCCCGGGAAGCTGAACGCGTCGGCCACGCCCTCTTCCAGCGCCATCTGACGGATGTTGTTGCCGTAGTCGACCGTGGGCACGCCGAGCTTGTGGAATTCAAGCATGGCGCGCACGTGACCCGCCATCGACTGCTTCGCAGCCTTGGCGACGGCGGCCGGATCGCTGGCGCGCCTGGTTTCCCAGTCGGCCAGGGTCCACCCCTTG
>CAZPOS010000368.1:0-2679 GCA_964588065.1 uncultured Reyranella sp.
ATCACGAAGCTCGGATGGCCGGTCGCATTGCCCAGGTTCACCAAGCGGCCTTCCGACAGGACGATGATGCGCTTGCCGTCCGGGAACTCGACCTCGTCGACCTGCGGCTTCACGTTGTGCCACTTGAAATTGCGCAGGGAGGCGATCTGGATCTCGGAGTCGAAGTGGCCGATGTTGCAGATGATGGCGCGGTGCTTCATCGCCTTCATGTGGTCGAGCGTCAGCACGTCGACGATGCCGGTCGCGGTCACGAAGATGTCGGCCTTGGGTGCCGCCTCTTCCATCGTCACGACCTCGTAGCCTTCCATCGCCGCCTGCAGGGCGCAGATCGGATCGATTTCGGAGATCATGACTCGGCAGCCGGCCTGGCGCAGCGAGGCGGCCGAGCCCTTGCCCACGTCGCCGAAGCCCGCGACCATCGCGACCTTGCCCGACATCATGACGTCGGTGCCGCGACGGATGCCGTCGACCAGCGACTCACGGCAGCCGTAGAGGTTGTCGAACTTCGACTTGGTCACCGAGTCGTTGACGTTGATGGCCGGCCACAGGAGCTTGCCTTCCTTCGCCATGTTGTAGAGGCGATGGACGCCCGTGGTCGTCTCCTCGGTGACGCCGCGGATCGAGGCGCCGAGCTTGGCGTACCAGCCGGGCTTCTCCTTGTTGGTCTTGAGGATCGCCTTGTAGAGGACTTCCTCTTCCTCGTTGGTCGGGTTGGCGACCAGCGACGGATCCTTCTCGGCGCGGGCGCCGAGATGCACCAGCAGGGTGGCGTCGCCGCCATCGTCGAGAATCATGTTCGGCTCGCCGCCGTCATGCCATTCGAAGATCTTGTGGGTGTAGTCCCAGTATTCCTCGAGGCTCTCGCCCTTGATGGCGAAGACCGGGGTGCCGGCCTTGGCGATCGCCGCGGCGGCATGGTCCTGCGTCGAGTAGATGTTGCACGAGGCCCAGCGCACGTCGGCGCCCAGCGCCTTCAGCGTTTCGATCAGCACGCCCGTCTGGATGGTCATGTGCAGCGAGCCGGCGATGCGGGCGCCCTTCAGCGGCTTCTTGGGGCCGTATTCCTTTCGGATCGACATCAAGCCCGGCATCTCGGTCTCGGCCATGTCGAGTTCCTTGCGACCCCAGTCGGCGAGCCCGATATCCTTGACGATGTAGTCGGCCATGTGGCGCTCCTTGCTGTGCCGGTGTCGGCAGGCGAATTGCGGAAAGCGGGCGTGTCATATCAGCCGCCCGAAACCGCCTCAACGCGCGGGATCAACATATAAGCAAGAATTTATGTCGATATGCGCACCGCTTTATGCGGCGGTCCGCAGCGCCGTCAATCTTCGCCGAACTTGCCCTCGAGCAGAGCCGAGATGGCAGCCATGGCGTCAGCGGCCTGCCGGCCCGAGCAGATCACCTCGACCGTGCTGCCGATTCCGGCGGCCAGCATCATGAGGCCCATGATCGACAGGCCCGAGACTTCCTGTCCCTTGAACGAAACCCGCACGATGGCGTCGAACTGGCCCGCCGTGCGCACGAACTTGGCGGCGGCGCGGGCATGGAGGCCGCGCTTGTTGGCAATCGGAAGGCTGCGCTTGAGGGCGCCGATGCCGGCCTCGGCGCTGGAACTTCCGGGTGCGTCGCTCACGAAGCTTCCTTCGCGAGGATTCGCGAGGCGACGGTGATGTACTTGCGGCCGGCTTCCTGCGCCATCCGCACGGCTTCGGCGATGGGGCGGGTGCGGACGCTGGCCAACTTCACCAGCATCGGGAGGTTGACGCCGGCGAGCACCTCGACCCGCGCCTGCTCCATGATGGAGATCGCGAGATTGGACGGGGTGCCACCGAACATGTCGGTCAGCACGATGACGCCCTCGCCGGTTTCGCAGGCCCGGACCCTTTCCAGGATCTCGCCTCTGCGTTTTTCCATGTCGTCGTCGGCGCCGATGCAGACGGCCGACATGCATTGCTGTGGACCGACGACGTGCTCCAGCGCGGCCTTGAACTCCAGCGCCAGATTGCCGTGAGTCACCAGTACGATACCAATCATGCTCTTGCTCTACCCTGCGCCATCGGCTTCCCCGGCCGCCCCGACGTCCCTGTGAGAGAGAGTGACCGACCGGCCGGCGGTTCGCAACCAGTCTGCAAGCTCCTCGGCGAGCGCCACCGACCTGTGTTTGCCGCCGGTGCAGCCGACGGCGATGGTCAGATAGCTCTTTCCTTCCGCATCGAAGCGCGGCAGCAGCGGCCCGATCAGTGCCTTGAGCCTGTCCACGAACGGGCGGTAGTCGGGGTCGGTTGCAATGAACGCTGCGACGGCCGGATCGCGGCCGGTCAGCGGCTTCAGGGC
Source organism: uncultured Reyranella sp. (assembly GCA_964588065.1). Lineage (GTDB taxonomy): Bacteria > Pseudomonadota > Alphaproteobacteria > Reyranellales > Reyranellaceae > Reyranella. Next base: position 2,335 of record CAZPOS010000368.1, read on the forward strand.
CGGATCGTAGTGGGGGTTCTTGAGGAACCGCGCGTCGAAGACCAGATCGGCTTCGCGCGGCAGCCCGCGGCGGAACGAGAACGACATCACCGAGATGCGTGTGCCGACCGAGCGGCCCAGCCCGAAATGCCCGGTCAGAATCTGCTTCAGGCGATGCGGCGACAGAGAGGTCGTGTCGATGGTGAGGTCGGCCACGTCGCCCATCCAGCCGATCTGCCGGCGCTCCTCGGCGATGCCGTCGGCCACCGGACGATCGGGCGCCAGAGGGTGCGGGCGGCGGGTCTCGGTGTAGCGGCGCCGCAGCGTCTCGGTATCGGCCTCGAGGAACAGGAGCCGGGCGGCGAG
>CAZPOS010000368.1:2689-4132 GCA_964588065.1 uncultured Reyranella sp.
GTGCGGAAGTATTCCACCGGGTGTGGAAAAGTCTGTGTATAATTTAACAATAGAAAAATTAAAGGGCAGCGGGGGCATTTGCGCGCTTGACTGTGACGGTGAGGCGGCGCCGCAGCGTCTCGGTATCGGCCTCGAGGAACAGGAGCCGGGCGGCGAGGCCAGGACGGTTGCGCAGCTCGCGAATGCGTGTGGCAAGTTCGCGCGCGTCGAAGCCCAGAGTGCGCGTATCGATGCCCAGCGCCAGCGGCGGGGCGCTTGCACCGGAGTCGCCGCCCGTCGAGCGCATGAGGTCGTCGAGCAGCGCCAGCGGTACGTTGTCGACCGCGACATAACCCAGGTCGTCCAGGACGTTCAGGGCGGTTCCACGTCCGGCGCCGGACAGGCCGGTGACGACGACGAACGGTCGGCGCGTTTCGTCCGGGGCGCGGGAAGTCGAAGGGGCGGGGCTATCTGGCATGAGCGGCGCGGGCCGGATCATGCCGCCGCGGTTCGCGCGAGGGCAAGGCGCAACTTCACCGGCGCGGAGGCCTCGAACGGCGTCAACGCCAGCACCGGCAGGTCGACATCGTACAATGTCTCGCGCGCCGGATCGGGCAGGCGTTCGATGCGGTCGGGTGGCACGAGATCCACCAGCAGGGCGACGGTCGCCCGTGCGAGAAGTTGGGTGCGGCCAAGCTTCACGATACCGATTCCGCGGACCTCCAGCAGGCCCGCGAGCGTGCCCGGCGGCGTGGCAATCAGGCGGCGGCCCTGCCGGACGATGGCCGTCTGGTCGTCCGCGACCAGACGCGCACCCCCTTCGACCAGGCGAAGGGCGAGATCGGATTTGCCGGCGCCCGATGGCCCCCGCAAGAGAACGCCGTGCCAGCGCCTGCCCAGTTGCAACGCGATGCAGGTCGCGTGGACGTAGGTCGTGACCCGGATCGTCACTCAGATCGTCACTTGCGGCCGGCGGCGGCCGGGAGTCGCACCGTGAAGCGGGCGCCCAGCACCTTGCCGTCGGGGCCGCGCCGGTTGGAGGCCGTGATCGTGCCGCCGTAGGTCTCGACGATCTGCCGGCAGATCGACAGGCCGAGACCGGAATGCTGACCGAAATGCTCGGTGGGACGCTCCGAGTAGAATCGCTGGAAGATCGATTCGAGATTGTCCTCGGGAATGCCCTGGCCCTCGTCGTCGATCGTGACCACGAAGGGGCCGTTGCGCGAATCTCGGCCGAGTTCGACGAGGATGCGCGAGCCGGCCGGGGCGAAGGACAGCGCATTGTCGATGACGTTGCGGAATACCTGCCCGTAGCGTCCGTCGTGGCCGTGGGCCATGAACGGCGGGTTCGTGGCGACCCTGAACTCGACCTCGACGCCCGACTTCTGGCTGGCGGTCACGGCGTAGTGATGGACCATGTCGCGCAGCAGCTTGTCGAGGTCGACCGGCCTAACCTCGCCGCGC
>CAZPOS010000369.1:0-4128 GCA_964588065.1 uncultured Reyranella sp.
GAACTTCTTGCCGCTGCAGAAGGTGACGTCGTCGCGCAGCTTGAAAGTGTAGGTGAGGCCGTCGGGCGACACCGACCAGCTCTTGGCGAGGCCCGGCTTCAGCGTCTTCATGTCGAAGTCGAGGTTCACCATCGTGTCACCCATCATGTAGATGACCTCGGCGCCCGACCGCGCGGTCGACTTGTGCGGATCGTAGCGGTCGGTGTCGATCTCGCGCACGATCGTCACGCTCTTCTGCGCCATTGCCGGTGCTGCAACGCCGGCCACCGCCACGGCGGCCAGTGCCGCCACTGTCAACTTCTTCATGCCCACACCTCCTGCTGTTTCGAGTTTATTGCCTCAACTTCGGATCGAGGGCGTCGCGCAGGGCGTCGCCCAGGACATTGAACGCGAGCACCACGAGGAAGATCGCCGCGCAGGGCAGCGTCGAGACGTGCGGTGCGATCGACAGGAACTTGCGGCCGTCGGCGGCCATGCTGCCCAGTTCGGCGGTCGGGGGCTGGGCACCCAGCCCGAGGAAGGAGAGCGCGGCGCCCAGCAGGATCGCCTGGCCGAGCTGGAGCGTCATGTAGATCAGGATGGTCGGCCAGCAGTTGAGGGCGAGGTAGCGCCAGATCAACGCGCCGTCGCCCAGGCCCACGGCACGGCCGGCCTCCATGTATTCCTGCTGCATGATCGACTGCGCGGCACCGCGGGCGATGCGCGCGATCGAGGGCACCGAGGCGATGCTGAGGGCGACGACGAGCGAGAAGAGGCCGGTGCCCATCACCGCGGCGATGGCGAGGCCGAACAGGATCGAGGGAAAGGACAGCAGCACGTCGACCAGGCGCATCAGCGGTTGGTCCAGGCGTCTGAAGTAGGCGGCGCTGAGCCCGATCAACGCACCCAAACCGCCGCCGACCACGACGGCGATGATGCCTATGCCCAGCGTGGCGCGGAGGCCGAACAGGATGCGGCTGAGCATGTCGCGTCCCTGGTTGTCGGCGCCCAGCAGGAAATCGGGACAGCGCGCACCGCCGATCGGGCAGAGCCGCAGCCGCATGTTGGAGGCATAGGGATCGAACGGCGCGATCACGGGCGCGAGGATCGCCGCGCCCACGACGACGATGAGGAACAGGGCTGCGAGCGCCGCCGGCGGATCGCGCAGGATGCGCCGCCACACGGCGTTCTTGCGCCGGATCGCGGCGATGGCGCGCTGGTCGGCCTGGCTCTGCAGGGGGAGGGCGGTGTCGGTCATCCGCGGGCGATCCGGGGGTCGAGATAGGCGTAGAGGACGTCGACCAGCAGGTTGATCGCCATGAAGCCGACGGCGAGGATCAGGATCGCCCCCTGTGCCAGGGGAAAGTCGCTCGAGGTAATGGCCCCGACCGCCATGCGACCGACGCCCGGCCAGGCGAACATGGTTTCGGTGACGATGGAACCGCCCAGCAGGAAGCCGATCTGCAGGCCGACCAACGTGACGACGGGGATCATCGCGTTCCGCAGCGCGTGACGGATCGTAACGCGCCAGTCCGAGGCGCCTTTCGCCCGGGCGGTGCGCACATAGTCGGCACCCAGCGTCTCCAGCAGGGAGGTGCGGGTCATGCGCGCCACCGGACCGACGAAGACGGCGCCCAGGGTCACCGCCGGCAAGATGATGCTGAGGAAGCCGTCGGCCGTCCAGATCGGGCCGTTGCGCCCCTGGAACGGCAGCAGGCCGGCCCCGCCGACATACTGGATCAGCAGCAGGCCGACCCAGAAGATCGGCACCGACACGCCCATGACCGAGAGGGCCATGATGGCGCGATCGATCACCGTGCCGCGGCGCCGGGCGGCGAGGGTGCCGAGGGTGATGCCGAGCGGCACCGCCCAGATCAGGCAGGCCAGCATCAACTCGACGGTCGGCCACAGGGTGAGGGCGATTTCGTCGACGACGGCGCGGTTGGAGATCATGGAACGGCCGAGATCGAGCTGGAGGACGCGCCCGAGATAGCGTCCGAACTGGACCCACAGCGGCTGGTTCAGCCCGAGATCGTTGCGGATGGCATCGATCTCGGCTTTGGTCGCGGTCGGGCCCGCGACGACGGTTGCCGGATCGGTGGGCACGACCTGCAGCAGCAGGAAGCCGATGAGCAGCACCCCGAGCAGGACCGGGAACGAAATCATCAGTCGATGAGCGATATGCCGTGCCATTTATTTCGACACCCGGGCCGGTTCGGGTAAGAACACGGGCCGACGCCGCGACGCTCGACAAGCGTCCGACGAATGGCATGATCGCTGCAACCTCATCCCAAGGGTGTTGCAAGAACCGCGCCGAGGAAGGTCGACGATGTCATCAGGAAAGCTGAACGAGCAGGCAAAGGGCGTCTACATCATCGCCGCCACGCCCTTCACGGACGAAGGGGCGGTCGATCTGCAGAGCGTCGATACGTTGACCGACTTTTATTTGGGCTGCGGCGTACATGGATTCACGCTGCTCGGCATGATGGGTGAAGCGCACAAGCTGACGGCCGACGAATCCCTTTCGGTGGTCAACCGCGTGATCGGGCGGGCACAGGGAAGACAGGTCATCGTGGGTGTCAGCCATGCCGGGCTGGAGAACGTCCGGCGCCTTTCGCACGAGGCGATGATGGCCGGCGCCGCGGGCGTGATGGTAGCGCCGGCTCCCGGCCTGAAAGGCGACGAGGGGCTCTACAATTACTATGCGCAGGTCTTCCAGGCGCTCGGTCCGCAGATCCCCGTCGTCTATCAGGATTATCCGCAGACCACCGGCGTCTACATGCCGGTCGGCGTTTTCGAGCGCCTGGTCGACGACTTCCCGCAGCTCGTCATGCTGAAGCACGAGGATGCTCCCGGCCTCGCCAAGCTGACGAAGGTGCGCGAGGGCGAGAGGAAGCCCGGCCGACGTCGCGTCTCGATCCTGGTCGGCAATGGCGGACTCTACTATCCGCAGGAGATGCGCCGCGGCGCCGACGGCGCCATGACCGGTTTCGCCTGGCCCGAGATGCTGGTGCAGGTCTACGAACTCTTTGCGCAGGGCAGGGCGGAGGAGGCTGAGGACCTGTTCGATATATATCTGCCGCTGGTGCGCCATGAGGTGCAGCCGGCAATCGGCCTGGCGCTGCGCAAGGAAGTGCTGTTCCGCCGCGGGGCCATCAAGAGCCCGAAGCAACGGGCACCCGGATCGTCGCTGACGGCGACCGACAAGGTTGAACTCGATGGAATGATTGCGCGCCTAGAACGGCGTCTGGCGGCCGCCGGCCGTCTCGCCAAGGCGGCGGAGTAAGGACATGGCCGATTACGATCTGATCGTTCGCAACGCCCGCATCGTCACCGCCGAACGGCAGGCCGAAGGCGACATTGCCGTCAAGGATGGCCAGGTGGTCGAGATCGGGCCTGACCTGAAGGGCAAGGGGACGCGCGAGATCGACGCCGGGGGCAAGTTCGTCCTGCCGGGCGGCGTCGACAGCCACTGCCACATCGAACAGAAATCCGGCATGGGCGTGATGTGCGCCGACGATTTCTATACCGGCACCGTCTCGGCCGCGTTCGGCGGCACGACGACGATCATTCCGTTCGCCGCCCAGCATCGCGGCATGTCGCTGCGCCAGGTGGTCAACGAGTATCACGAGGCGGCGACGCCCAAGGCGGTGATCGACTATGCGTTCCACCTGATCGTGACCGATCCGACGCCGCAGGCCCTGGGGCAGGAGCTGCCGGCGCTGATCAAGGACGGCTATACCTCGTTCAAGATCTACATGACCTACGATGCGATGAAGGTCAGCGACTACCAGATTCTCGACATCCTGGCCGTGGCGCGGCGCGACGGCGCGCTGGTCATGGTGCATGCCGAGAACCATGACATGATCCAGTGGCTGGCGCATCACCTGGTCGATCAGGGCCACGGCGCGCCGAAGTTCCACGCCATCGCCCACGCGCGCCTTGCCGAGGCCGAGGCGACCAACCGGGCGATCTCGCTGGCGCGTCTGGTCGATGCGCCGCTGCTGCTGGTCCACATGTCGGAGATCGAGGCGATCGAGACCTTGCGGCAGGCGCAGAAGAAGGGGCTGAAGATCTTCGGTGAGACCTGCCCGCAGTATATCGCGCTCACGGCCGACGACATGGACAAGCCCGGCGTCGAGGGCGCCA
>CAZPOS010000370.1:0-228 GCA_964588065.1 uncultured Reyranella sp.
GGCGTCGTCGACATCGCCGTCGAGGACGAGGCTGAGGCGATCGCCGTCGCCAAGAAATACCTCTCCTACTTTCAGGGCGCGTTGCCCGAGTGGCGGGCGGCCGACCAGCGCCTGTTGCGGCGGGCGATCCCCGAGAACCGGCTGCGCGTCTACGACGTGCGCGACGTCATCGCCACGCTGTGCGACGAGGACTCCGTCCTCGAAGTGCGTCGCGCCTTCGGGCCCGGC
>CAZPOS010000370.1:238-3724 GCA_964588065.1 uncultured Reyranella sp.
ATGGTGACGGCGTTCGGTCGCATCGAAGGCAAGCCGCTCGGCATCGTGGCGAACAATCCGGTTCACCTGGCGGGCGCCATCGACAGCGACGGATCCGACAAGGCCGCGCGCTTCCTGCAGCTCTGCGATGCCTACGACATCCCGATCCTGTTCCTCTGCGACACGCCGGGCATGATGGTCGGACCGGAGATCGAGAAGACGGCGTTGGTCCGGCATTGCTCGCGCCTGTTCGTGACCGGCGCCAACCTCACCGTGCCGTTCGGCACCATCGTGCTGCGGAAGGCCTATGGGCTGGGCGCGCAGGCGATGGCCGGCGGCTCCTTCCATGCGCCGGTGTTCGCGCTGTCCTGGCCGACCGGCGAGTTCGGCGGCATGGGACTGGAAGGTGCCGTCAAGCTCGGCTTCCGCAAGGAACTCGAAGCGGTGAGCGATGCGAACGAACGCCGCGCGCTGTTCGAGAAGATGGTCGCGGCCGCCTATGCGCGCGGCAAGGCGCTCAGTACCGCGACCTATTTCGAGGTCGACGAGGTGATCGATCCCGCCGATTCGCGGCGCTGGATCGCCACGGCTCTCCTGGAAGCCAAACCGCGGCCGGCGCACAGCCACAAGAAGCGGCCGAACATCGACACTTGGTAGCAAGAAAAAGGCCCCTCGAAGGAGGGGCCTTTCGATTCGTACTTGATCGCTACTGCGCGATCCAGAACGTGTCCGGCTGGTAGAGGCCGATGTACCCGCCCGGATCCCAGGCGTAGTAGCCTTCCTTCGGCACGTTTCGAACGTTGGGGCCGACCACGACCGGCTGGCGGACGCCATTGACAGTGCCGATGGAGAAGACCTCGTCGGCATTGGTGGCGAGGATCTTGTCCCAGGCCTTGCGCCGGTCTTCCTCGGTCTTGCCGGTTTCCCATTCCTTCACGTAGTCGAGCAGCTTGCAGGCCGATTCGAGATCGCACTTCTCGCCCTGCCGGCCCTTCGATTCCACGTACATGCCCCAGCGCGCCCATTGCAGGCCGCCCAGCATGGTCGGGGCGAATTCCTTGGGGCTGGTATTGGGCGTCGGAACCGCCGTCACGGCGCCGGCGAAGGCCGTCATGACGGCTTCACCCGAGGAGGTGCGCAGCCGGAAGTTGTCGCGGGTCTGCGGCTTGGTCAGCATCTTGATGCCGATCTTCTTCCAGTTGTCGGCGATCAGCGCCAGCGCGTCGTTGTCCTCCGTCTCCTCGCTCGCATGCTCGACGACGATCGTCGCGGGCCGGCCGTCGGGCAACAGGCGGATGCCCTGACTGTCCTTCTTGGTGAGGCCGACCTCGTCCAGCAGCTTGTTGGCGAGCTTCGGATCGTACTCGGCCCACTTGGTCGCGTATTCGGGCTTGTACAGTTCGGAGCGCGGCATGATCGTGTTGTTCGACGGCCGGGCGAGGCCGATATAGACGACCTGGTTGAGCTCCTCGCGGTCGATCGCCAGCGACAGCGCCCGGCGGAAGCGCACGTCGCGCATGAGCTTGCGCCACTCCGCGTCGTTCGTCGTGAGATTGGGATAGAGCGCGAGCTGCGAACCCGATCCGGCCTCCCAGAGCCGGACGTTCACGCCCGACGTCTGGGCGCTCTTCTGCAGGAAGGTGTAGTCGCGCATGTTGAGATAGCGCGGCTGCAGGTCGGCCTCGCCGAGACCCGCCTTCGCCGGCACGAGGTTCGCCGCCGCCACCGTGAAGATCACCCTATCCACATAGGGGAGCTGCTGCCCCTTCTCGTCGATGCGGTGATAGTAGGGATTGCGCAGGTAGACGAAGCGCTGGGCCGGTGATGCGGTCGTGCTGACCCAGGGATTGAGCGTCGGCAGGTCGACATTGTCGTTGGCGTACATCACGTCCAGGCGGCGGTAGACCGACACCCAGCTTTGCTGGCCGCCGCGCGCGGACTTCAGGATCTCGGCTTCGGGCGTGTACTTGGCGTGGAACTTCTTCAGGTAGTGAGCCGGCCGGAAGAGGAAGAGGGGGGCGGCGCGCGCCTGGCTTTCGATGAAGTACGGGTTGGGCTTGTCCCAGGTGTACTTGATCGTCAGCGGGTCGATGATCTCGACCTTGGGCGGTTGTCCGTCGACCAGCAGCTCGACGTTGGGGCCGCCGGCGGAGAGGTCCTTGTTGTTGGCGACGTCCTCCCAGAAGAAGCGGAAATCCTCGGTCGTGAAGGGATGGCCGTCCGACCATTTGTGACCGGCGCGCAGCTTGAAGGTGAACTCGCGCCCGTCCTTCTCCTCGTAGCTCTCGAGAATGTCGGGCTTCAGCTTGAACTTGTCATCGTAGATGATCAGGCGGGTGTAGCTGAAGATCGTCATCAGGCGGGTGTCGCGCGCACTGGCCACCAGCATGTTGAGTTGGCCGCCCTGCTGGCCGGGCCCGTCGCCGCCGGCGAAATACTTCACCACCCAGGGCTGTTCGGGAACGCGCTTGTCGACCGGCGGCAGGGCGCCGGACTTCACCTGGTCGGTGAACATCGGCGTTTCCTTGAGGGCGGGCAGGGGATCGGCTGCGAGGACCGGCCCCGCCATCCATCCGAACATCAATGCTGCCGTCAGAACGCGTCTCTTCATCTCAAGTCCTTCACCGGATGCCTGCTGGATGCAGGTTGATCCCTTCTGTTCCGCCGAGCGAATGCCCGACTTCGATCAAATCTCCCGGCCACATCATCGTCAATGGCGGCCGTCCGTGACGCCGCGTTGACGGGGCGCCGGAGACGCGCAAGAAAAACCCCCGGCATTGAAAGATTCGAGGGAACGATGGCAAGCGGCCTGGAGAGCGAGTTCGTAACGCTACACGAGATCGTAAAAGCGGCGAAAATCCGGCTCAATCCGAACATCTGGGATTATTTGATCGGCGGCACCGAAACCGAGACCACGCTGCGCCGCAACCGGCTCGCACTCGACACGATCGCCTTCAAGCCCCGCGTCCTGCGCGACGTTTCGAAGATCGATCCGTCCTCCGAAATCCTCGGCAAGAAGATCCGCCTGCCGGTCATGCTGGCGCCCGTCGGATCTCTGGAATCGTTCGAGGCCGGCGGCGGCATCACCGTCGCCAGGGGTGCGGGGGCGAGCGACGTGGCGATGCTGATCAGCTCGGTGACCACCCTCAAGCTGCAGGACATCGTGAAGGGCGGCGCGGGCCCCAAGATCTACCAGCTCTATGTGCGCGGCGACGATGCCTGGGTCGCGGACCGGGTCAAGGAGGCGATGGACGCCGGCTACGATGCCTTCTGCATCACCGTCGACACGCAGGTCTACAGCCGCCGCGAGCGCGACATCGCCAAACGCTTCGTGAAGTCCTGGCGCGCCTCTGCCACCGGACAGGATCATCAGGCAGCCTTCTCCTGGAAGAACTTCATCGCGGTCCGCGAGAAGTTCCCCGACGTGAAGTTCATGCTGAAGGGCATCGGTACCGGCGAGGACGCCGAACTCGCCTGCCAGAACGGGGTCTGGGCGGTCTATTGCTC
>CAZPOS010000370.1:3734-4105 GCA_964588065.1 uncultured Reyranella sp.
CGGCGGCCGCCAGCTCGACCATGGGCGCGGCTCGGCCGAGGTGCTGCCGGAGATCGTCGAGGCGGTCGCCGGTCGCGCCAAGGTCGCCGTCGACGGCAGCTTCAGCCGCGGCAGCGACATCGTGAAGGCGATCTGCATGGGCGCCGACTGGGTCGGCCTCGGCCGTCTCTACTGCTACGGCCTCGCCGCCGCCGGCGCCGCCGGCATCGAGCGCGTGATCGAGCTGCTCGAGGAGGAGATGAAGGAGGTGATGGGCCTGCTGGGCGTCACCTCGCTGGCGCAGCTCGACAAGAGCTATATCGCCAAGAGCATGCCGACCAACCTGACCGGCGTGCACAGCGCCTTCCCGCTGCTCAACCTGCAGGACGAGG
>CAZPOS010000371.1:0-4066 GCA_964588065.1 uncultured Reyranella sp.
GGACCTGCACGTTCATCGGGCCGACTTCCTCGGGCGAGAAGACACCGAGATTGCCGCCCTCGATCATCGCCGGCCCGCCCATGCCGATGGTCGAGTTCTTCGTCGCGATCACCACGTCGCAGCAGCCCAGGATCGCGGCGTTGCCCGCGAAGCAGCGGCCCGAGTTGATGCCGACCAGGGGCGCGATGCCGCTTAGCCGTCCGAAGATGTGGAAGGCCATGGTGTTGAGGCCGGCCACCGACTGCACGTCGATGTCGCCCGGTCGCCCGCCACCGCCCTCGGTGAAGAAGACCAGCGGGATGCGCTGCTTCTCGACGATCTCGAACAGCCGGTCCTTCTTGTGGTGGTTGTTCTTGCCCTGCGTGCCCGCGAGCACCGTGTAGTCGTAGTGCGCCACCGCGACCCGGCTGCGCTCGGGTCCGAAAAGCGAGCCGTTGACCCGGCCGATGCCGGTAATCAGGCCGTCGGCCGGAGTCTTCTCGATCAGATCCTCGACCGTGCGCCGCGTGCGCTGGCTGGCGATGGCGAAGGCGCCGTACTCGACGAAGCTGTTGGGATCGACGAGGTCCTCGAGATTCTCACGGGCCGTCCGCTGATTGGTCCTGCGCCGCTTCGCGACCGCCTCAGGCCGCTTCTCGTCGAGGGTGAGCGCGCGACGCTCGAAGTACTCCGCAAGGTCGGGGCGGACATGATCGAGATCGATCGTCTCCTCGACCGCCGCCCCCTTCACCTCGACATCGGCCTCTTCGACGAACAGCAGCGAATGGCCTTCATAGACGGTCTCGCCCGCCTCGACCGCGATGCGCCGCACATAGCCGCGCACGGGACTGCGGATCTCGTGCTGCATCTTCATCGCATCCATGACCAGCAGCGCCTGGCCCGCCGCCACCGCGTCGCCCTCCGTCACCGAAAGGCTCACGATGGTGCCCTGCATCGGGGCGGGCACGGCGACCGTGCCATCCGGCGCGTCACTCTTGGGCGCGCGCGACGCCGTCTCCGCCTTCGCCTTGCCGAAGGCCAGCACCGCCAGGGGATCGACGCTGTCGACCCGCGCGCCGGCCTGCCGTGCCGACGATGCAGGCGATGCCGGTGGCGTCGCGCCCTCGAAATAGAGCCCGCCGCTCAGCTTGCCGGCCGCTTCGATCAGATCCGAAGCCTGCTCGTCGACGAAGCGCGTATGGACCCTGTCGGCGCGGAAATCGGGATGGGCGATCAGGGCACGCAGGAAGGCGATGTTCGAAGGCGCGCCTTCGAGCCGGAATGCCGCCAACGCCCGCTCGGCCCGCTGCAGCGCGCCGCCGAAATCCGCCGCGTGCACGATCACCTTCGCGAGCAGCGAATCGAAGTTGGGATTGGTACGGTAGCCGGCATAACCATAGGTGTCGACGCGCACGCCCGGTCCCGACGGCGGCTCGAACGCCGTGAGCGTGCCACCCCCCGGCTTGGCCGAACCGTCGGCCGTCATGGTCTCCATGTTCACCCGCAGCTGGATCGCATGGCCGCGCGGCGAGGCCTGCCGCACGCCGGTCTCGTCCAGCGACGCGCCACCCGCGAGTCGCAACTGCGTCTTCACGAGGTCCACGCCCCACACTTCCTCGGTGACCGTGTGCTCGACCTGAAGCCGCGGATTGGCTTCGATGAAGCAGAAGAAGTCCGGCGCCGCATCGTCGACCAGGAATTCGAAGGTGCCGAGGCTGCGATAGTTGACCGCCTTCGCCATCTTGACGGCGGAGTCGACGATCTGGCCAAGCATTGCCTCGGCGAGATTCGGACTCGGTGCCAGCTCGACGATCTTCTGGCTGCGACGCTGGACCGTGCATTCGCGCTCGCCGAGCGAGGCGATGCCGCCCTTTCCGTCGCCGACGATCTGCACCTCGATGTGGCGTGCCCGGGCGATCAGTCGCTCGGCATAGAGCGCACCATTCCCGAAGGCCGCCTTCGCTTCCGCCGAGGCGCGCGCGAAGGCTTCGTCGATCTCGCCTTCCTGTGTGACGATCCGCATGCCGCGCCCGCCGCCGCCCGCGATCGCCTTGACGACGATGCCGGCCTTGCGATGCTTGGCGAAGAACGCCTTTACGCCGGCCGCGTCGACCGCCCCGTCGGTCCCCGACAGGACCGGCGCGCCGTTCTTGCCGGCGTGCGCGCGGGCGCGCGCCTTGTCACCGAACAGGTCGAGCTGCTCCGGCGTCGGACCGACGAAGACCAACCCGGCTTCGCTGCAGGCTTTCGCGAAGGCCGCATTCTCGGAGAGAAAGCCATAGCCCGGATGCACCGCGTCGCAGCCCGCCTCGCGGGCGGCCGCGATCACGCCATCGATGTCGAGATAGGCGGCCGCTCCTCTTCCCTTGAGCGGACGCACCTCGTCGACGCGGCGAACGTGCAGCGAGGTCGCGTCGTCTTCCGAATGGATGCCCACGGTTGCAATGCCCAGTTCGGCGGCGGCCTGGGCGATACGGATGGCGATCTCGCCGCGGTTGGCGATGAGGAGTTTCTTGAGCATGTCAGCGTGGGGTAGAACCCCCTCCATGTCGAAAAGGCTGCTCATTGTGGCGCACGCCCCGTCGGAGAACACCCTCTCCCTGCGCGCGGCCGTGGAACGCGGTGCGCGCAGCGAAACGGGAATCGACGTGCGGGTGGTGGCGCCGCTGCAGGCCGGGCCGCAGGACGTGCTGGCGGCCCAGGCGGTGATCCTGGGTACGCCCGAGAACCTGGGCTACATGAGCGGCGCGCTGAAGGATTTCTTCGACCGCAGCTACAATGCCTGCCTGGAGAAGACGCAAGGCATGCCCTGCGCCCTCTACATAAGGGCCGGCAGCGACGGCACCGGCACGCGCCGCGCCGCCGAGACGATCCTGACCGGCCTGCGCTGGCGGGCCGTGCAGGAGCCCCTGCTCTGCAAAGGTCCCTGGCAACCCGCCTTCGTCGACCAGTGCGAGGAGCTGGGCGCCGCCATGGCGGCCGGCCTCGCCGCCGGCATCTTCTGACCGACGGCCCCCGATTCACTGCGCCGTGTAGCCGCCGTCGACGACGAGACCGGAGCCGGTCATGAAGCCGGCATCGTCGGACGCCAGGAACACGATTCCCTTCGCGATGTCCTCGGCGATTCCCAAACGACCGATCGGATGCATGCCGAGCGAGGTCTTGCGGGTGGCTTCGGTGTCGTTGGTGCCGAGGGCACGCGCCCGCATGGCGAAGGTCTGCTGTCCCATGTCGGTGTCGATGACGCCGGGATGGATCGAGTTGACGCGGATGCGATAGCCCTTGCGACCGAACTCCAGGGCCGTCGACTTGGTGAACAGCGTCACGCCGCCCTTGGTCAGCGAGTAGAGCGGATCCAGCTGCGAACCGACCAGCCCCGCCACGGACGCGAGATTGACGATCGCCGATCCGTGCGCGCTCTTCGTTCCGCGTTCCTTGAGATAGGGAAGCGCGATCTTCGTCCCCAGGACGACGCCGGTCAGGTTGACGGCGACGAGCCTGTGCCACTCGTCCATCGAGGCCTCCTCGACGCCCTTGCCGACGAAGATGCCGGCATTGTTCACGAGGATGTCGAGGCCCCCGAACTTCTTCACCGTCGCATCGAGCGCGGCGGTCCAGCTGGACTCCTGCGTCACGTCGAGTGCCACGAACAGCGCCCGCCCGCCCGCGGCCTCGATCTCCTTCACGGTCTGCCGGCCGCGCTCCTCGAGCACGTCGCCGATCGCCACCGCTGCGCCGACGCTCGCCATGAGCTTCGCCGCCTCCCCGCCGATGCCGCGCGCGGCGCCGGACAGGAACGCTACCTTGCCGTCGAGCCTGTTCATTGAACGTCTTCCTCCTGATCGTTTTACCGACCATCCCAAAGCCGCCAGGCTCCGCGCAAGGCACAATACCGGGAAGGAAATTCGTTCGTGTCAGGACGGGCGCACTCTCGACGCTGCCGGTGCTCGCCGGCTCCAAACGCAACAAAGCCGCCCTTTGGGGGCGGCTTTGTCGACGATCGAGGCGAACTCGATCCGGGTACATGTTTATGGAATGTCTAGCCTTGAGTTTGGAAGATCCGGCAGCGACCTACTCTCCCGTGCCT
>CAZPOS010000372.1:0-4021 GCA_964588065.1 uncultured Reyranella sp.
GAGATTGGTGCCGACGTTGCCGATGTGCGGAAAAGTGAAGGTGATGATCTGGCCGGCATAGGAGGGATCGGTGATGATTTCCTGATACCCGGTCATCGAGGTGTTGAAGCAGACTTCGCCCACGGCATGGCCGGCGGCGCCCACTCCCTTGCCCCAGAAGACCGTGCCGTCGGCCAGCACCAGCGCGGCCGTGGCCCAACGCGGCGCGGCGTCGTTCGCGCCGGCGGTCTTAGGTGAAGTCATGATGATTTGCCCGTTCGTGCGGCTCGCGCGGCCTCGCCCCGGACCCGGCATGGGCGAGGCGATCGGCAAGCCGGGCGGGTTGTAACCAAGCCGCCGCAGAGGGTCAAGGCGCGGAAGGCAGCCAATTTCTAAGCTATTTCAATAGCTTATTTGCTTTGCCAACAGCGGCTAGGGCGATTAGTTTCCGCCCCTTAGCCTTCGGGCATACCAATGGGACCCCAAGCGATGTTGCGCGAAAAACTGACCGAAGCGATGAAAGAGGCGATGCGCGCCAAGGATCAGGCCTCGCTGGGCACGATTCGGCTGATCATCGCGAAGCTCAAGGACGTCGACATCGCCGCCCGCACCGAAGCGAGCCGCGAGGGTGTGGCCGACGACAAGATCCTGTCGATGATGCAGAGCATGATCAAGCAGCGGAACGAGTCGATCGCCCTTTATGAGAAGGGTGGGCGCGCCGACCTGGCCGAGAAGGAAAAGGCCGAGATCGCCGTGATCGAGCGGTTCCTGCCGCAGCAGATGGACGAGGCCGCGGTCGAGGCCGCCGTGCGCGAGGCCATCGCGGCCGCCGGCGCCACCTCGGTCAAGGACATGGGCGGCGTCATGGCCGCCCTGAAGGGCAAGTATGCCGGCCAGATGGACTTCGCCAAGGCTTCAGCCGCCGTGAAGAAGGCTCTCGGCGGCTAGCAGACGCTGCTGAAAGGGCGGGAGCCCTGTCGCCTAAACGAAATAAGCGAAATAAACGAAACAACTGAAACGAATGTCGCAGGTTCTCGATCCCGTGCGGCATTGACCGTTGGCGCAACAATCTTGCGCTCTGGTAGCGTCGGTGCCGCGGCAACGATCCCCGCTATCCCCTATGGCGTGGCCTCGGTCCGGGGGCCATCTTAGGGGATGGCGTTCCCTCCCGGCTTCCTCGACGAATTGCGCGCGCGCCTCAGCCTGTCCGACATCGTCGGCCGTAAGGTGTCGCTGAAGCGCCGTTCGGGGGCCGAGTACGCAGGCCTCTGCCCCTTCCACAACGAGAAGACCCCGTCCTTCACGGTCAACGACAAGAAGGGCTTCTTCTATTGCTTCGGCTGCCACGAGAAGGGCAGCGCTATCGACTTCGTCATGAAGACGGAAGGTCTGTCCTTCCCCGAAACGGTCGAGAAGTTGGCCCGGGAGGTCAACCTGCCGGTGCCGGTGGCGACGCCGGCCGAGCGCGAACGGGCGGACCGGGCCGCCACCCTCCAGCAGGTCGTGGAAATGGCGGCCGTCTGGTTCCAGAAACAGCTTCGCCTGCCGGTCGGGCGCCAGGGACTGGACTACCTGCGGGGACGCGGCCTCTCCGACGCCACGATCGACGACTTCCGCCTGGGCTTTGCGCCTGATTCGCGGGACGGACTGATCGCCGCCCTGAAGCGCGAGAACGTGCCGCTCGACAAGATCGTCGAGGCGGGGCTCGCCATCCGGCCGGACGATGGCCGCGACCCCTACGACCGGTTCCGGGGCCGCGTGATGTTCGTGATCAACGACCGCCGGGGCCGCGCCATCGCCTTCGGCGGCAGGGTGATGGGCGCCGGCGAGCCCAAGTACCTGAATTCGCCCGAGACGCCGCTCTTCCACAAAGGGGCCAACCTCTACTGCCTCGACCGGGCCCGGCAGGCCGCGACCAAGGACCAGCCGGTGATCGTGGCCGAGGGCTATATGGACGTGATCGCCCTGCACGGGGCGGGCTTCACCGGCGCCGTGGCGCCGCTCGGAACCGCCCTGACCGAGGGCCAGCTCGGCGAACTGTGGAAACTGGCCGACGAGCCCTATCTCTGCTTCGACGGCGACAATGCAGGGCGGCGCGCCATGTCGCGGGCGGCCGAACGGGCGCTCCCCCTGCTCCGCCCCGGCAAGAGCCTGCGATTCCTGGCGCTGCCGGCCGGCGAAGATCCCGACAGCCTGATCCGGACACGGGGCGCCGATGCGGTCCGCCGTGTCCTCGACCTCGCCCGGCCACTCTCGGACATCGTCTGGGAGCTGGAAATCGAGGGCAAGCCGACCGATACGCCGGAACGCCGCGCGAGCCTCCAGCGTGGCATCGAGCAGCGCGTCGCCGAGATCGCCGATCCGGTCGTTCGCGACTACTACCGCACCGAAATGCGCAACCGGCTGAACCGGATGCGGCGCCCCGAGCCGCCGGCCTGGCAGCCCGGTGGAGGTCGCAAGCCCTTCCGCCGCCCCGGCGAGCCGGAACCGCCGCCTTTCGCCGCCGGCGCCGCCGCTCGTCGCTCCGGGGACGACCTCGATGGCTCGCGCCAGGAGCGGGTCCTGCTGGGCGCGCTGCTCGAAC
This sequence comes from uncultured Reyranella sp., assembly GCA_964588065.1. Classification (GTDB taxonomy): domain Bacteria; phylum Pseudomonadota; class Alphaproteobacteria; order Reyranellales; family Reyranellaceae; genus Reyranella. Next base: position 2,564 of record CAZPOS010000372.1, read on the forward strand.
GCCCGGCGCTGCTCCACATCCTGGCCGAAGACCTGGCGGCCCTGCCGATCGTCAACCCGGACCTGAACCGGCTGCGCAGCGGACTGCTGGATGCGCTTTCCCTCGTTCCGTCGGGGGTCGACCCGGCGGCCGACGAAGCGGCGGGCGATCCGTCCCTGGAAGCCGAATTGATCGGGCAGCATCTCGAGCGGATCGGGCTGGGCCGCCTCGCGGCCTCGGCGCGAGCCAAGGCCCGCGAGGCCTTCCGCGACGACCCCGCGGACGCCGAGGGCTGGGTCGGTCAATGGCGCCGGGCCGCACGCCATGTGAGCCATCTTCGGGCGGACCCGGAGGAGCTCAAACGGGCCGAAGAAGCCCTCGCGGAGGATATGTCGGAGGAGAATTTGCGGCGACTTCACGCCATTCTCGACCGAATGCGGCGGGAAAGCCTGGAATCCAATGCACTGTAGCCGGACCGCGCAGATTCAGGGGCCTCCCCCTATCGCTGCTTGCACTGAAGCCCCATATAGTAGAAGGGTAGTTTTTGCGGGGCCGCCCTCCCGCCTCCCCTTCTTGCAGCCAAATAACGGCCCTTTGGCCGTTCTATCCGTTTGTCGCACCCAAGGATTTGAGTAAATGGCGACCAAAACCGCGACCGTAGTTCAACCCGAAGCCGCCGATGCCCGGGAAGAGGGTCCCGACGCCCCCCTGCTCGATTCGCTCGGCGCCGAGCTCAAGAAGCTCGTCCAGAAGGGCAAGGAACGCGGCTACGTCACCTACGACGAGCTGAACGCCGCCCTGCCGCCCGACGAAGTGTCCTCCGAACAGATCGAGGACACGATGGCGATGCTGTCCGAGGCCGGGGTTAACGTCGTCGAAGCCGAGGAGCCGGAGGACACCGCCTCCGCCACGGCGGCCGAGCCCGCCAAGACGGCGGTGGTCGCGGCCGAGGCCACCGGCGAGGACGAGGAACTGGGTCGCACCGACGATCCGGTCCGCATGTACCTGCGCGAGATGGGCAGCGTCGAGCTGCTGAGCCGCGAGGGCGAGATCGAGATCGCCAAGCGCATCGAGGCCGGCCAGGACAAGATGATCGGCGGCATCTGCGAAAGCCCGATGACGATCACGGCGCTGCTGCACTGGCGCGACGCGATCAACGAGGGCCGCATCCTGCTGCGCGACGTGATCGACCTGGAAGCGACGCAGGGCGGCGGCGCTCCCGGCGAGGGCAAGGGCGTGAATGCGGCTCCCGCGGCGGCGCCGCCGATGCCGCGCCCGGCGATGCCGAAGCTCGTGCGCCCGGCTGCCCCCGCGGTGAACGGTGAAGGCGGCGAGGCTCCGGCGGCGGAAGGCGGTGAGGAAGACGACGAAAACGCGCTCTCGCTGTCTGCACTCGAGGAGAAGCTGAAGCCTGAGGTTCTGCGGACCCTCACCAAGATCTACAAAGTCTATATCGAGATGTCGAAGGTGCAGAACCGG
>CAZPOS010000373.1:0-3953 GCA_964588065.1 uncultured Reyranella sp.
CCTTGTAGATGATCGAGTAGTAGCGGATGTCGACCTTGTCGCGCTTGGCGATCTCACGGGCCTGCGGGTTCGCACGCACGTTGAAGCCGATGATCAGCGCGCCCGACGCCTTGGCCAGCGTCATGTCGGCTTCGCTGATGCCGCCGACGCCGCTGTACACGACGCGCGTGATGACCTTCTCGGTGCCGAGCCGCGACAGGGCGCCGGCCAGCGCTTCCGCCGAACCCTGCACGTCCGCCTTGATCAGAACCGGCAACTCCTTGGCCGTGCCTTCGCGGATGCCCTTGATCATCTCCTCGAGCGTGCCGCGGCCGCCTGCGGCGCGCGCCAGTTCGAGCTGCCGATCGCGACGGGCCCGGAAGTCGGCGATTTCGCGCGCACGGGCTTCGCTCTCCACGACGTGGAACTCGTCGCCCGCCTGCGGCGTGCCGGCGAGACCCAGCACCTCGACCGGGAAGGCCGGACCGGCTTCCTCGACGGCCTGACCGCGATCGTCGACGAGACGCCGCACGCGGCCCCAGACGGAGCCCGCCACCAGGATGTCGCCGACCATCAACGTGCCGCGCTGGACCAGCACCGTGGCCACCGAACCGCGGCCCGGATCGAGCTTGGCTTCGATCACCACGCCGTCGGCGTCGCGGTCGGGATTGGCCTTCAGTTCGAGCACTTCAGCCTGCAGCAGGATGGCTTCCTCGAGCTTGTCGAGGTTCATCCGCTTGGTCGCCGAGACCTCGATCGACTGGACGTCGCCGCCCAGCGCCTCGACCTGGATCTCCTCGCGCAGCAGCTCGTTATGGACCCGGCTCGCATCCGCGCCCGGCTTGTCCATCTTGTTGACGGCCACGATGATCGGCACGCCCGCCGCCTTGGCGTGGGCGATCGCCTCCTTGGTCTGCGGCATGACGCCGTCGTCGCCGGCCACCACCAGCACGACGATGTCCGTCACCTTGGCGCCGCGGGCGCGCATGGCGGTGAACGCCTCGTGGCCCGGCGTGTCGAGGAAGGTGATCTTCTGCTGCGACGGCAGGGTCACCTGGTAGGCGCCGATATGCTGGGTGATGCCGCCGGCCTCGTGCGCCGCCACGTCGGTCGCGCGCAGCGCGTCGAGCAGCGAGGTCTTGCCGTGATCGACGTGGCCCATGATCGTGACGACCGGCGGCCGCGGGAGCAGCGAGTCCGGCGAATCCGGCACATCGGCCAGACCGGTCTCGACATCGCCTTCGGTCACCCGCTTGGAGCGGTGGCCCATCTCGGTCACGACGAGATCGGCCGTGTCGGCGTCGATCGCCTGGTTGATGGTGGCCATCACGCCCATGCGCATCAGCGTCTTGATGACGTCCGCGCCGCGCTCGGACATGCGGGCCGCGAGTTCCTGGACGGTGATCGTCTCGGGGATCGTGACCTCGCGATAGACCTTCTGCTGCGGCTCGCTGCCAAACTGCTGGCGACGCTCGCGCTCCAGGCGGCGGCGCTGCTGCGCCACCGACCGGCTGCGGAAATCGTTCTCGCCCGCGACGGCGCGGCCGACGTCGACCTTGTCGTTGCGACGCTTCGGCGCCTCGCGACGAGCCCCCGTCGGCTGCGCCGGGCGCTTGACGACGAGCGGCGGGCGCGGCGGCGGACGGCGCAGCGCATCGCTGGTGGAAGGACCGACGGGACGGCGCACGGGGGCAGCCGGCGCCGCCGGGGCCGGAGCGGCCGGACGGGTGTCGCCCTGGGCCGGGCGCGCCACCGGGGCCGCAGGTGCCGTGGCGGCCGGCGGCGCCTGGTCGAGGCGCTTCTGCACGAGCGCATCGGCTTTCCGCTTGGCCTCTTCCTCGGCCTTCTTGCGCGCCTCTTCCTCGGCGAGGCGCTTGCGATGCTCCTCTTCCGCCTTCTTGCGCGCTTCTTCCTCGATCGCGCGACGCTTGGCTTCCTCTTCGGCGCGCTTGCGTGCGATCTCGGCATCGCGGTTGGCGTCGACCAGGGCGCGGGCGCGCGCTTCCTTCTCTTCCTCGGTCAGCGTGCGCAGCACGATCCCGCGACCGCCGGGCTGCCGGGTCGGCGCCGGCGCGCGGTTGGCCGAGGGCGGGGGCGCATGACCGCCGCCGCCACCGAGCTTCAGGGTCCGGCCGGCCGGCGGGGCAGCCTTGGGCGCCTCGCGAACCGGCGCGGGCGCGGGAGCTGCCGGGGCGGGCGGCGTGGGCGCGGGCGCCGACGTTGCCGCGGGAGCGGGTGTCGCCCGCTTCACCGGCTTCTTGACCTCGACCGTCACCGCGCGCGTACGCCCGTGCGAAAACTTCTGTCGCACCTGGGTCGCGTCTGACTTCGATGCCGCGCCCGTGCGCGTCGTCGAGAGGGTCAGCGGCTTGGTCGTCTTGTTCTGCTCGTTCTGTTCCGTCATGTCGGCTGTTGTCCTTGGTCCGCTCCGGCCCGTCAACCGGCGCCGTTCAGCCGGAACCCGCGCCACCGCGCCGCCCCGACAGAAATTCGTTCAATGAAGGCTCCGCCCGCATCATCGCGGGCGATCGCCACGTAGACCGCCTGTTCGCGGCCGAAGATTCCGCCCAGCGCGGTCGCATCGCCCAGCCGCTCCAGCGGCAGTCCGGTCGCCCGCAACTTCTGTAGCCCGTCGCCGTCCGCATCCTCGGCGACGACGAGGAGTCCGGCTTGGTGACGGCCGATCATCTGCTCGACCTTCACGAAGCCCGCCACCGCGCGGCCCGCGCGACGGGCCCGGCCGAGATCGGCCAGAACTCTTTCGAGCAGCAGACGCTCGACCCGATCGACGAGCTCCGCCGAAGCCTTGACCGGCGCGCGCGCCGCCCTGGAAAACAGCTTCTTGTCGACCGCCCGTTCGAGTGCGGCCCGCTCGGCCTTCACCCACATCCCGCGCCCCGGCAGTCGTCGCGCCAGGTCCGGCACGACCTCGCCCTCCGGACCCACGACGAACCGGATCATCGTCTCCGGCGCGCCTTCGACACCGGTCGCGATGCAGGTACGCATCGGACCGGCGGGAGGAGCCGAGAGATGGGGTTCGTTCATGGCGAAGGCAAGGGCCAAGGGCATCGTCCTCCGCTCAGGCCTTGGCCGCTTCGTCGGCCGGAGCGGCCTCGTCGTCGAACCAGTGCTCGCGTGCCTTCATGATGATGGCGTTGGCGGCATCGTTGTCCATGCTGCTCTCGCCCACAATCTCGCGCAGCTCGTCGGAGGCGAGGTCTGCCAGATCGTCGAGCGTCTTCACGCCCGCCTCGCCCAGCGCCACCACCATCGGCAGGGTGAGACCCTCGGCGTTGGCCACCTCTTCCGAGACACCCAGCGACGACAGGCGCTCGGCCAGCTCGGCGTCGCGCTTCTCGAGATATTCGCGGCCGCGACGCTGCAGCTCGGTGGCGATCTCCTCGTCGAAGCCCTCGACCGTGGCCAGGTCCTCGACGGCCGCCTCCGAAACGTCCTCGACGGTGGCGTAACCCTCGGCCACCAGCAGGTGGGCGATCACGTCGTCGACGTCGAGCGTCGCCTTGAAGAGTTCGGTGCGCTCGCGCGTATCCTTCTGGCGGCGCTCGCTCTCCTCGGTCTCGGTCATGATGTCGATCTCCCAGCCGGTGAGCTGGGAGGCGAGCTTCACGTTCTGGCCGCGGCGGCCGATCGCGAGGCTGAGCTGGTCGTCCGGAACGACGACCTCCGTCTTGTTCTTCTCCTCGTCCATCAGCACCTTGCTGACCTCGGCCGGCGCCAGCGCGTTGACGATGAAGTTGGCGGTGTCGCTCGACCACGGAATGATGTCGACCTTCTCGCCCTGCAGCTCCTGCACGACGGCCTGCACGCGGCTGCCGCGCATGCCGACGCAGGCACCGATCGGATCGATCGAGCTGTCGTGGCTCAGCACCGCGATCTTGGCGCGGCTGCCAGGATCGCGGGCCACCGCCTTGATCTCGATGATGTTGTCGTAGATTTCCGGCACTTCCTGCGTG
>CAZPOS010000374.1:0-3920 GCA_964588065.1 uncultured Reyranella sp.
ATCGGTCCGGCGGTCGAGCGCGAGCGCAAGTGCGTGGCCCACGTCCTGCCGCCACAGCGGCTCAATGCGATGGCGCTGCTCGAATACGCCAAGAGCATCAAGGCGGCGAAGGTCGGCGTGCTGCATGACGCGGGCTACGGCAACGTCGTGATGGCCGAGCTGAAGCCGCTCGCCGACAAGTACGGCGTCAAGCTGGTCGCGGTCGAGAAGTTCGAGATCGGCGCCACCGACACCACCACCCAGGCCGCTAAGGTGAAGGCGACACAGCCCGATGCGGTGTTCATCATCGCCACCTCGGCCACGCCCTTCCGCAACGTCAAACAGATCCAGATCGCCCAGCCGGTGATCGCCGCGATCGGCTCGTCGTCCTACGAGTACGTGAACGCGATGGGCCCGGCCGCCGACAACATCGTGATCCCCGAGTTCGTGGTCGGCGAGGATCCGCTGCCGCACCAGAAGGACTTCGTCGAGCTCTACAAGAAGGCGTACAACGCGACGCCCAAGAACTACGAGGCGGCAGCCTGGGACGCGGCGCACATCATCGCCGCGGCCCTCAACAAGGCCGGCGCCGATGCCACGGGCGAAAAGCTCTGCGACGCCATGCGCGCGCCTTATAGCGGCGTGCTGGCCAACTACGACTTCTCGGCCGAGGACATGACCGGCATTCCGATCTCGAGCTTCGTCTTCTCGAAGCTGGTCGGCGGCAAGTACACGCGCACGCCCTTCCGCGTCGCCCAGTAGCGTTCCCCGGCGGCGCAGGACTCCTCGCGGGTCCTGCGCCGCGCCTTCTTTCGCGCGGAAGCATTCCTTCATGACTCTCAGCCTGGTCCTTCAGGCGCTCTTCGCGGGCGTGACGAACGGCATCGTCTACGCGCTCGTCGGCATGGGCCTCTCTGCCATCTTCAAGGGCAGCCGCGTCATCAACGCCATGCAGGGCGAGTTCGCCGTGATCGGCGCGATGACCACCGTTCTGCTGCTGACGAAGACGGGCTGGCCCTATGCCGCCGCTATCGCTGGCGGCGCCATCGCCGGCGCCCTGGTCGGCGCCTTCATCGAGGTCGCCTTCGTGCGATACATGGCCAGGAAGAATGCGAGCGAGGACAGCTTCCTGCTGCTCACGATCGGCCTCGCCCTCACCCTGTCGGCCAGCATCCTGTTCTTCATCGGCCGCGACGGCCACCTGCTGCCGCCGCTCGGCGGCGAGGGCGTTCTGATCGTGCTCGACGCCGTCATCCAGTTCCACGCGCTGTGGCTGATCGCCATCGGTATCGGGGCCACCCTGGCGCTGCGCGCCTTCTATCACCGCACGACGATCGGCCTGTCGATGATGGCGGCCTCGATCGACGCCGATGGCGCGGCGACGACCGGCATCAACGTCGGCCGCATGCGCACCTTCACCTTCGTTCTGGGCGGCCTGCTGGGTGCGCTGGGCGGCATCTTGGTCACGCCGCTGATCGGCGTCGACTACCAGCTCGGCCTCAACCTCACCCTCAAGGGGTTCGCGGCGGCCGTGCTGGGCGGGCTCACGAATCCGCTGGGGGCGGCCGTGGGCGGCGTCACGCTCGGCCTGGTCGAATCGCTGGCCATCATCGGCATCTCGTCCAGCTACAAGGACGTCGTGGCCTTCTCCGTGCTCATCGTCATCATGATCCTGATGCCGCAGGGCATCCTCGGCCGCGCCGGCCGGCGGGGAGGCTGAGCGATGAGCCCACGCACCCTTCTCTGGCTGGCCGTCGGCCTCGTGGCCTGGGCCGTCCTGCCCTTCGTCGTGCCGCGCCACACGGCCGATCTCCTGGTGTTCACCGGCATCTACACGGTGGCCGGCCTCGGCATCGGCCTGCTGCTCGGCCATTGCGGCATCGTCAACCTGGCACAGGCGACCTTCTACGGTGTCGGCGCCTATGCCAGCGCCTACTGCACGGTGATGTTGGGCCTGCCCAGCATCGTGGGCTTCTTCGCGGGCGCGGCGATCAGCATGGCGCTCGCCTACGTCATCGGCCGCCCGATCCTGCGCCTCACCGGCTACTTCCTCGCGCTCGGCACACTCGCCCTCAGCGCCATTGCCAGCGCCCTGTTCTTCGAATGGGACTGGCTGACCGGCGGCACGCTGGGCATCGGCGGCATCCCCAAGCTCGACCTGTTCGGCTTCGTGCTCGACCGCCCGTCGCGCTACTACTTCTTCGTCTGGATCGTCGCCTTCGCCTGCATGATCGTGGCGCACAATCTGGTCGACAGCCGCACCGGTCTGATGCTGCGCTCCATGCGCGATTCCAGCACCGCCGCGGCCGCCCTGTCGATCGACCTGCAGGCGCTGCGCACCAAGGTCTTCGTCGTCTGCGCCCTGTTCGGCAGCCTGGCCGGCAGCCTGTTCGCCCACCACGCCTCGTTCGTGAGCACGCAGAGCTTCACCGTCGACAGGTCCATCAGCTTCCTGCTGATCCCGGTGATCGGCGGCGCGACCTCGATCCCGGGCATCGTGGTCGGCGCGCTGTTCGTCACCTTCCTGCCCGAACTGCTGAGCAAGCTGGGCGACATCCACCAGATCCTGTTCGGCCTGGCGCTGGTCGCCGTCGTCGTCCTGATGCCGGAGGGGCTGGTCGGCGCCTTCGGCAAGCTACGGACCCGGCTCGCCCGCAAGGGAGGCGGCCATGGCTGAGCCCCTTCTCGCCCTCAAGGAAGTCGGCCATTCGTTCGGCGGCCTCTCCGTGTTGCGTTCCGTCACCTTCGACGTACCCGAAGGCGGCATCATCGGCCTCATCGGCCCGAACGGCTCGGGCAAGACCACCTTGTTCAACATCGTGACCGGTTACATTCGCCCGCTGGCCGGGACGATCACCTATCGCGGCGCCGTGCTCGGGCGCGACTCAATCCAGCAGCGCGGCCTGCAGGGCCTCGTGCGCACCTTCCAGACGCCGCAGGTCTTCGAGCAGATGACCGTGCTGGAGAACGTCATGGTCGGCTGCACCAAGCTCACGCGCACCACCATGCTGCAGGACCTGCTGCGCACGCCGGCCGCCCGCGGCCAGATGCGCGAGATCCGTGACCGGGCGGAAGCGGCCTGCGAACGCTTCAACCTGACGGGCCTGCGCGACCTGCCGGCCGCCAGCCTCACGGCCGGCCAGCGGCGCATCCTCGAGATCGCTCGCGCTGCGGTCGGCGAGCCGCGCCTCCTGCTGCTCGACGAACCTTCCTCCGGCCTCAACGTCCAGGAGATCGAGGATCTGCGCGACTGGATCGTGCGGCTGAACGCCGAAGGGATCACCATCCTGCTGGTGTCTCACGACATGGGCCTGATGACCGTCGCCCGCACCGTGCACACGCTCTATTTCGGCGAGATCATCGCCAGCGGCGACATGGCCGCCATCCAGCGCGACCCGCGGGTCCGCGAAGTCTATCTCGGGGTCTGAACCGTGCTGGAAGTGACCTCCGTCTCCGCCGGCTACGGCGCCCTCACCGTCCTGCGCGACGTCTCGCTCACCGTCGGCGACGGCGAGGCCGTGGCCCTGGTCGGTGCCAATGGCGCCGGCAAGACCACCCTCGTCCGCACCGTCTGCGGCCTGCTGCGCGCCCGTGGCGGCCGCATCGTCAAGAACGGCACCGACATCACCGCCACGCCGGCGCACGACCTCGCCAAACACGGGCTCGCCGTGGTGCTTGAGAACCGGCGACTGTTCGGCGAACTGTCGGTGCGCGAGAACCTGATCCTCGCCGAAACGGTCGGCCGCAAGGTGCGCGGCGCCGCCCTGCGATTCTCCTGGGACGAGGTGACCGACCTGTTCCCGGTCGTGAAGGAGCGCATGGCCTCGCCGGTCGAGCTGCTAAGCGGTGGCCAGCAGCAGATGGTGGCGATCGGCCGCGCGCTGCTGCTGCAGCCCGACCTGCTGATCATGGACGAACCGTCGACCGGCCTCGCGCCCAAG
>CAZPOS010000375.1:0-3901 GCA_964588065.1 uncultured Reyranella sp.
GTCAATCGCTTTAAGACCTGTCTGCATCGGCTCGTGAACCGATTTACGCGGAATAATGCCCGGCGCTTTCACTTCGACGCGGCGGAATTCCTTGTTTTTCAATGGACCCTTGCCATCGATCGGGTTGCCGAGAGCATCGACAACGCGGCCCAGCAATTCCTTACCGACAGGAACCTGAACGATCTCGCCTGTTCGCTTGACGATATCGCCTTCCTTGATGTCGCGGTCGGAACCGAAAATAACGACACCGACGTTGTCGGTTTCAAGGTTCAGCGCCATGCCCTTGATGCCGCCGGGGAACTCGACCATCTCGCCGGCACGGACGCTGTCGAGACCGTAGACGCGCGCGATGCCGTCACCGACGGAGAGGACCTGGCCGACCTCGGCCACTTCGGCCTCGTTGCCGAAATTGGCGATCTGCTGCTTCAGAATGGCCGAGATTTCGGCGGCACGGATATCCATTAGGCAACTCCCTTCATGGCAAGCTGCAAGCGCTGCAGCTTGCTGCGGACGGATGAATCGAACAGGCGCGAGCCGACCTTCACGACGAGACCGCCGAGAATGTCGGGTTCGACGCGAGCGTCGATGGAAACCTTGTTGCTGCCCAGCACCGAGCGCAGCGCATCGCTGAGCTGCTGCAGCTGGGCGGGCGACAGCGGAACGGCCGAGGTGACCGTGGCGGTCGTCTCGCCGCGGCGCGCGGCCAGCTCCGCGAGGAACGCCGCAGCCATCGCGGGCAGGTCGCGGGCGCGGCCGTTGGCGGCCACGGTGCCGACGAAATTGCGTGTCAGACCCGAAATGCCGGCAGCATCGAGCACGGCGAGCAGTGCCTTGCTCTGCAGCGCCCGCCCGATGACCGGGCTGGCGATCATGCGCGCGAGGTCCGCGCTCTCGGCGACCATCTTGCGAAACGTGGTGAGGTCCTGCGCGACCTGATCGAGGGACTTCGAGCCGTCCGCGAGCTCAAAAAGGGCGCTGGCGTAGCGTCCGGCAACGCCGGTGGTTGCGGTGGTCACGTCGAGAGCCTCTCCCCTGCTGCGGAACGCAGCCGGCAAGCCATTGAAATTACACGCTTTTCTTCAGCAGAACGCCCTGCGTCGCTTGCCGCCCCACCCCGGAAAAGCGCGCGTTGCTACCATGCTGCATTTCCCGGCGCAACGTCGGCAAAGCACTGTTCTACAGCGGTTTTTCGGCGCGGGGGGTCTCAGAGGAAGGAATAGGGGTCGACATCGACCTGCAGGCGGACCGACCCGGGAAGGCCGATCCGCTCCAGCCATGCATGCAGCAAAGGCTGCACGGCGGTGTCGCGGCCGGCCTTCAGCAGGAAGCGCCGCCGGTGTCGGCCGCGCAGCAGCGCCAGCGGTGCGACCGACGGCCCCAGGATCGTGACCCCTTCCTGATGCGGGGCGTGGCGGGCGAGCGCCGCGCAGACGTTGTCGACGGCAGCCGGATCGGGCCCGGAAATGATCAGCGAGGCGAGCCGTCCATAGGGCGGCATTCCGGCCAAGGCACGATCCTGGAGCTCGACATCGACGAAACGGTCGCGATCGCCCGACACCAGCGCCTGCATCACGGGATGTTCGGGATTGTGCGTCTGGATCAGCGCCCGGCCCGGCCGCCCGTCGCGACCGGCCCGGCCGGCGACCTGGTAGAGGAGCTGGAAGGTCCGTTCGGCCGCGCGGAGGTCGCCGCCGTTCAGGCCGAGATCGGCATCGATCACCGCCACCAAAGTCAAATTGGGGAAATGATGGCCCTTCGCCGCCATCTGGGTGCCGATCAGGATGTCGATCTCACCCTTCTCCATGCGATCGACGGCCGCCGACGCCTCGTCGCGGTTCATCAGGCTGTCCGAGGTGAAGAGTTCCAGCCGCGCCTCGGGAAAGAGTTCCAGCGCCTCCTCCGCCAGGCGTTCGACTCCGGGGCCGCAGGCGACGAACTGGTCGACGGCGCCGCAATGGCGGCAGGTCTGCGCCGGCGGCTCGGAATAGCCGCAGTGATGGCAGACCAGGGTGCGGCGAAACCGGTGCTCGACCAGCCAGGCCGAACATTGCGGACATTCGAGCCCCGAACCGCAGGCGCGGCAGAGCGTGATCGGCGCGTAGCCGCGGCGATTGAGGAACAGCAGCGTCTGCTCGCCCGCAGCCAGGGTCTCGCGCATCGCCTCGACCACCGGCGGCGACAGCCAGTGCCCGCGCGGCGGCGCCTCGCGCCGCAGGTCGATGGCCTTCAGGGTCGCGAGCCGGTGGCCGCCATGCCGACCCGGCAGATGGACCTCGCCATAGCGGCCGGTCTTCACGTTGACGACGCTTTCCAGCGACGGTGTCGCCGATGCCAGCACGATGGGTGCGGAGGCAAGGCGGGCGCGCACCACCGCCATGTCGCGTGCATTGTAGACGACGCCTTCGTCCTGCTTGAACGAACTGTCATGCTCTTCGTCGACGACGACCAGGCCGAGATCGGCGAAGGGCAGGAACAGCGCGGACCGCGCACCGACCACGACCCCCACCCTCCCCTCGGCAATGGCGCGCCAGGTCTCGCGTCGTTCAAGGCTGGTGAGGCCGGAATGCCAGGGCGAGGGCGGCGCACCGAAACGATCCTCGAAGCGCTTCAGCCACTGCGCCGTCAGCGCGATCTCGGGCAGCAGCACGAGGACCTGCCGGCCGGCAGCCAGGCAGGCGGCAATCGCTTCGAAATAGACCTCCGTCTTGCCGGCGCCGGGCACGCCATCGAGCAAGGTCGCGGAGAAAGCGTGGGCCTTCACCTTCGAGACGAGTCCGTCGGCGGCAATCTTCTGGGCCGGCGACAGGGTCGGCCCCGCATGCAGCCCGTCCGGTTGCGGAAACGACCGACGCACAGTGCGCTCGTGCGCCTGCAGCAACCCGAGCTGGGCCATGCTCTTGACGACCGAAGTGCCGACACCCGCGAGATGGGCCAGTTCCGACACGGTCATCGCCGGCCCGTCCTTCAACTGCTCCAGCACGCGACGGCGCGCCGCCGTGAGTTTGAGCGCGGTGTCGTCGCCCGGCGCGGCGGGCCGATAGACCAGTTCGGTCTTGGGCGCCTCGAGCGCCGCGGGCACGCTCATCGCCATGCGCAGCACGGCGCCTGCAGGCATCAGCGTATAGGCCGACACCCAGTCCACGAAACGGCGCATCGCATCGGCCATCGGCAGGGCCGGAAGGACACCGATCACATCGCGCAACTTCTCGGGTGCGACCCCGCCCGTGCCGCGGCCCCACACCACGCCGACGGTTTCGCGCTTGCCGAGCGGCACCACGACGAAATGTCCCGGCACCAGCGCCATGCCTTCCGGAACGCGATAATCGTAGGCATCGCCGAGCGGCAGCGGCAGCAGGACCTTGATCGTGTTTTCCACCGGGTCTAGACGCGGCGGCACAGTCCCCTTGGCTTGTGGCTCCGAAGGGGAATCGCTAGAAATTGTGGTAACGGGCGAGTCCGAATCACCGGCCATTGGGGTAGTTTATATGAAGTTCTTCGTCGATACCGCCGATGTCGCCGATATCAAGGATCTCGCGGCCTCCGGCCTGCTCGACGGCGTGACGACCAACCCGTCGCTGATCGCCAAGTCCGGCCGCCAGATGCTCGACGTCATCCAGGAGATCTGCGCCATCGTCCCCGGCCCGGTCAGCGCCGAAACCGTCGCGACCGATCACAAGACGATGCTCGAGGAAGGCCGCAAGCTCGCCAAGCTCGCGAAGAACGTCACCGTGAAGGTGCCGCTGACGCCGGACGGGCTCAAGACCTGCAAGGCGCTGACCTCGGAAGGCACGATGGTGAACGTCACCCTGTGCTTCTCGGCCGCGCAGGCGCTGCTCGCCGCCAAGGCCGGCGCCACCTTCGTCTCGCCCTTCGTCGGCCGGCTCGACGATATCGGTCAGGA
>CAZPOS010000376.1:0-3880 GCA_964588065.1 uncultured Reyranella sp.
TTCCAGATCACCGCGTCGGCGTTGAAGTCGGTGCCGTCGTGGAACTTCACGCCCTTCTTGAGATTGAAGATCCAGGTCTTCTTGTCGTCGGGTGCCTGCTTCCAGCTCTCGGCGAGGCCCGGTCGCAGGGTCGCGAGCTGGTCCGACTTCGACAGGTCGAACAGGATAAGCCCTTCGAAGATGGGGAAGCCGAGGAAGCGCATGCCCTCGAAGCCGTTGTTCGGCATGCCCGTGGTGGTCGGGATGTCCGACGCCGTCATGGCGATGCGCAGGGTCTTCTCCTGCGCCTGCGCGGCCGAGAGCGGCAGCAGGGACGCAGCGGCCAGGGCCACGGCGAGACGGATACGGCGAAGGCTCATGCATGTGCTCCTGAAGTCAGCTCCCCGGGAACGACATGCAATCAGCGGGCCATCAATTCCTCGAAGCGGTTGAGATAGTCGTTCGCATGTGCCCTGTAGTCGGCCCCGGGGATCCGCAGGTGCAGATCGGAGACCATCGCCCACATGGCTTCGCGCAACGCGCTGGCGGCCTTCATCGCTCGGAACGAACGGCGCAGGTCGGCCGAAACCCTGCCCTCGAAATAGGCATCCAGCAGGGCTTCGTCCTGGGCATCATCGAAGGCGCCGTTCGCCGACAAATTGGCCAAGTCGAACATTGCCGTGCCGAAGCCTCCATACTCCCAATCGATGAGCCACAGGCGTCTCCCATCGTCGATCAGATTTCCCGGCAGCAGGTCGTGATGGCCGAAGACGATGGGCATCGCCACCTGGGCCGCTTCGAGCGCGTCGTTCGCCTCAAGGTAGCGGGCAACGCCGGACGCGAATGGGCTGCCTCCATCCCGGATCGTCCGAGCGTAGTCGCGAATCACATGAAAGACCCAGAAGAAGTTCGGCGGGCCGGCGAGGTGCGAACCGACGGACCGATGACACGCCCGTAGAAGCGGTGCGAGGCGATGGATGTTGGCGCCCAGATCGGCTTCGGTGAACGTCCGCCCCTCGATATGCCGCATCACCAGGATGCCGGGCTCCGTATGGACGACCGCAGGAGAGAGACCTGCGGCATGGGCGGCGATCGAAGCGGCCCGTTCGCGATCGCGGAAGACGTGATGAACGGGAATGTCGTCGCCGCAGCGAACGACGAATTTTTCGCCGGCATCCTCGACGACGTACGACAGATTCGTCAGGCCGCCCAGCAGCGGCGCCAACGTCACCGGGCCGCGCCAGCAGGAGAGGCCAGCAACTCTCCGCTCGAGATCAGTCACGGGCTTTTCGCATCGCGCATGGTCTCCCAACCTTCATGCACTCGATCATTTCACGAGCCCGGACGGCAGGCTACCCTCGCGCCCCACCGAGGAGGAAATGAATGCCCGACACGAACGTCCCCAATACGATCACCGGCCGCGACGCCTTCCTGCGCGTGCTGAAGGACGAGGGCGTCACCAAGATGTTCGGCAACCCGGGCACGACCGAGCTGCCGATCATGCATGCGCTCTCTTCGGCTCCGGAAATGGGTTATGTGCTGGCCCTCCAGGAGGCGGTGGTGATCGCCATGGCCGACGGCTATGCGCGGGCGTCGGGCAAGCTGGTGTCGTGCAACGTCCATGTCGCGCCCGGGCTCGGCAATGCGATCGGCTCGATCTACACCTCTATGATGTCGGGCACGCCCATGATCGTGACCGCCGGCCAGCAGGAGCAGGGCCACGGGCTCACCGAGCCCCTGCTCTACGCGCCGCTCGTCCCGATCGCGCAGCCGGTCGTCAAATGGGCGACCGAAGTGAACCGCATCGAGGATCTGCCCCGCATCCTGCGGCGTGCCGCCAAGGTCGCCCTGACGGCGCCGACCGGCCCGGTCTTCATCTCCCTTCCCGGCGACATCCTGAACAATGAGGCCGCCATCGACATGGGCGAGGTGACCCGAGTCGATACCGCCGTACGCCCGAGCGACGCGGCGCTGGAAGAGCTCGCCAGGCGCCTGCTCTCTGCGAAGAAGCCTGTGATCCTGGCAGGCCACGAGATCGCCACGTCGGACGCCTTCGCCGAGGCCACGGCGCTCGCCGAGACCCTGGGCGCACCGGTGCTGCAGCAGACCGTGGCCTGGGGCGCGCACTTCCCCTCCGAGCATCCCGCCTATCTCGGGGCGTTGAACCGCGACCAGAAGCATGTGCGTCGCGTCCTCTCCGACTACGACCTCATGCTCTGCGTCGGCGCCGACGTGCTGAAGATGTCGGTGTGGAGCGAGACCGAGCCGCTGCCCGAGACCACCAAGGTGGCGATGATCGGCCTGCGCGACTGGGAGATGGGCAAGAACTTCCCGGCCGAGATCGCGCTGCGCGCCGATGTGAAGGAGACGCTGAAGGCTCTGGTACCGCTGCTGAAAGAGCTGGGGGGCGAGAAACTCGCCCAGCAGGCGAAGGCGTCGCTCGCCGAGATCGCGACGCGCAACTGGAGCGCCCAGCGCGTCCGGAAGGCGGCGAAAGTCGCGACGCCGACGGGTGGACCGTTGCCGGCCGAATGGCTCATGATGCGTCTCAGCGACAAGCTGCCGAAGGACGCCATCATCGTCGAGGAAGGCCTCACCAGCACCTCGACCCTGCCGAGCTATTTCCCCTTCCGCGACCGCAACAGCTTCTTCGGCAATGTGAGTGGCGGCATCGGCTGGGGCATCGCGGCAGCGGTCGGCGTGCAGATCGCCGAACCGACACGCCGCGTCGTCGCGGTGATCGGCGATGGCAGCGCCATGTATTCGATCTCCGCGATCTGGAGCGCGGCCAACCAGAAGCTGCCGGTGATCTTCCTGATCACCAACAACGAGGGCTATCAGATCCTGAAGAACAGGCTGAAGCTGTTCCATGGCAACGACACCCCGATCGGCATGGACTTCAACGATCCGCCGATGAACATCGCGAAGATCGCCGAGGGTTTCGGGCTGGCCGCGGAGCGGGTCGACACGGCGGAAGGCTTCGACAGCGCCCTCGACCGCGCACTTGCCCGCACCGACGGCCCGACGCTGATCGAGGCCATGGTGAAGAAGGGCTGACGAGGAGACGCATCGTGCGCGAGGTCAGGCACGCTTTCGTCGAGACGCGCGGCTTCCCGACCCACGTGGCCGAGGCCGGCCGCGGCGTACCGCTGCTCCTTCTGCACGGATGGCCGGAATTCTGGGCGACCTGGGAGCCGATGTTCGAACGGCTGGCCGATCGCTTCCGGCTGATCGCGCCGGATTTCCGCGGCTTCGGCGAAAGCGGCAACCCCACCCCGGGCCCTTCGGACCAGGCGGGCCCCGACGTCCTGGCCGACGATATCGTGGCCCTGCTCGACCGGCTGGGGATCGCCAGGGCAGGCTTCGTGGGTCACGACGTCGGCGCCTATGTGATGCAGCGGCTGGCGATCCGCCATCCCGACCGCGTGGCCGGGCTGTTCTTCTTCAATTGCGGCACCCATGGCGTCGGCGCGCGCTGGCGCGAGCCCGAGCAGATCAACGAGATCTGGTACCAGACCTTCCACCAGATGCCGTTCGCGCCCGCCATCGTCGGCGCATCGCGCGATTCGTGCCGCGCCTACTTCCGCCACTTCCTCACTCACTGGTGCCATCGCAAGGACGCGTTCGACGCCGTGCTGGAGCGCTGGGTCGACAACTTCATGCGCCCCGGCAACCTCCAGGGCGGCTTCAACTGGTACATCTCGCAGAATGCCGGCCGGCTTGCCGTCATGGCGGGGACCGCCCCCAAGCCGCCGGTGATCACCCAGCCCGCGCGCGTGCTGTGGGGCCGCCACGATCCGGTGCTCAGGTCGAGCTGGATCGACGTTGTCGGGAACTATTTCGAGAACGTGGAAGCCGGCATCGCGGAATGCTCCCTGGCAGGAGAAAGGATCCCGGCCTG
>CAZPOS010000377.1:0-2835 GCA_964588065.1 uncultured Reyranella sp.
GCGGCCTATGTGCAGCCGTCACGCCGCCCGACCGACGGACGCTACGGCAACAATCCGAACCGCCTGCAGCACTACTATCAGTTCCAGGCCATCCTGAAGCCGTCGCCGCCGGACATCCTCGAGCGCTATCTCGGCTCTCTTCGGGCCATCGGCATCGACACGACGCTGCACGACATCCGCTTCGTCGAGGACGACTGGGAGAGCCCCACCCTGGGCGCCTGGGGGCTGGGCTGGGAGGTCTGGTGCGACGGCATGGAGATCACGCAGTTCACCTACTTCCAGCAGGTGGGCGGCATCGAGGTCGACCTGGTGGCCGGCGAGATCACCTACGGCCTCGAACGCCTGGCCATGTACCTGTTCGACAAGAAGACGGTCTATGAGCTGCCCTACAATAGGGCGGACTCGGACGTGCCGCTGACCTATGGCGACGTGTTCCTGCAGAACGAACGGGAGCAGTCGGCCTACAATTTCGAGCATGCCGACACCGAGATGCTATTCCGCCATTTCGCGGACGCCGAGAAGGAATGCGGCCGGCTGGTCGAGAAGCAGCTGCCGTTGCCGGCCTACGAGCAGTGCATCAAGGCGAGCCACTCCTTCAACCTGCTCGATGCCCGCGGCGTGATCAGCGTCACCGAGCGGCAGAGCTACATCCTGCGCGTCCGCAATCTGGCCAAGGCCTGCTGCGAGACGTGGCTGGCGACGCAGAAGGCACCTGTCCCGAGTCCAGTCGAAGGGGCAGCGTGATGGCCGAGCTTCTTCTCGAGATTCTGAGCGAAGAGATTCCGGCGCGCATGCAGGCGCGCGCGGCCGAGGACCTGAAGCGTCTGGTCTGCGACGGCCTCAAGGGCGCCGGCATCGGCTTCGAGACGGCGCGTGCCTTCGTGACGCCGCGACGCCTCACACTGGTCGTCGACGGCATCCCGGCCGTCCGGGACGATGTCAGCGAGGAGAAGCGTGGCCCCCGCGTCGGCGCGCCCGAGCAGGCCGTACAGGGATTCCTGAAGGGCGCTGGCCTTACCTCGCTCGACCAGGCCGAGAAGCGCGACACCGGCAAGGGCGAATTCTGGTTCGCCGTGATCACGAAGAAGGGCGGACCGACCGCCGAAGCGCTGCCGCAGGTGATCGACGCCGCGCTGAAGGCATTGCCGTGGCCCAAGTCGATGAAGTGGGGCAGCGGCACGATGCAGTGGGTCCGTCCGCTGCAATCCATCGTCGCGCTGTTCGACGGCAAGGTGCTGAAGGGCGAAGTGTCGCCCGGCGGCGCCATGGCGCCGGTCGTGTTCGGCGACCGGACGCGCGGCCATCGCTTCCTCAGCCAGGGCGACTTCGCTGTCGCGAACTTCGCCGACTACGAGGCGAAGCTGCGGGCCGCGCACGTGATCCTCGATCCGGCGGAGCGCCGCCAGATCATCCTCGACGGCGCGCGCAAACTCTGCGGCGAGGTCCAGGTCTCGCTGCGCGACGATGAAGGTCTGCTCGACGAGGTGACCGGCCTCGTCGAATGGCCGGTGCCTCTGCTCGGGACGATCGATGCCCAGTTCATGGATGTGCCACCGGAAGTGCTGATCGTGTCGATGAAGGTGCACCTGCGCCATTTCACCACCACGAAGGCCGACGGGACGCTGGCCAACCGCTTCGTCGTGGTCGCCAACAACGTGGCGCGCGACGGCGGCAGGGTGATCGTCGAGGGCAACGAGCGCGTCCTGCGCGCCCGCCTGAGCGACGCCAAGTTCTTTTGGGACCAGGACCGCAAGACGACGCTTGAAAGCCGTCTGCCGTCGCTGAAGCAGATCGTGTTCCATGCCAAGCTCGGGACCCAGGCCGAGCGGGTCGAGCGCATCGTTGCGTTGGCCGGCGAGATCGCGAAATCGGTGCCAGGCGCCGAAGTCGCCGCGGTCGAGCAGGCGGCTCGGCTCTGCAAGGCCGATCTGGTTACCGGCATGGTGGGCGAGTTCCCCGAGTTGCAGGGCGTCATGGGACGCTACTACGCGCTCGGCGAGAAGCTACCGGCCTCCGTTGCCGATGCGATCGGCGATCACTACACCCCCGCCGGGCCCAACGACCGGTGTCCGGCGGCGCCGGTATCGATCGCGGTCGCGCTCGCCGACAAGCTCGATGCGCTGACTTCGTTCTGGGCGATTGGCGAGAAGCCGACGGGCTCCCGGGATCCCTTCGCGCTGCGCCGCGCGGCACTCGGCGTCATCCGGATCGTGGTCGAGAACAAGCTGCGTCTGCCGCTCAAGCCGTTCCTCAAGGCCGATGACCTGCTCGCCTTCTTCGCCGAGCGCCTGAAGGTTCAGATGCGCGAGAAGGGCGTGCGGCACGACGTCGTCGACGCGGTCGTCTCGCTGGGCGGCGAGGACGATCTCGTTCGGCTGCTCGCGCGAGTGGAGGCGCTGCAGGCCTTTCTCGGCACCGACGCCGGTCGCAACCTGCTCACCGCCTATGGCCGCGCCGCCAACATCGTTCGCGCCGAGGAGAAGAAGGACAAGGGGCTGGCGGCAAAGATCGCCGGCGCGCCCGATGCCGCTCTTCTGGAACAAGCCGAGGAGAAAACCGTTGCTTCCGCCTTGGACCAGGTGGCGCGCGCGGTAAAGCCGGCGCTCGCCGCCGAGGATTTCGCGGGCGCCATGGCGGCCTTCGCGGGCCTGCGGGGGCCAATCGATGCCCTGTTCGACAAGGTCACGGTCAACGTGACGGACAGGCCGGAGGTTCGGCTGAACAGGCTGAAACTGCTCAACCAGATTCGTGCCACCATGGATGCGGTGGCCGATTTTTCGAAGATCGAGGGCTAAGAATGGCCAAGTGGGTCTACAGTTTCGGGGACGGCAAGGC
>CAZPOS010000377.1:2845-3783 GCA_964588065.1 uncultured Reyranella sp.
ACATGCGCAATCTGCTGGGCGGCAAGGGCGCCAACCTGGCCGAGATGTCGAGCCTCGGGCTCCCGGTGCCGCCGGGCTTCACCATCACCACCGAGCTCTGCACCTACTTCTACGACAACAAGAAGACCTATCCGCCCGAGCTCAACGACGAGGTCGAGAAGGCGCTGGCCCAGGTCGAGAAGATCGTCGGCACCCAGTTCGGCGATCCAGCCAACCCCCTGCTGGTCTCGGTCCGCTCGGGGGCGCGCGCTTCGATGCCGGGCATGATGGACACGGTGCTGAACCTCGGCCTCAACGACAAGACGGTGCTGGGCCTCGCGAATTCGTCGGGCGACGAGCGCTTCGCCTGGGACAGCTATCGCCGTTTCATCCAGATGTATTCCAACGTCGTGCTCGACGTCGGCCACCACTATTTCGAGGAAGCGCTGGAGATCAAGAAGGAGGATCTCGGCGTCTCCATGGACACCGACCTCAAGGCCGACGACTGGAAGGCGGTGGTGGCTGAGTACAAGAAGCTGGTCGAGAAGCGCACCGGCAAGCCGTTTCCCCAGGAGCCGCGCGAGCAGCTCTGGGGTGCCGTCGGCGCGGTGTTCGATTCGTGGATGAACCAGCGCGCGATCACCTACCGCCGCCTGCATTCGATTCCCGAGAGTTGGGGTACGGCCGTCAACGTCCAGGCCATGGTGTTCGGCAACATGGGCGAGGACTGCGCCACCGGCGTCGCCTTCACGCGCGATCCCTCGACCGGCACCAACCTGTTCTATGGCGAGTATCTCGTGAACGCGCAGGGTGAGGACGTCGTCGCGGGCATCCGCACGCCGCAGCATCTCACCGTGCAGGGCAAGCTTGCCCAGAAGTCCGATGCGCCGGCCATGGAAGAGGTCATGCCGGAAGTGTTCAGGCAGCTGGCCGACGTGCGCCAGCGGCTCGAGAAGCAC
>CAZPOS010000378.1:0-3754 GCA_964588065.1 uncultured Reyranella sp.
AAGCTGCGCCATGGGACTCGGTGATGGATGACCGTGGCCCTGAACAGACCGTTGATCGTCTCGGCGAGGGCGTTGTCATAACTGTCACCGACGCTGCCCACGGAGAGTTCGATGCCTGCTTCGGCCAAGCGCTCGGTGTAACGTAAGCGTCACGAACGGGGCGTCGCTGTGCATGCTTGACGCGGTTATGGCGATCAGATGCGGGACTTTGCGCGGCGCGGCATGAAGTAGGTGCGGATGGCGACCACTGCCTTTGCTACGCCGATGACCCCGTTCTGGTCCAAGATTGTGCGCGGTTCCGACATGTCGCGAATGGGAGCGATGATGTCGCCGGTTTCAGGCTGGCCATGCAGCACTGGCCGCCAGATCCGGGGGGCGAAGTCGGTCCCGGCAAGGAAGCCGATCCACCAGAAGAACGGATCGAAGGCGCCTTTGTCTCTCGGAGCAAGGCGGGGACGCCAAGCGTCCGGCGTTTCGGCAAGGCCTGTGGAGATGGCGTTGTAGGCGGCCACGAGTGTTTGCAGGGCACGTGCCTCAGCTGTCTCTTCCGGAGCCATCAAGGCCGTGTCGCCGACAAACAACGGTATCCACTTCCGCGGGTCGATGAAGCGCGGCCCGATGATCAGCGCCGTGAGATAGCCATCGAGCCCGTCCATGGTGATGGCGGGTGGTTGCGGCTGCCGCTTTCGCAGGAACTCCACGAAGAGCGCCTCATCCAGCATCTTCCGGGGCGAAGCGGCCGAAGAACCCGTCACGCCGCCAAGACCGCACTGTGCCGCAGCGCCTCGCGCTCGGCCTTCCAGGTCCAGGGCAGCAACGTGTCGAGCCGGTTGATCGGGGTGGCGCCGGAGACGATCCGCTCCAGAACGTCCGCAAGCCAGAGTTCCGGATCGATGCCGTTGAGCTTGGCGGTGTTCACCAGCGAGGCCAGGATCGCCCAGCTTTCACCTCCGCGCTTCGAGCCGGCGAAGAGCGCATTCTTGCGCGTGAGGCATACCGGCTTGATCGAGCGCTCGACGATATTGCTGTCCACCTCGATCCGGCCGTCGTCGAGGAATGCCGTCAGACCCTGCCAGTGCCCGAGGGTATAGGCAGCAGCCTTGCCGATCGAAGACTTTGATGAGACCTCGGCCATCAGTTGCTCGAGCTGTGCCTTGAGCGCCGACATGAGGATGGCGCTTTCTGCCTTTCGCGCTGTCAGGCGAGCCTCGGCGCTCAGCCCACGGATGCGGCTTTCGACGAGGTAGATCTCGGCAATCGTGCCGATGACCGCCAGCGCCTCCGTGGATCCGGTGGTCTTGACCACATCGGCAAACTTGCGGCGGGCATGGGCAAGGCAGAACGCCAGACGCAGGGGGGCGGCGTTGCTCTTGCGCCGCCGCCTGGCCATGCTCTTGTAGGCGCCATAGCCATCGACCTGGAGGACGCCCTCGAAACGCCCCAGTTGGGCTTCCAGCTCTTCCGTTCCGCGACCTTCCGTGAAGACATAGCCCACGGCCGGCGGCGCCGGCCCCTTCCATGGCCGATCATCGATTGCCTGCGCCCACAACTGACAGACCTTCGTCCTGCCTCGTCCCGGATCGAGCCGCGGCAAAGGGGTCTCGTCGCAGAAGACGCGGGGCTGGGCCCGGATGAAGCCGAGCAGACGCTCGTGCAGCGGCTTGAGCCACCAGGCGGCCCGGGCAGCCCAGCCTCCCAATGTGCCCCGGTCGATGTCGATGCCTGCGCCTGCAAGCATTTGCGCTTGGCGGTAAAGCGGAAGATGCCAGCCGAACTTCGCGACGACGACATGCGCGACCAGCGCCGTGGTCGCCATGCCACCGTTCATCACCCGACCCCGGGCCGGAGCTTGGGTGACGCCGTCTTCACAGGACCGACAGGCATACTTTGGCCGGATCGTGCGGATCACGCGCAGCAATGCGGGCACGATGTCGAGCGCCTCGCTGATGTCTTCTCCGATGCGGTGGAGCGCACGGTTGCAGCAGGGGCAGATGGTGATCTTCGGCTCGATGATCTCTTCGCGCCGCGGCAGATGCACGGGCAAGGCGCCCATGTTGCGTGACGCGGCGCACCGCTTGCGCCGCTGTGGCGCGTCAGACCCCGGCGCATCATCGTTGGCCGCCGCTGGCCCCGTCGTGGCGATATCCGACAGATCACCCAGATCGAGCGCGATCTGCGCAGGCTCGAGGGCAGCCATCTTCTCCGATTTCGCCCCGAAGATCATCAGCCGAAGAAGGTCGGCATAGACGCGCAAATCCGCGTTCTCAGCCTGAAGGGCGAGAACCATCCGCGTGAGCAGTGCGGGATCCGAGGGAAGCGAACCGGTGCTGGAGGACATGGCAAAACCTACCATGGAGACCATAATATTCAAGCGAATACAGCAGCTTCACGCTGCCCGGACAGGTCTCTTCACCTGAATCCTCTGCACCCGCGTCCAGTCGAGCCCGGCCAAGAGGAGAGCGAACTCTTCCCGGGTCAGCCGGATCGCGCCATCCCGAACGGGCGGCCAGATGAACTGGCCGCTCTCCAGCCATTTTGTGGCGACCACCATGCCGCTGCCATCCCAAAAGACGAGGCGCAACCGGTCGCGACGCTTGGGGCGAAAGACAAAGACATCGCCGCAATAGGGGTCTGCAGCAAGCGCAGCGGCGATCAGGGCGACCAGCCCGTTCAGGCCACGACGAAAGTCGACCGGTTGCGTCGCCACCACGACCTTGATCCCACCCGCGAAGGAGATCATCGCGACCGACGCAGGGCTGCCACCATCGCAGCCGCAACGGCCGGGTCAACTCGGCCAGTCACCACCATTCGGTTACGGCCGATCTCCACCTCGATCCGTCCCAGCTCCGCAAATCCTGGCGGATCACTCGCCAGACCGGAAACCGTAGCATCCAGATTACGACCAAGAGGAGGATCGTCGTCGGCAATCGATATCGGGACGAAGTGCAGCCCCTGTGCGGTCCCACATGCCGGACGCGCCTGAACCAGTCCAACATGGCGGCGCCAAACCGTCAGCAGGCCCCGGTTCACGCCCCAACGGCGCGCCACGTCGGAAATGGACGCACCCGGTTCCGCGCTCTCCGCAACGATCCGCGCCTTCTCCTCGGCGGTCCAGTTCCGTCTACGCCGCTTCCCCGTAATCACCTCGATCCGGCGATAATCTCCGTCTTCATGCCTGCCTTGAAGCATGGCATCAGCTTCGACCCAATCCATTCACCTGTGCTCCTCGCAAGTCAGGCGACAAATCTCCGCACACGCCCACCATCCCGCAAGATGCCCCGCTCGTGGCGCTCACGAATGAAGGGCGCTTCCCGAAGCGCAGGCGAGACCGCGCCCCCTTCGTCAAACTCACCGATGCCGAGATCGCCGCGCTGGAGGAGATCGTGACGACGGCGTTCTCGAATTGACGTCAGCCCGGCCCCCCGCACGGCACCCAACCTAAAGAGTGTTGATTTCCACCCAGAACTGAGCCGGAGGAGGGGTCCTGAGGATCGGACGGGGCTAGGGCAGGATCCAGCCGAGAAGGGCGAAGGCGGCGACGCCGGCAAGCACCGTCAGGAACAGGCTGCGCGTAGCCAGACCGACGGAAAAGCTCGCCAGTGTGGCGAGGAGGGAGATACTCCAACCCGCCTCGGTAAGAGCCGGGTGCCCCAATACTTCGCTCACGATGATCGCCGCCATGATCGCCGCGGGCACGAAGTTGAGCCATTCGCGCACAGCGAGCGGGAACTTCAGCCGCGAAAGCAGCACGATG
>CAZPOS010000379.1:0-2765 GCA_964588065.1 uncultured Reyranella sp.
TTCCGCGGTCCCGATCTGGAGTCCGCGACCGAAGCCGAGCTGGTCGGCGCCTGTGCGCGGGCGAACAATGCGCTCAAGCGGTTCGGTAGCGGCTGGGCACTGTTCTTCGATGCCGAGCGGCGCGAGGCGCTGGCCTATCCCGAGAGCGATTTTCCTGACGCGGCGAGTTGGCTGGTCGATGGCGAGCGGCAGGCGGCATTCGAGGCCGAGGGCACCCATTTCGAGAGCCGTTATCACCTGACTTTGACTTGGCTCCCCCCGGCCGACACGACCGACCGCGCAGGACGGAGCCTCGTCGAACGTCCGGACGGCGACCGGGAACGCGATTGGCGCGGCGCGCTAGAGAGCTTTGTCGCTGAGACCGACCGCGTGCTGGACCTGCTGTCAGGCTTCATGGCCGATGTCCGGCCGCTCGATGACGGAGAGACGCTGACCTTCCTTCACGGCACGATCTCCGATCGCCGCCATTCCGTCGCCGCACCCGAGACGCCGATGTATCTCGACGGCATCCTGACCGACACGCCGCTGGTCGGCGGGCTGGAGCCGAAACTCGGCGAGTTGCATGTCCGCACGCTGACGGTGCTCGGCTTCCCGAGCCTCAGTCGGCCCGGCATCCTCGATACGCTCAATCATCAGGATTTCGGCTACCGCTGGGTCACGCGCTTCATCGCGCTCGACAAGAC
Organism: uncultured Reyranella sp.; assembly: GCA_964588065.1. Lineage (GTDB taxonomy): Bacteria > Pseudomonadota > Alphaproteobacteria > Reyranellales > Reyranellaceae > Reyranella. Next base: position 684 of record CAZPOS010000379.1, read on the forward strand.
ACTGGCGACCAAGACGCTCACTAGCCTCCGGCGCCAGTGGTTCAACAAGCGCAAGTCGGTGACCGCGCTGCTGCGCGAGGTGCTCTACAATTCGCCGGCGCAGCTGCTCGACAGCGATGCCGACAACAAGGTCGTCGATGCCGATTTGGCGCTTCAGGCGCTCGGCGGCGACCATGTCGCGTTCGGTTATCTGACCACGACGATCACGGTCACCGATTGCAGCCGGGCCGCGGTCGAGGACAAGGTTCGCGCGGTCGAGCGGATCGTCAACGGCCTCGGCTTCACCTGCGTGCGCGAGAGCGTGAACGCGGTAGAGGCGTGGCTCTCGTCGCTGCCGGGGCATGTCTATGCCAATGTCCGGCAGCCGCTGGTTCATACGCTGAACCTCGCGCACCTGATGCCGCTGTCGTCGGTATGGGCCGGGCCGGTGCGCAACGGCCATCTCGACGGCCCGCCGCTGCTGGTCGCAAAGACCGCAGGATCGACGCCGTTCCGGCTCTCCACGCATGTCGGCGATGTTGGGCACATGATGGTCGTGGGACCGACCGGCGCCGGCAAGTCGGTGCTGCTGAGCCTCATTGCGCTCCAGTTCCGGCGTTACCACCAAGCGCAGGTCTATATCTTCGACAAGGGCAACAGCGCACGCGCCGCGGTGCTGGCGATGGGCGGCGCGCACCATGCGCTCGGATCGGCTGAAGCGGACGGCGAAACGCTTGCCTTCCAGCCGTTCGCCCATATCGACGATGCCGCCGAGCGCAGCTGGGCGGCCGAATGGATCGCGGCGCTGCTGGCGCACGAGAATGTGCCCGTCACGCCCGAAGTGAAAGACGCGATCTGGACCGCGCTCGGCAGCCTCGCATCGGCGCCGCGCGAGGAGCGGACCATGACCGGCCTCGCGTTGCTGCTCCAGTCGAACGCGCTGCGCGTCGCACTCCAGCCCTATACGCTCGAAGGGCCGCACGGCCGGCTGCTCGATGCGGCCGAACAGCATCTCAGCCTCGCCGATGTCCAGTGCTTCGAGACCGAGGCGCTGATGGGACAGACCGGAGCGGTCGCGCCCGTGCTGACTTATCTCTTCCACCGGCTGGAGGAGCGGTTCGACGGACGGCCGACGCTGCTGATCCTCGACGAAGCCTGGATCTTCCTCGACCATCCCTTGTTCGCCGCGCGCATCCGCGAGTGGCTGAAGGTGCTGCGCAAGAAGAACGTCGCGGTGTTGTTCGCGACGCAGAGCCTCGCCGACATTGCCGGCTCCGCGATCGCGCCCGCCATCATCGAAAGCTGCCCGCAACGCATCCTGCTTCCCAACGACCGCGCGATCGAGCCGCAGGGCCATGACATCTATACGCGCTTCGGCCTGAACGATCGCCAGATCGAGCTGATCGCACGCGCCACGCCCAAGCGGCACTATTACCTCCAATCCGCGCGCGGCAACCGGCTGTTCGAACTGGGCCTCGGTCCCATAGCCCTCGCACTGTGCGGCTCGTCGGACCCCGCTGCGCAGGCGCGGATCGATGCGACCCTCGCCGAACATGGCCACGCCCGCTTCGCCGAAGCCTTCCTGCGCGATGCCGGCCACGACTGGGCCGCCGATCTCGCCGCCGACTTCCCCGGTCCTCCCGATCCCCAAGCCCCCCAACAAGGAGAAGAGTAATGCGCATTCCCACCCGAAAGCATCTGATCGCGGCCGTGCTCGGCCTCGGCGCCTGTGGCTCGCTCGGCATGGGCGTGCTGACGATGACGGCGACGCCGGCCCATGCGCAGCTCGGCGGCGTCGTGTTCGATCCCAGCAACTACGCGCAGAACATCCTGACCGCCGCGCGCACGCTCCAGAGCGTCAACCAGCAGATCCAGCAGCTCCAGAACGAAGCGCAGATGCTGGTCAACATGGGCAAGAACCTCAGCAAGATCGACTTCCCGCAGCTTGATATGCTCAAGCAGAAGCTGGCCGAGATCGACCGGCTGATGGGCCGGGCGCAGGCGATCGACTTTCGGGTCGACCAGCTCGACGACAAGTTCCAGTCGCTGTTCCCGCAAGACTTCTCGTCGGCGCTGCGCACCGGCGGGCGGTCGCACAGCGGC
>CAZPOS010000379.1:2776-3738 GCA_964588065.1 uncultured Reyranella sp.
ATGCCAGCATGGGCGCGTTCCGCCAGACGATGACGGTGCAGGCGCAGGTCGTTGAGAACATCCAGACCGACACCGAGGCGCTCGCCGACATCGTCTCGCGCAGCCAGGGGGCCGAAGGCTCACTCCAGGCGCAGCAGGCGACCAACCAGCTCCTCGCGCTCACCGCCAAGCAGCAATTTCAGCTCCAGCACATGATGGCGGCGCAGTTCCGCGCGCAGTCGGTGGAGGATGCGAGACGCGCGACCCAGGCCTCGGAAGCGCGCGCGGCGACCAAGAAGTTCCTCGGTTCCGGATCGGCCTACACGCCGCAATAGCCCCCGTCGGCCGCACGGCCTGATCCGGTCACCAGCGACTGACGGCTCCCCCTCCAGCCGCCAGTCGCCGTCGCGGGGCGCGGCGCAGCTCCCCCAGCCGCGTCCCGCGACATTCCCTTCACCAGCGCAGGAAGAACCGCCTTGAACGACCTGAACGTCATCGATCGCTTCCTGCAGGCGTTCATCACCTACATCGACAGCGGGTTCGGTCTGCTCGGCCCGGACGTCGGCTTCCTGACCGCGACGCTGATCGGGATCGACATCACACTCGCCGGACTGTTCTGGGCGCTCGGCGGCGAAGACAACGTCATCGGCCGCTTCCTCAAGAAGATCCTCTACGTCGGCGCGTTCGCTTTCATCCTGAACAGCTTCTCGACGCTGGCCGACATCATCTTCCGCTCCTTCGCGCAGGCGGGCCTGACCGCGGGCGGCGGCACGCTGTCGGCCGACGACCTTCTCAAGCCAGGACGACTGGCGGGCACCGGCTTCTCGGCGGCATGGCCGCTGCTCGATCAGGCGAGCGAGATGGTCGGGTTCACGACCTTCTTCGACAATTTCCTGACGATCATGATCCTGCTGTTCGCCTGGGCGCTGGTGATCGTCGCCTTCTTCATCCTCGCCGTGCAGATGTTCGTCTGCATCCTCGAG
>CAZPOS010000380.1:0-3677 GCA_964588065.1 uncultured Reyranella sp.
CATCGTGTCAATCGCCGGGACGACAGAGAAGTTGTTCAGGATCTCGTTCGCGTCGTAGGTCGACGTCGCAATGGCGAACTCTGCCTCGTCGACATGGCGCAGAACCATGACCGCAACCGCGTTCCCGGCCAGAGTCGCGCCGATCAGGGACACCGACGTTGGCACCGACGCGGGCATCGTCCGGTAGATCGTGCGCAACTCGACCTTCTTCTTGGTGCCGTCGACGAGATAGCTGCGGTAGCGCGTCGTCCAACCGCTCGGGTTGGTCGTTACGGGCGTGCTGCTCCGCAGGGCCACGACCTGTGACACGACGACGAGATCGCCGGGAGAGGGCGCGCTGGCGAAGCCGCCCGTCAGCGAGTTGAGCGGAACCGCGATGTTGCCGCCCGACGGGTTGGCGTAGCCCGCGGCATAGCCGCCGACGTAGATGTCTCCCACGCCGAAACCCGCGTCATCGCCGGCCATCAGGAGGGCGTCGGCAAGTCTCACGTCGTCGCCCCCGCGTACTTGCCGTAGACCTGTCCACCGAACTTCCACAGGATGATCACACCCCAGCCTGTCGTCGGCAGCGTCGGGACCGTGCCGATCCACTTGACGCCCGACGGCCCGAACGTCGTGTCCGACCAGGTCAGCGTGTAGGCGGTGCCATCGTCGACGTGCAGGACGACCGACTGCCCATTCTCGAATTGCGTCGCCTTGGGCGTGCGGTTGGCACTCAGCGTGACGTACTGGATATGCCCGTTGTCGGGGTCGATCTCGAACCCGGCCGCGTCGGTGATCTGGAAATAGCCGTTGAGCGCCGCCATGACGAACGCCGTCGTCGCAAGCTGCGTCGTGTTCGTGCCCTTGGCCGCCGTCGGCGCGAGCGGCGTTCCGGTGAACTCGGGGCTGTTCAGCGCCGCATAGGATCCGGCTGCGGTGTACGCCGCGACCCAATCGGTGCCGTTGTAGACGCGCATCTCGGGAACCGCGGTGTTCCAGTAGATCAGGCCGACCGTCAGCGGGCCGCCATCGGCCGACGTCGTCGGGTTCGTCGCACTGGTCCCCTGATACCAGGTCGCCGCAACGTTGCCCGCGCCGTCGTTGAGCAGACGGAAAGAGCCTGCGACGTAGACGAGATAGGCGACGTGGCCCGCGCTCATGGCGCCCGTGCGCAGCGCCGCGCCGTCCTTGTCGACGATCGGGATCGCGCCCAGCGAATTGAGGTTGAGCGTCGCCGCCCCGGTGTTGCCAATCGCGACCTTGAGCTTGATGCACAGCCCGTCGCCGTACTCGGCCAGCGCCGGGTCCAGCGTCGCGGTGATCGTGTTCGCGCTGCCGCCCGCGACGAGGTAGTTGCCGCTGTCGGCCTGCAGCTTGTCAGGGTTCGGCAGCTTGGCAAAGCCCGCCTGGATGGCGTTGTGTTCGGCAACGACGTCTTCGGCGCGTGCGCTGGCATACGGGTTGAAGACGCCCTGCGAAGCCTCGTAATAGTCGTTCTCGTTCACCGCTGCAGCCTCCGTGGCGAATGGTGCACCGTGAAGGCGCTCAAGATGTGCGGCTCGTGGTCGAGATCAGCCGTGCCGGCGAAGATGAAGCTGGCGTTCTTGCCCATGCCGTCGATGTAGACGCCCGCGCGAACCTCCAGCGGGCTCGACCAGTTGAAGGTGTTCCACTCGCTGATGTTCCAGAGGCCGCCGCCGCCCGGCACGAAGAAGTCGGCGCTCGGGCTGATCGGCTGCGACGCGTCGCCGTAGTCGTACTGCACCGCGACCGACAGGTTCGCGATCGTCGGCGCGTCCAGTTCGACCTCGACCTTGAAGAAGCGATCGTACTGCGACGGCGAACCGAAATGGTTGAAGCCTGTCATGGCGTAGTGCGCGATGGCCTCGCCGTCCTGGCTGTTGCCGCTCTCGGCCCGGTGCACGTAGCCGTCCGCGTCGCCGAAGAAGATGCCCTCGACGTCAAGCTCGCCCGCGCCGAAGCACGTCGGAACGTGGGCGAGGCGGAAGGGGATGGCCTCGGGTGCCTTGCCGCCCATGTAGACCGACAGGCCCGTGCCATCGCTCCACACCATGCGGTACTGCGACTTGCTCTTGCAGACGTAGGTTCCGATCAGCGTCAGCCCGCCCTTGGACTTGTTCTGGAAGAACCGTTCGATCCGGCCCGATTGCGTGCCCGCCTTGAAGTTGCCGAACGCCTGCGTGGCTTCCAGCGACCGAAGGCCGCGGCGATCGAGGTACAGCGTCTTGGTGACGCGCTGGGCGCTGTCCGGCTCGGCGCCCGCTTCCTCGGTCAGCGTGTCGAGGATGAAGTCGCTGGAATCGCGCCCCTGCAGGATGGCGATCTTGGCCGCGCCGAAGAAGGCGACGGCGGTTTCGTTCGCCTGCACGACGTCGTTGATCTCGGTGCCGAAGCCGATTTCGCCCGCGCCGGTAATGACGGTCCATTGCAGGGGGCGCAGCGTGCCGCTGAACTGGATCGAGCCGCCGCGAAAGCACAGGCCCAGGTGGTTGTTGATCTCGAAGATCCGCGTCGGCCGATCGTCGGTCATGCCGGTGACGACTTGCACCATGCCCGCGCCGGGAATGAGCTCGAACGCCTTGCTCTCGCCGGTGCAGCCGTAGATGCGGTAGCGGTTCGACGCGCCGTAGAAGTTGTGCGACAGCCAGCGCACGCGCCCGCCCGGCCCGATCGACTGCGCGACGGTCGCGCCGGCCGCCGTGGCTTTCGTGACGCCGCCGACCTTGATGGCCTCGGCCGCGCCCCACGTCCCGGTGACGGTCTTGAGGATGATGAAGCCCGCCGCGTTGCTGCCGGCCCATGTGCCGCTCGCGATTTCGACTGAGACGACGACGCCCGTGGCCGCCGACGTGCCGCCGGTGACAGTCGCGCCCTCGGCGATCTCGCCGGTGCCGGTGTTGAATGGCAGCTTGGTCAGTGTCGGCATCGCGGACCAGCCCGAAGCGGTCGCCTCGTGGCAGATCAGCGCGGTTGCGCCGACGTTGTCGCGCCATGCGTAGACCTTGCCGTCATGCACCGCGACGCCGCGCACGGGGCCGGAACCGGGCACGGGGTCGATGCGGGTGCGCTGGTGCGCCATCGCGATCAGGAACCGCGTCTTGCGCTCTGTGTCGGTGTCCGCGCCGGCAAGCGCGCTGTCATCGCTCGACAGCGCCGCGCCGTCGGTGCCGATGCGGATTGTCTCGTCGGGGACGAAGGCGCCGGTCATGGCGATCAGCACCAGCGTTCCCGCCGCCGTGCCCTCGGCCCAATCGCCGGTCAGCCCGTCGATGCCGGCGACAACCGCCGTTGCGCCGCTGCTCGCGCCGTTGATGGTGTCGCCCGTGCTGATCTCCAGCGAGCCGAGCGTGAAGGGCAGGGCGTACCACACGACCTGCGAGGGCGCTTCCTGCCCGTCGTACCGCTCGTAACCGGCGACGCGGCCATAGCCTTCGGCCAAGGGCTCGTAATTCTCGCCTGCGGCCAGTGCGCCGGGCGGAATAGCCAATGCGGCGGAGTTAGTATCGAGCCCGCCGCCAAAGGCGAAGGTGCTGACCTTGCGGTCCCTCACGTCGTCACCTGCGGCAGATATTCCGCCATCATGCGCGAGTGGTACTGACGGTACTTCTCGGCCGCGGCCGACAGCGAGAAGCCGGCCTCGTCGAACTCGCCAAGCAGCATCAGCGCGCGCCAGA
>CAZPOS010000381.1:0-3647 GCA_964588065.1 uncultured Reyranella sp.
GCGCATTTCCGGGCCGAGAATGATGTCGACGCCGGGGAAGCGGGCGAAGGGGAATACCGCCTCCTTGACCGCGATGTGCTTGCCCTTCGACTTCTTGATGCCGAGCGACTTCAACGCCTCGCCGGCCATCAGGCGGGCGGCGAACTTGGCGATCGGCTGGCCGGTCGCCTTGGCGACGAAGGGCACGGTGCGGCTGGCGCGCGGATTGACCTCGAGCACGTAGACCTCGCCGTCCTTGACGGCGAACTGCACGTTCATGAGACCGACGACGTGCAGCGCCTTGGCCATCGCCTCGGTCTGACGCTCGATCTCGGCCATGATCTTGGCCGACAGCGAGTAAGGCGGCAGCGAACAGGCCGAGTCGCCGGAATGAATTCCGGCTTCCTCGATATGTTCCATGATTCCCGCGACGAAGACGTTCTGGTCCTTGTCGGCCAGCGCATCGACATCGACCTCGATGGCGTCGCGCAGATAGGAATCGATCAGCACCGGATTGCTGCCCGACACCTTCACGGCGTCGCGCATGTAGCGCTCGATCGCGGCGCGATCGTAGACGATCTGCATGGCACGGCCGCCCAGCACGTAGGACGGGCGGATCACCACCGGGTAGCCGATCTTCTCGGCGACTTCGATCGCCTTCTCCTGCGACGTGGCCGTGCCGTTGTCGGGCTGGCGGAGCTTCAGCTCCTGGATCAGCTTCTGGAACCGCTCGCGGTCCTCGGCCAGGTCGATCGCATCCGGCGAGGTGCCCAGGATGGGAATGCCCGCCGCCTCGAGGGGCTTGGCGAGCTTCAGCGGCGTCTGGCCGCCGAACTGCACGATCAGGCCGAGCAACTCGCCGCTGCGGCGCTCGACTTCGACCAGCTCGATCACGTCCTCGGCCGTCAGCGGCTCGAAGTAGAGACGGTCGGCCGTGTCATAGTCGGTCGACACGGTCTCCGGGTTGCAGTTGACCATGATGGTCTCGTAGCCGGCCTCGCGTAGCGCGTAGACGGCATGGACGCAGCAATAGTCGAACTCGATTCCCTGGCCGATGCGGTTGGGACCGCCACCCAGGATGATGACCTTCCGCCGGTCGCTGGGCTGGGCCTCGCATTCCGCCGGCCGCACGCCGTCGCCCTCGTAGCAGGAATAGAGGTAGGGCGTGCGCGATTCGAACTCGGCCGCGCAGGTGTCGATACGCTTGAAGACCGGCCGCACGCCGAGCGCGCGGCGCTTCCTCGCCACGTCGCCCGCGCTCTGCCCCGTGAGCTCGCCCAGCCGCTCGTCGGAGAAGCCCTTCTTCTTGAGGTCGAAGAAGGCCTTGGCATCCGTCGGCAGGCCGTTCCTGCGCAGGTCCGCCTCGATCTCGACGAGTTGCTCGATCTGGCGCAGGAACCAGGGCTCGTACTTCGACGCCTGGGCGATCTCCTCGACCGAGAGGCCGTTCCGGAACGCCTGGGCAATCACCAGGATGCGGTCCGGCGTCGGCCGCGCCAGGGCGCCGACGATGGCGGACCTGTCCGGCGCGCCCTTGATCTCGATCTCGTTCAGGCCGGTCAGGCCGGTCTCCATCGAGCGCAGCGCCTTCTGCAGCGATTCCTGGAAGGTCCGGCCGATCGACATGGCCTCGCCGACGCTCTTCATCGAGGTGTTCAGCAGCGGCTCCGCGCCGGGGAACTTCTCGAAGGCGAAGCGCGGCATCTTGGTGACGACGTAGTCGATCGTCGGCTCGAACGAGGCCGGCGTCTCGCCGGTGATGTCGTTCAGCAGCTCGTCGAGCGTGTAGCCGACGGCCAGGCGCGCCGCGACCTTGGCGATCGGGAAGCCCGTGGCCTTGGAGGCCAGCGCCGAGGAGCGCGAGACGCGCGGGTTCATCTCGATCACCACCATGCGGCCGGTCGCCGGATCGACCGCGAACTGCACGTTCGATCCGCCCGTGTCGACGCCGATCTCGCGCAGGCACGCGATCGAGGCGTCGCGCATGATCTGATATTCCTTGTCGGTGAGCGTCAGCGCCGGCGCCACCGTGACCGAGTCGCCGGTATGCACGCCCATCGGGTCGACGTTCTCGATCGAGCAGATGATGATGCAGTTGTCGTTGCGGTCGCGCACGACCTCCATCTCGTACTCTTTCCAGCCGAGCACGGATTCCTCGACCAGCACCTCGCCGACCGGCGAGGCGTCGACGCCGCCCTGAACGATCTCGAAATATTCGTCGCGATTGTAGGCGATGCCGCCGCCGGTGCCGCCCAAGGTGAAGGACGGGCGGATGATCGCCGGCAGGCCGACGCGCTCGAGCGCGGTCGCCGCCTCCTCGCGATTGTGCACGACCTCGCTCTTCGGACATTCGAGCCCGATCTTGGTCATGGCGTCGCGGAACAGCAGCCGGTCCTCGGCCTTGTCGATGGCCACGGCGTTGGCGCCGATCAGCTCGACGCCGTACTTCTCCAGCCGGCCGTCGCGGTGCAGCGACATCGCTGTGTTTAGGGCCGTCTGGCCGCCCATGGTCGGCAGGATCGCGTCGGGCTTCTCCTTCTCGATGATGCGCGCCACGAAGTCGGGCGTGATCGGCTCGACATAGGTCGCATCGACCAGGCCCGGATCGGTCATGATCGTGGCCGGGTTGGAATTGATCAGGATGACCCGATAGCCCTCGTCCTTCAGCGCCTTGCAGGCCTGGACGCCGGAATAGTCGAACTCGCAGGCCTGACCGATGACGATCGGACCGGCGCCGATGACGAGGATGGATTTGATGTCTGTGCGCTTGGGCATGATTTCTCTACTTGCCCTTGCTCTTGTCGATCATCTCGACGAAGCGGTCGAAGAGATAGTGACTGTCGGTCGGGCCGGGCGAGGCTTCGGGGTGATACTGGACCGAAAAGGCCGGCTTGTCGGTGCAGCGCAGACCTTCGTTGATGCCGTCGAACAGGGACACGTGCGTCACCTCGGTGTTCTCGGGCAGCGATTCGGGGATGACGCAGAAGCCATGGTTCTGCGACGTGATCTCGACCTTGCCGGTGGTCAGATCCTTGACCGGCTGGTTGGCGCCGCGGTGGCCGCGCTCCATCTTGCGGGTCTTGCCGCCCAGCGTCAGGGCGAGAATCTGGTGTCCGAGGCAGATGCCGAACAGCGGCACCTTCTTGTCGAGCACGGCCTGGATGGCCGGCGAGGCATAGACCGCCGTCGCCGCCGGATCGCCCGGGCCGTTGGACAGGAACACGCCGTCGGGATTGTGGCGCAGGATGTCCTCGGCCGTGGCCGTCGCCGGCACGACCGTGACCTTGCAGCCGGTGTTGGCGAGGCAGCGCAGGATGTTTCGCTTGGCGCCATAGTCGACGGCGACGACGTGATACTTGGGATCCGTGAGCTTGCCGTAGCCCTTGCCCAGCGCCCACTTGGTTTCGTCCCAATTGTAGGTCTGCTTGGTCGTGACCTCGATCGCCAGGTCCATGCCGTCGAGACCCGGCCAGTCGAGCGCGATCTGGCGCATCTTGGGAATGTCGAACTTGCCGTCCGGCGCGTGGACCACGACGCCGTTGGGCGCCCCGCCATCGCGGATGCGCCGCGTGATGGCGCGCGTGTCGACGTCGCAGATACCCGGCAGATTGTGGCTCTTCAGCCAGTCGTTGAGCGGCTTGACCGAACGCCAGTTGGCCGGCTCGGTG
>CAZPOS010000382.1:0-2143 GCA_964588065.1 uncultured Reyranella sp.
TCGAGATCGAATTCAGGGTACCCCGCGCGCACCAGCTCGACCTCCTCGGCGAAGTTGGGGTCGGCGATCGTGTAGTTCTCGATCACCTCGCCGATGCGGCTCCTGTCGGTGTTGTCGAACACCAGCATGCGGTTGTTGGCGAGATCGTAGGTGCCCTTGAAGTTCTGGCCCGAGCCGGTCGGCCAGGTCATGGGCGAGACGTCGAGCGCCAGGGTCGAGGCGACCTCGTCCAGAAGCTCGATCGGGTCCTTGGACTCGCGGTCCATCTTGTTGATGAAGGTGATGATCGGCACGTCGCGCAGGCGGCAGATCTCGAACAGCTTGCGGGTGCGCGCCTCGATCCCCTTGGCGGCGTCGATCACCATCACCGCCGAATCGACGGCGGTCAGGGTGCGGTAGGTATCTTCCGAGAAGTCCTCGTGGCCCGGCGTGTCGAGCAGGTTGAAGACCGCGCCGCCATATTCGAAGTGCATCACCGAGGTGGTGACCGAGATGCCGCGCTGCTGCTCGATCTTCATCCAGTCCGAGCGCGCCCGCCGCGCCTCGCCGCGCGCCTTCACGGCGCCCGCCACATGGATGGCGCCGCCGAACAGCAGCAGCTTCTCCGTCAGCGTCGTCTTGCCGGCGTCGGGATGCGAGATGATCGCAAACGTGCGCCGCTGCCCGGCGGGATGGCCGGCCAGACGGGCGTCGGAAGCGGGAAGAGCGGCGGAATCGGGCACTTTTTCGGGGTCCTTCGGGGTGGCGAGGGGGTAGCGGACGGGTCGGTTGGCGTCAACTCGCGAGGTTTGTTAGTAGGGCGCGGGCTTTTGCCGGCCGCGCCCTCTCAATAAGGGGGGCCGGAGCGAATGGATTGGGGTCGATGGACGAGAAGAAGGCTGGCAGGACGCCAATCGCGCTACGCGTGCTGAAAGAGCTGGTGCTGCCGCTGGCCGGCGGCGCGGCCTACGGCACGCTGGTGGCAGAGGCCAAGCAGATGCCGCTCGACGGCGTGACGGCCGGCGGCGTGGCCTTCTTCTGCATCCTGGCCGCGCAGGGCCTGGTCCTGCGCGCCGCGCGGACGGCACGGGCAGAGCCGCCGTCAACACCGGCGGCCGTCAGCGCCCCCGCCCCCGAACCGCTGAAGCTCCCCGCGCCTGAGAAGGTGCCGGAGAAGGAACCGGAGCCCGCGCCCGCGCTCATCGCCGCGCCGACGGTCGAGCCCCCCGTAGAGCCGATCGTCGAGCCCGTCGCCAAACCGGTCGAGGAGCCGGCCTCAACACCCGCTCCGCCGCCGCCTCCCCCTGCACCTCCTAAGCCTGCCCCCAAGCCCGCGAACGACTTCGTCAGCATCCGGGTCGGCATCGAGGAGTTGAAGGAGCAAGGCGCCCTGCCCGAACCCGAGCCGGAAAAGCCGGAAGACGGCCAGCGCCCCCTGTTCCGCAACCTCGCCCACGCTCCCACCAAGCGGACCCCCGTGGAAGCGCTGGCGCCGAAGCAGCTGCTTGACCTCAAGATGCCCTACCAGGCCGTGCTGAACGCCGCGGTGAACTTCGAACGCGAGGTCAAGCGCCAGGCCGACATGGCCGACGACCGGACGGCCACGCTCGACAGCCTGTTCGAGGATCCGCGCTTCAACCTGTCCAAGGACCGTCTGCGCCAGCTCGATACGCTGCGCCGCATCCGCAACAACATCCTCCACGGCTTCGAAACCCTCGTCGATCCCGTCGAAGCCGCCGCCCTCGTCGCCGCTTTCGACAAAGCAGCGACATGGTTCGATCCCGCCAACATCGAGCCGATGGCGCCTGCGACGCCCGAGCCCGAGACGCCGGCGAAGGACGAAGCGGAGAAGCCTGCCGAAGATGAGGTCGAGGGTCCCTCAGACACGAAAGCCGAAGAGCCTGTGAAAGAAGAGGTAACAGCCGTCTCTGAGGACGAGGAGCCTGCAACCGCGGAAACAGAAGAGTTGGCGAAAGAAGAAGTAGAACCCGTCGTCGAGGACAAGGAGCCTGCGAAACCGGAAGCCGAAGAGCCGGCGAAAGAAGAGGCAAAGGCCGTCGTCGAGGACAAGGACAAGAAACTCGATAAGGACGAGACCGAAAAGAAGGCCGAGGCTGCCAAGAGCTGAGAGTTTGCGAGGGCCCAGCGCGGGACTAAACTCCCG
>CAZPOS010000382.1:2153-3640 GCA_964588065.1 uncultured Reyranella sp.
TCCCGCCCATGAACCCCGACCAGCTCAAGACCTTCATCGGCAGTTTCTGGGACGACCAGATCCTGCCGTCGCTCACCGAGTACATCCGCATCCCCAACAAGTCGCCGTCGTTCGACCCGAAGTGGGAGGAGAACGGCTACATGGAGCAGGCGGTCACGCTGATGACCGACTGGGCGCGGCCGCACGTGGCGGCCTTCGCGGGCGCGACGATGGAGGTGGTGCGACTGCCCGGGCGTACGCCGCTGATCTTCATCGAGATACCGGGCGACGACAACGACGACACCGTCCTGCTCTACGGCCATCTCGACAAGCAGCCCGAGATGAAGGGCTGGGCCGAGGGCATGGGGCCGTGGATTCCGGTGCGCAAGGACGACAAGCTCTACGGTCGCGGCGGCGCCGACGACGGCTACGCGATCTATGCCTGCTTCGCGGCCTTGCTCGCGCTGCAGGAGCAGAAGGTACCGCGCGCCCGCTGCGTCATCATGATCGAGGGCTGCGAGGAATCCGGCAGCTACGACCTGCCCTTCTATGTCGATCACCTGCTCGACCGGATCGGCGACCCGTCGCTGGTCGTCTGCCTCGATTCGGGCTGCGGCGACTGGGACCGGATGTGGCTCACCACGTCGCTGCGCGGCATCGCGGCCGGCACGCTGAAGGTGACCGTGCTGAACGAGGGCGTGCATTCGGGCGACGCGTCGGGGATCGTGCCCTCCTCCTTCCGCATCACGCGCGCGCTGCTCACACGGCTGGAGGACGAGGCGACCGGCGAGATGAAGCTGCCGGAGCTGTTCGTGCAGATCCCGCCGCAGCGCATCGCGCAGGCCTCGGAAGCGGCGCGCGTGCTGGGCGAGGAGGTCTATCGCAAGTTCCCGTTTGCCGGCACGACCAGGCCGATGGTCGAGGATCTCGGCCAGATGGTGCTGAACCGCACCTGGCGGCCGCAGCTCGCGACCGTGGGCATGGCGGGCTATCCCGAGCCGGTCGATGCCGGCAACGTGCTGCTGCCCTACACCGAGGCCAAGATCAGCGTGCGCACGCCGCCGACGCTCGACGCCAAGGAAGCCGTGAAGGCGATGAAGAAAGCGCTGGAATCCGACCCACCCTACGGCGCCACCGTGGAGTTCGATGCCGGCGAAGGCGGCCAGAGCGGCTGGCACGCGCCGCCGCTGGCGCCGTGGCTTGAGACGGCGGTCAACGAGGCCTCGCAGGAAGCGTTTGGCCAGCCGGTCGCCTACATGGGCGAAGGCGGCACGATCCCGTTCATGGGCATGCTGGGCGACAAATTTCCGAACACGCAGTTCGTGATCACGGGCGTGCTCGGCCCGCATTCGAATGCGCATGGACCCAACGAGTTCCTGCACATTCCCACGGGCAAGAAGGTGACGGTCGCGACCGCGCTGATGATCGCGGCGCATTACGTGCGGAAAGAGAGGTAATCTTTACGCCTCCCCATTCAGATGGGGAGGTGGCGGCGTCTTCGCCGACGG
>CAZPOS010000383.1:0-3161 GCA_964588065.1 uncultured Reyranella sp.
ACAGGATTATAACATAATTCACAAGGTATTCCAGTAAGATTAGTAAATATATCACATACATACTGACTAACTCCAATATACTTGGTAAATTTTGGATGTGTAATTGGTTTAAACTTAACTGCAGAATAATCACAATGTACCATCATAATGTATTCTTTTGCTTTTACATTATCAATAATATCAGGATTATAATTGACTATAAATGTATCACATTCTAGTTGTTCTCCATTATATTTTTTTACTTTTATGTTATGTGATAATCTTTGTATTTGAATAGGGTCTGCTTCTTTATACCAAAATTCAAATTCATATTTCTTTGATAGGTAATAAAGCCACGATTCAACACCTAACCACCTATGGAATTAACAAGTTTAAAATACATTATTACTTTTCTTTTATCCATAGACATTAAGCATCACATCCTTTCAATATATATTTCATAATGTACCTATAAAAGTGATTTAAGACTAGAGTTTATTTCTTCACATAGTCTAATAGCATCTTCTTTATTTTCAAATGTTTCGTGTATTCCTGCTTGATTACTTACATTCCAAATATGAGTACCCTTGTATTTCATATCTGTTATTGTAAATTTATCTTTTTCATTTTTTGTTATTTGATATTTAGGTACTGGTTTTACACAATCATACATTTTATATTCTTTATTATCTATTTTTTGTTCGAATATGTATTTTTGTAATTCATTTTTATCTAATTCTAAATAATCTATTCTTGTAAGTAAGTGTTGTGGAGTAAGAGGGTAGATAATACCTCTTTCTAAATCTCTATACATACATATTTTATTTAATTCTATTTTAGTCATGTATTCACTTAATTTTTCAGTTATCATATTTTTTTCTCCTTTACAATTTTTATTAAATTATTCATTATTTCTTCTCTTGATAAATATAAATCAGGTATTTTATTTGCATTCTTTAATTTTCTCCAATGTTTTCGTTCTTCTTTATCTTTTATTTCACCTAGGTTAATTGCACGTGATTTTAATATTGTAAATAATGGTTCAGTTTCAGGAATACTATTAAATTTCATCATAAATTCAGTTATCCCTAAATGTAAAAAATCATTATAAGAAATATCTTTATATCTAGCACAATAAAAAGCATAAGCCTGTTCTAAATCATTTGGATAAGCAAAACAAAAATACGTTTTATATACTTTTACTGGGTGTTTTACTATTACCTCTAATTGCTAGAGTAAAATCTTTAGTGAAGTTTTCAATTTCTTCATAATTATTTTCAGACAATCCAATATCAATTATTAATTCTGAAAAAGTCATGTTAGTATATTTTTTACTAATTTCATCCATAAGATTTAATGTTTCTATTTCTACATATCCTTTTTCCACTTCTTGCAAATTAGAGTTATCTTCATAAGTCTTACCATTTTTAATTTCTTTAATTATTAAATCTTCTTTTTTTATTCCTTGTTTAGTTAATTCAATAAACATTTTTGTTCTAGCCTTACTATGTACACTTTGAACTTTAGTTTGTAATTCTACATCTCTTTTTATTTCAAACTCTTTATCTTGATATTTAAGAATAGTAGTATCTTCATCTTTTTCTGTAAATTGGTATTTCATAATTACCTCCTTCTAGTACTTATAAAAATGAAAAGGCACCTATCCCTTAAGGAGATAAGTGCAATATAAATTGATTGCTATTAAGCATTTTTTTAAAAAAATTAGACATTTACATATTAGGGGTATGCCTTTCGTTTCCTGTCTTATTGGGTTTGATGTTCCTAATACAAATCAATTTACAATTTTATTGTATAAAAAAAGAACTATCACTGAACTACTATTTTTAATGATAGTTTTATGGTTTTCTATAAATAATATGGTATTTGTGGCAAAAATATTTTTGAAAAATTATTCAAATAAAAAAGACCTTAAATAGTCTTTTTTTCTTCATTCATAATACGTTGTATGGAACTTTGACTATACCCTACTATGTTACCTATTTCCCAGTAATAACGTTTTCTTCCATATTCTTTTATGAACTTGGGATCATTATATAAATCTAAAATCTTTTCTTTTAATGATTTAACTCCCATAAGTCGATTTGTTTCTTGTTCTATAAAAGATTGCAATGCTTTTTTCTTTTTCATATAAAGAGTCATTTGATTATTTATTGCTTTAATTTCTTCTTTTGCTGACTCAATTGTCATTCTTTTTTCCATTTTCAACCCTTTCTTTTAACAAAATAAGTTCATTACTCATATTTTGATAGCGTGCAAATAAACGTTTGTATTTAGCATTTAATTCTTTATATTCTTTTGTTTTTTCATCAAGACTTTTTTCTAAGTTTTTTATTTTTGTATTTAATTTTAACAATTGTTCTCCCATTTTTATTTCCTTTTTTTAATATAATTAAATGTTTCTTCTTTTTTTATTTAATACTCCTATGTTATAAATATCTCTTTGAATTATTTTTCTTATTATAACATATTTTTAAAAATTATTCACCTATATTTTCATATTTTATAGAATCTAATCTTTTCTTTAATGAATTAATCTTTTCTTCCATACTTTGATAAGCATTTTTAAATCGTTTCAAGGAGCATTCTTTTTCTGCTTGTAATTTTATTTTATCTTCGCAATATCTTATTCCTAGTGCTTCAAAATATGCCATAGCTGGTTGTTTACCATCTCTTTCAACATCCCATAGTTTTCTTTCTTCTACACATTTAATAGCACTTTCTATTTGAATATCAGTTTTTAATTCAATAACATCTTTTGTTAATCTTGCTATAATTTCTCCTATAATATAGTTAAGATTACTATATACTTCAATATTATGTGAATATTCATACATAGTATCTGGATCATCTAATAAATTTTCATATACTTTATTATAAATATCTCTTAATTCATTGTTTGTTGCTTTCTTTGTTTCAAATGGATTAAATAATAAAAGCTTTTCTTTATTCATTCTTTCTTCTCCAAATAATCTATTATTTCATTTATTTTATCTTCAATTAAATAATCTATTGTTCTTGGTGTTTCTTTACCTCTTAATTTATCTGTATCAAGATTTAATTTTTCAGGTATTTTATGTTCTTGTGGTTCTTCTATTATATCAATATCTTCTATTAAATTTGTTGCGCTCAAATCTAAATCACTTAATAAATCATTTTCATCT
>CAZPOS010000383.1:3171-3615 GCA_964588065.1 uncultured Reyranella sp.
ATGCTTTAACATCTTCTTGCCAAGTATATTTATCTAAATCTCTTATATGTATATGTTTTGGTACTTCTTCACAATTTGCTATTTTATTTAATAAATCTATTACTTTCATTCTATTTCCTCCAATAATTCTAAAATATCTTCACAAACTTCTCCACCTGCAATTAAATCTTCTTTTTCTTCTTTGCAATATTCTTTTATCTTGTATATTACTTGTTTATATTTATTTAATTTATCTTGAATTAATTTTATTTGATATTCTAAATCATATTTATGTTGTGAACTAGGGTATTCACTATATAAACATTCTGTTAATAAACTAATAAATGCTATATCATTTAAAATATAATTCCAAGTTGGTTTTCTATTATTCATATTATTTACTCCTTTACTTTTTCTACTAAATCTGCTTCTATTAGGTCAAATATATTACTTGCAGTTTCCTCT
>CAZPOS010000384.1:0-3591 GCA_964588065.1 uncultured Reyranella sp.
CCCTCGACCGCCTCATCGAGGTGACACGGCGGCTGGTCGCCGTGGCCTCGCCCAACCCACCAAGCGACACGTTCGAAGTGGCCGCGGTCGCCGAAGCGCTGCTGCGCGAGATCCCCGGCATCGAGATCGAGCGGGTCGAACCCGAGCCGCGCATCGTCTCCCTGATCGGCCGTATCCGCGGGCGCGCGCCCGGCCGCCGCCTGATCTTCAACGGCCATCTCGACACTTTCCCGTTGCTGGAGAACCTGCCCTGGACCGTGCCGCCGCTCGGCGGCGTGCTGAAGGACGGCAAACTCTACGGCCGCGGCGTCTGCGACATGAAAGGCGGCATCGCCTGCTCGCTGCTGGCCGCCCTGCTGCTGGCGGAGAACCGCGATGCCTGGGACGGCGAGGTCGTGCTGACCCTGGCCGGCGACGAGGAGAATATGGGCTCGCTGGGCTCCGGCCACCTCCTCAAGAACTTCGCCCATGCCGCCGGCGACGCCAACATCTGCGGCGATGTTGGCTCGCCCAAGGTCGTGCGCTTCGGAGAGAAAGGGCTGATGTGGGTCGAGGTGGAAGCCACCGGATCCCCCGCTCACGGAGCCCATGTCCACAAGGGCACCAACGCCATCGACCGGCTGCGCACCGCGCTCGACTTTCTGAAGCAGCTCGAAGACGTACCGTTCCAGTCACCGCCGGTCGTCACCCAGGCGATCGGCAGGGCCAAGCCCATCTCGGAACCCCTGTCTGGCGCCGGCGAGGCCGATACCCTGTCACGGGTCACCGTGAATATCGGGACGATCGAGGGCGGCACCTCGCCCAATCTGGTACCGACCCATGCGATCGCACGTGCCGATATCCGCCTACCCGTCGGCATCACGACCGACCTGCTCGCCGCGAAGCTCGACGAATGGCTGGCGCCGCTCGACGGCGTGAGCTGGAGGGCGATCCGGCGCTTCGAGCCCTCTTTCACCGATCCCGATCATGAGATCGTGACCCGCACAGCCTCGGTCGCCGCCGAGGTACTGGGCGAGACGCCCGCGGTGAACATGAGGGTCGGCGGTTCCGACTCGCGCTGGTATCGCATGTTCGACGTGCCCACCGTCGTGCTGGGCCTCACGCCGTACAACATGGGTGGCGCCGACGAGCATGTGCTGGTGGACGAACTGCTGGCGGTGGCCAAGATCCACACGCTGGTCGCCTACGACTTCCTCTCCGCGGAGCCCTGACATGGACCGTCTGTCCGACGAAGAACTGTTTACCCTGCCGCTCACCTTCATGGGCGTGCCCTATAGCCGGCCCGGTCCGGCGAACAAGGCCGCAATTCTCGGCATCCCGTTCGACTGCGGCACCAACATGCGCATCGGTGCACGCGGCGGCCCGGACTCGGTGCGCCAGCAGTCGCAACTGATGCGGCGCTTCAATCCGACCAATGCCGACTTCGATCCCGCGCTGGCGCTGGGACTGGTCGATTGCGGCAACGTGAAGCTCACGCCCTCGAAGATCGTCGATGCCTTCGAGCGCATCGAGCAGGCCGCCGACCGCATCGTCGAGGCCGGCGCGGTGCCGATCACCATCGGCGGCGACGGCTCGGTCACCGTCCCGGGCGCGCGCGCCGTCGGCAAGAAGTACCCGAAGATGGCGGCGCTCCACATCGATTCGCACACCGATTCGTACCCGTACGGCTCGGAGGAGAAGTACAACTCGGCCACCCAGTTCACCCACGTCGCCGAGGAAGGCCTCGTCGATCCCGAATTCTCCTGGCATGTCGGCATCCGCAGCACGACCTATGCGCAGGGCGTCGTGCCGCGCGCCATGAGCCTCGGCTACAAGGTCGTGTCGATCGACGAGCTGGTGCGTGGCGGCTTCGCCCAGCGCATGGCGGAGTTCCGCGACAAGGTCGGCAAGCGGCCGGTCTATCTCTGTTTCGACATGGACGTGTTCGACCCGTCCTGCGCCCCCGGCGTCTGCACGCCCTCCTGGGGCGGCCTCAGCGCCCGCGAGGGCATCGACCTGCTGCGCTGCCTCACCGACCTCAACATCGTGGCCGTCGACGTGAACACGGTGAGCCCGCCGCAGGACGTGAACGGCATGGCCGCCCACCTCTGCTCGCACGTGATCTACGAGACGCTCGTGCTGCTGTGCCGACAGATGGGCCTGGCGGACGCCTAACGCAGGTACTTCGCGAAGAATGCCTTCGTCCTCGCCTCGGCATCGGGGGCGGCGACGGTGTCGTAGGCGAGATGGTGCTGCTTGCCGCCCGCGCCCGGAACATTGCGGTCGGCGGCCTTCGAGTCGAAGCTGTGATAGGCGTTGGGGTAATAGACCGCCTCGACGAGGTCGCCGCGTCGCAAGCCCGAGACCAGGCTGCGGCAGCGATCGGCGAACGTCCAGTCGTCCTTGTCGCCGGCCAGCAGCAAGATCGGAATGTCGATGCCGACATCGAACTGCGGGTTGCAGCCGGGATAATAGGCGACGCCTGCCGCAAGGCCGCGCTGGGCCAGCCCGAAGTTCTTCTGCGCCGAGCGGATCACGGTCGAGCCACCATGGCTGTGGCCGATGATGCCGACCTTGCCCCTCACCACGTCGGTCCGCGTCGCCAGATAGTCGAGCGCACCGGCAATGTCGGCCACGCGCATGTTGGGCGTCACCACATTGGGCGTCGTGCAGACGGCCTTGGTGCCGCGCGGACCAAACGAATCCGGCGCCAGCACGAGATAGCCCCAGCTCACCAGCCGCTTGCCCCACCTATCGGTGTGCGCGTTCGCGCCGGCACAGCTATGAGCCAGGATGATCGCCGGGAACGGTCCGTCGCCGGACGGCTTGTAGATCCAGCCCTTCACTTCGGGACCCGCCTGGCTGCTGCCGACGGTGACGCCGGGGAAGCTCACGGACTGGGCCCAAGTAGGTGCGCCCAGGAGCACGAGAAGGACGATCACGAGCGCACGGATCATCTCTCGCCCCCCCCAGTAAAATCACTCCGGCTGGATACCCGCCAGTTTGGCGACTTCGCCCCAGCTCGCCAGCTCCTTCTTGATGCGCTGGGCGAAGGCGTCGGGCGCCTCGCCGCCGGGCAGGCTCGACAGGTCGCGGATCTTGGCCTGCATCTCGGGCTCGGCCAAGACGGCCACCACATCGTCGCGCATGCGGTTGGCAAGTGCGGGCGACATCTTGCCCGGCCCGAACATCGCGAACCAGGCGGTCGTATCGACGCCCGGCACGCCCGCCTCGGCGATGGTCGGGATATCCTCGAGGCCCGGCAGCCGCTTGGTGCCGCTGACGGCCAGCATGCGCAGCGTGCCTGCCCGGTGGTGCGACATCACGGTGAGCGGGCTGGTGAAGCCCACCGGGATGTGGCCGCCCGCCAGTTCCTGCATCATCGGCGCGGCACCCTTGTAGGCGACGTTCTCGATCTTCAGCCCGCTGGTCACCCGGAACAGTTCGCCGACCATGCGGGTCGTGTTCTCGGTGCTGCCGAACTGATACTTGCCGGGATTGGCCTTCGCCGCCGCCATGAACTTTTCCATCGAGTCCATGCCCGCCTTGGGCGAGCCGACCAGGGCGAGCGCGCCCTCGATCAGCGGCGTCACCGGCGTGAAGTCGCGTTCG
>CAZPOS010000385.1:0-3454 GCA_964588065.1 uncultured Reyranella sp.
ACGCACAACCCATCTGACAGTCAACCTGTCCGAGACGTCAAGGAGCGACGGACGCAGGGGAGAGACTCTCGCCGCCTCTTTCCTTGACAAAGAAAAGGGCACCCGCAGGTGCCCTTTTCAGCGTTGACGATCTGCCGGCGATCACTTCTTCACGAACGGGCAGTTTCCCTCGGCCATCGGACGATAGGCCTCGTTGCCCGGCACCGTGGCGATCAGCTTGTAGATGTCGTCCTTGCTCTTGGACTCCGCCGGGGTCTTGACCTGGAACAGGTACATGTCGCGCTCCAGGCGGCCGTCCTCGCGCAGCTTGCCGTTCTTGGTCATGACATCGTTGACGGGGATTTCCCGCATCTTCGCCATCACCGCCTTCGGCTCGTCGGTGCCGGCGGCCTGCACCGCCTTGAGGTAGTGCAGGGTCGAGCTGTAGACGCCGACCGTCAGCATGCTGGGGATCTTGTCCTTCTTGGCGCGGAAGCGCTTGGTCCAGGCGCGGGTCTCGTCGTTCAGGTCCCAGTAGAAGGCTTCGGTGAGGACGAGGCCCTGCGCCACCGGCAGGGTGAGGGCGGCGACGTCGGTCGAGAAGACGAGCAGGCCGGCGAGGCGCTGGCCCGACTTGGTGATGCCGAATTCGCCGGCCTGCTTGATCGAGTTGATCGTGTCCTGGCCGGCATTGGCAAGGCCGATGACCTTGGCCTTGGAGGCCTGGGCCTGGAGCAGGAAGGACGAGAAGTCCTGCGTGCTGAGCGGATGCTTGACGCCGCCCAGGACCTTGCCGCCCGCCGCCTTGACCACGGCGGTCACGTCGCGCTCGAGCGCATGGCCGAAGGCGTAGTCGGCGGTCAGGAAGTACCAGGAATCGCCGCCATCCTTCACGACAGCGCCGCCGGTCACCTTCGCCAGCGAATAGGTGTCGTACACCCAGTGTGCGCCCGTCTCGGAACAGGCGGCGCCGGTCAGGTCGGCCGAGGCCGCGCCGGTATTGATGTCGATCATGCCCTTTTCCTGGGCGATCTTGCGGACGGCCAGCGCCACCGAAGAGGTGCCGATGCCGGTGATCATCTTCACACCGTCGACGTCGTACCACTTGCGGGCGATCGCCGCGCCGACATCCGGCTTGGTCTGATGGTCGGCTTGCAGCACCTCGATCGGTCGGCCGAGAACCTTCCCGCCGAAATCCTCGATCGCCATCTGGATGGCCTCGACCTCGCCCTGGGTGAGGTCGCCATAGACGCCGGAAAAGCCTTCCATGACGCCGATCTTCAGCGGCTGGGGCGCCTGCGCCTGGGCGTAGGTAGCCAGGCCGATGACGGCGAGACCGGCGACGGCGGCTGCTGCTCCGGCGTGACGGATACTGGTTGTGAGCTTCACGGTTTTAATTCCTCCCAATGTTTTCCCCGTTTGCAGTGATCGGAAATCTATCCATCTGTCGGACGCGACGCCAGTGCTGGACAGCGGCTCAAAGCTTCGATTTATTCGCGACACAGGGAGAGCCGATGGCCAAAGAAGAAATAATTCTCGAGGCGTCCGGGCTGACGAAGGAGTTCAAGGGCTTCGTCGCGGTCAAGAACGTCAATCTGCGTGTGAAACGTCACACAATTCACGCGCTGATCGGGCCAAATGGCGCGGGCAAGACGACGTGCTTCAATCTGTTGACGCACTTCCTGTCGCCGACGGCGGGCCAGATTCACTTCAACGGACGCAACATCACCGGCAGCTCGCCGGCGGCGATCGCGCGCATGGGACTGGCTCGATCGTTCCAGATCTCCGCGGTGTTTCCCCATCTCAGTGTGCGTGAAAACGTGCGTGTCGCCCTGCAGCGAAAGCTCGGCATCTCCTTCCAGTTCTGGCGCTCCGAGAGCGTGCTGGCCCGGCTCGACGCGCGGGCGCTGGAGCTGGTGGCCGCCGTCGGCCTCGCGGAGTTTGCCGAGGCGCAGGCCGTCGACCTTCCCTATGGCCGCAAGCGTGCGCTGGAGATCGCCACGACCCTGGCACTCGAACCGGAGATGATGCTGCTCGACGAGCCGATGGCCGGTCTCGGCCAGGAAGACATCAGGCGCATCGCCGACCTGATCCGCACCGTTTCCAAGGACCGCACCGTGCTGATGGTCGAGCACAACATGTCAGTCGTCGCTGATCTCTCCGACACCATAACCGTGCTGGCGCGCGGCGAGGTGCTGGCCGAGGGACCGTACGCCACGGTCTCCAAACATCCCGCCGTCGTCGAGGCTTATGTCGGAACCGGTCATGGCTGAGACCCTGTTGAAAGTCACGGGCCTGCAGGCCTGGTACGGTGAATCCCACATCCTGCACGGTGTCGATTTCGAGATCCGCCGCGGCGAGCTCGTCACCCTGCTGGGCCGCAACGGCGCCGGCAAGACGACGACCCTGCGCTCGATCATGGGCATTCTCGGCAAGCGCACGGGTTCCATCGCCTTCGACGGCAGGGAGACGATCGGCCTGCCGTCGGATCACATCGCTCGACTGGGCATCGCCTACTGCCCCGAGGAACGCGGAATCTTCTCCAGCCTGAACGTCGACGAGAACCTGCGCCTGCCGCCGATCGTCAAGCCGGGCGGCTTGAGCATCGAGGAGATCTACAAGCTGTTTCCCAACCTGTTGGAACGCCGGAGCAGCCAGGGCACGAAACTGTCGGGCGGCGAACAGCAGATGCTTGCCATTGGCCGCATCCTGCGGACCGGCGCCAATCTGCTGCTGCTCGACGAGCCGACCGAGGGGCTGGCCCCGGTGATCGTCCAGCGCATCGGCGAGATCATCCGACAGCTGAAGAGCCGCGGCTTCACCATCCTGCTGGTCGAGCAGAACTTCCACTTCGCCGCCACCATCGCGGACCGACACTATGTGATGGAAGACGGTCGCGTGATCGACACGGTCGCCTCGAGCGACGTGCAGCAGAGCATCGGCAAGCTGCAAACCTATCTGGGGGTATGAGGCCGCCATGTTCGAACTTCTAGGGATTCCGCCCCAGGCGCTGTTCGGCCAGCTCCTGCTCGGCCTGATCAACGGCGCCTTCTACGCCATGCTGAGCCTCGGCCTTGCCGTGATCTTCGGCATGCTGAACGTCATCAACTTCACGCACGGCGCCCAATACATGATGGGCGCCTTCGCCGCCTGGCTTCTGCTCGGCCTGCTCGACGTACCGTTCTGGGCGTCGCTCGTCATCGCCCCGGTCATCGTCGGCCTGTTCGGCATCGTGCTCGAGAAGCTGATGCTGAAACGCATCTACCATCTCGACCATCTCTACGGTTTCCTGCTGACCTTCGGCCTCGCTCTGGTGATCGAGGGGCTGTTCCAGTGGAAGTGGGGCTCGTCCGGCGCGCCCTATCCCAACCCGATCCCGGGCGGCTTCAATCTCGGCTTCATGTTCCTGCCGACCTATCGCGGCTTCGTCGTGGTGGCGGCGCTCGTGATCTGTCTCGCCACCTGGTACGGCATC